>JAGHAU010000140.1 GCA_021161345.1 Anaerolineales bacterium | reverse complement strand
TGGTATTAAGTAAAAATGGCGGCTATGGCGCTGTGCGGGAAAGTTGTGATTTGACAACCGAGACAAAGTCCGCCAACAAATAGAATTAAGATTGGGAGAAAGTTCTATGAAACGAGAAGTAAAAGTGGGAAACCGCTATGTCGGTGACGGCCATCCGGTCTATATCATTGCCGAAATTGGCATCAATCATAATGGAAATATTGAAGTTGCCAAACAGCTGATTGACGCTTCTGCTGCAGCCGGCTGCGATGCCGTGAAATTTCAAAAAAGGACCCCGGAGTTATGTGTGCCTGATGACCAGAAAGACAAAATGCGCCATACTCCCTGGGGATATATCAGCTACATGGAATACCGCGAAAAAGTTGAGTTTGGCAAGGATGAATTCAGTGAGATCGTGGATTACTGTCAGGTGAAAGGCATCGATTGGCAAGCTTCTGCCTGGGATGAACCCTCGGTTGATTTTTTGGAGCAATTTGACCCGCTAGCCCACAAAGTCGCTTCGGCTTCTTTGACAGACTCAACCTTGTTGCTGAAAATGCGCCAGCAGGGACGGCCGATCATCCTCTCAACTGGCATGTCTCAAATGGAACAGATCAAAGCTGCTGTAGAGCTGGTTGGGACAGATGATCTCATCCTGGCACACTGCACCAGTGCCTATCCATGTCCTCCGGCGGAATTGAATCTGAAAATGATTCAAACTCTACGAGATATGTATTCCTGCCCGATAGGTTACTCCGGACATGAAGTCGGTTTGCCAACCACTGTTGCGGCAGTAACGCTAGGCGCTTGCTTGATAGAACGCCATGTCACCCTGGACAGGGCAATGTGGGGTTCAGACCAGGCAGCTTCCATAGAACCGGGCGGCCTGAGAAAGTTGGTGAAATACATCCGAGTGGTGGAAGAAGCTCTGGGTGATGGTGTAAAAACCGTCTATGAAAGTGAACAACTCGGCTTGCACAAATTGCGCCGGACAGATACCCTGCCCATTCGTGGACGTTATCAAAAAGATTAAACCGGAATTGATGGATCCTGATAATTAGGAAAAGACCATGGTTGATTTTACAGGGTTATTCAATCGGGGAATGCGCAAGCTGCAGCTATTTGGCCGCATTAAGCGATTGAACCAGATGATTGCTGCCCATTCATCTCCGGAAGATAATCAGAAACCAATTATTTTCTTTAACGCTTCTGCCCGTTTGGAAGGGTTAAATCTAAATGCTGCCTTCGCCATGATCTCTAGCTGGGGAGTGCAGTTAACTGGTCGGAAAGTTGTCCACTTCGCATGTAAGTCAGGGATGAGTCAATGTGTGCTCGGCGCAGGACTGGGAGATCCCAAAGCACTTCCTCCATGCCAGGGCTGTATCCAATATTCGCGATTATTCACCGGGGCAGCTCAAACTGCCTGGTTCAATTATGAAGAGGATTCCGAACTCAGACAGATCCTGAACGGAAAATCTGTAAAAGAACTGGAAACCTTCAGCTATCAGGATCGTCCCCTGGGAACTTTAGTTTTACCGAGTTTGCGCTGGATTTTACGCAGGCATAATCTGCTAGAAGATGATCTCACCTATCACTTATTTTCGGAATACATTCTTTCTGCCCATAATATCGCTATTAAGTTTTCCGGGATCATTAAGGATCTCGAACCTGATACGGTCGTTATATTTAATGGTTTGCAATATCCGGAAGCTGTGGTCCGCTGGATTTCACTGGGACAGGGCATCCGGGTTGTTACCCATGAGGTGAACCTGCAGCCGTTCTCAGCATTTTTCACTGATGGCGAGGCAACAATCTACCCGATACTGATCCCGGGGGATTTTAGATTATCCGATGAGCAGAACCAGGTTCTCGACAGCTATCTGGCAAAACGGTTCAGAGGCGATTTCAGAATGGCAGGGATTAAATTTTGGTCGAAAATGGATCAACTGCCAGAGGATTTCCTTTCGTTTGTCAGCAATTTTAAGGCGGTTGTTCCTGTTTTTACGAATGTTATCTTTGATACCAGCCAGGCTCATGCAAACACATTATTCAAAGATATGTTTGAATGGTTGGATTATGTTCTAAAAACAGCAGTTCAGTATCCGGATACCTTATTTGTGATCCGAGCCCACCCGGATGAAATGCGGAAGGGGAAAAGCAGCCAGGAAAGTGTTATGGGCTGGGCTGAGAAATGCGGTGCGGCGGAGATACGAAACATCAAACTGATCGGTCCCGATGAAACTCTCAGTTCATATGAATTGATTCAGCGCTCAAAGTTCACTATGGTTTATAACTCATCCATTGGATTGGAAGCAACTCTGCTGGGGGCCCCGGTTCTGTGTGCTGGAAAAGCACGCTATACTCAATACCCAACAGTGTTTTATCCCAATTCGAGGGAAAGTTATGAGGATCAACTGGAATCTTTCTTGACAGCTGATGAGATCCAGGTTCCAGAAGAATATTACGAGTACGCTCGAAAGTTCTTGTATTATCAACTCTATCGAACTTCACTTCCTTTTGATGAGTTCTTGTTTGAGCACCCGACACCAGGATATGTGCAGGTCAAAGATCTGTCCTGGAAGGATTTCAGGCCGGGAGAATCTTCTGTATTGGATTGTGTTGTTAGTGGAATAATTGATAAGAGTGAGTTTGTTCTGGAGAGTGATATAGGATGAAGATTTACTATAAAACTAAAAGACAATTGAAGCTGGTCCGCTTGGAAATAAGGAGATGGTTGGCTGCTCGACGTTGGGGAAAGGAAGAGCTTGCGAATGCCCCGTCTGTTTATGGAAATGCCATCCCCAAAGCAGGATCCCACTTGTTGATCCAGGTCTTATTGGGGCTGACTGAGATCGGACCATTTGTCAATCCAGGATTTCCCCCCATAAATAGATTTGAAGGTAATACGCCGCTTGATATCCCTGAACGGATCAAAGAGTTGAAACATATGAGGTCCGGCGACGTCAGGTATGGATACGCTGCCTGTCGGGAGCCATTTTTATCTGCCATTACAGGTCCAGGCCGGGCATCTGTTTTTATTTATCGGGATCCGCGGGACCAGCTGGTCTCTCATGTCTTTTACGCCAAGGATATCCATACCGGCCACGGCATGCATGAATACTACAATAATGTCCTGACGTCCATGGAAGAAAGATTGAATGTTGCCATCGAAGGCTGTGATTTACCCGGCCTGGGTTTGCCTTCTATCTGGGAGCGTTATGCCGAACATCTCGGTTGGTTCGAAAGAGATGATGTTCTATGCCTGAAATTTGAGGATCTGATCCTTAATAAAGAAAAGGCGATTGGCGATCTTCTGGATTACCTCGAAGGATTCGGAGTTGAATTTTCCGTAACAAGACCTCAAGCTATTGAGGTTCTCAGCCAATCTATCAAACCCAAAAAATCAGGGACCTTCCGGAAAGGTCAGCCGGGCAACTGGAAAGAGCATTTTACAGAAGATAACAAACGTCGATTTAAAGCAGTTGCTGGAGATTTACTCAGCCGTCTTAATTACGAAGAAAATGATCAGGATTGGTAGACCATAACCTCTGGAAAACTAATGTCAGAAAAAAAACCGCTCTGTTCGATCGTCATCCGGGCTTTTAATGAAGAAAAATATATCGGTAAACTATTAACCGGAATTGAACAGCAAACCTTCCAAGAGAGGGAAACACTGATAGTGGATTCTGGCTCGACTGATGCCACTCTTGAGATCGCTAGTAAATTCGATCTTAGGATTGTGAACATTGATTCCAGGGAATTTACTTTTGGCCGGTCTTTGAACAGCGGTATTCAAGAAGCTAAGGGCCGCTATATCGTGATCATCAGCGCCCATTGTTTTCCGGTATACCCTGATTGGCTTGAGCTGCTGCTGAAGCCGTTTGAGGATCAACGTGTAGCGGCAAGTTACGGAAAACAGCGCGGCGCAGACAGCAATCATTTTTCTGAACATCAGTTTTTCCGAACATACTTTCCGGATATCAGCCAGCCTGATCAAGGACAGCCCTACACTCACAACGCCAATGCCGCGATCCGTAGGTCCCTATGGGAGCAGCATCCTTATAACGAACAGATTACTGGCCTGGAAGATCTAGCCTGGAGCAGTTGGGCCAAGACCCAGGGTTATTCAATTGCCTATGTGTCTGAAGCAGAGATAGTTCATATTCATAATGAGACCATTAAACAGGTCCATAATCGCTACCGGCGGGAGGCGATTGCCATGAAGCAGATCCTGCCTGAAAGTCACTTTTCGATCCGGAATATGATCGGTATGTTCATTAAAAAAACAATTTCAGATCTGGCTCAGGCTCAACGGGAAAAAATATTCTGGAAGAAATTTATTGGCATCCTGCGGTTCCGGCTGGTCCAATATCTTGGAACCTGGCAGGGGTACAGGTATTCCGGAAAGATCGATCAAAAACTGCACAGACAGTTTTATTATCCTCCGGGCTCACTTACAGATAAGATCCCGGAATCCCGGACGATCGAACCCATTCGCTACACTGGTGAGGAGTAACGAAAAATGACACAACTAGCAGCCTTGGTACCGATGAGACACCATTCCCAGCGGGTGCCGGAAAAAAACTTCCGCCATCTGGCCGGAAAACCACTCTTTCATCACATTCTTACAACTTTGCAGAATGTCTCCGAACTGGATGCGATATACGTGGATACAGATAGTCCGGTGATTGTAGAGGGTATTGGGGCATCCTTCCCCGGAGTTAATATCATCGATCGACCAGAAGATCTGCGGGCGGATGAAGTATCGATGAACCGGATCATAACCCATGATATGTCTGTGGTCGGGGCGGATCTTTATTTGCAAACCCACAGCACAAATCCACTTCTTCAGGCTGGGACGATTTCTAAAGCCATTCAGAAATTCCTGGAGAGTAGATCTGAGTTCGATTCCCTTTTTTCAGTGACCAGACTGCAAACACGTCTGTACGACCAGGCAGGCAAGGCGCTCAATCATAATCCCGGAGATTTGATCCAAACTCAGGATCTGCCGCCATTGTATGAAGAGAATTCCTGTATATACTTATTTACTGAAGCTGGTCTCAAGAAAAATGGCCACCGGATAGGGAGTTCTCCATACCTGTTTGAAATTAATCCTGGTGAAGCCTGGGATATCGATACTCCCCTGGATTTTGAAATTGTTGATTTTATGATGAAGAAAAATAAAGAGTGATCTTATGCCCACAATATTGTTATCTGCACCTTATATGATTCCCTTTCTGGACAGGTTTCGTCCTGTACTGGAAAAATTTGGACTTGAGTTACTTATTCCAGAAGTGGAGGAACGCCTGGAAGAACCTGAACTTCTTGAGTATGCGGGCAAATATGATGGTGTGATCTGCGGAGACGATCGTTATACTCGCAGGGTAATTGAGGCATCTATCCCCAGACTGAAAGTTATATCGAAGTGGGGCACAGGTGTAGATTCAATCGATAAAGAGGCTTGTGATGAGTTCGATGTGATGCTTGGGAATACACCCAATGCCTTCACAGAACCTGTGGCTGATTCTGTGTTTGGATATATGCTGACTTTCGCCCGTCAGCACCCCCGGATGGACCGGGAGATGAAAAAAGGCGTCTGGAAGAAGATTCCGGGCAAGGCTCTGAGGGAATGCACTCTGGGTATTATTGGTATTGGTAATATCGGGAGCGCGCTAGTAAGAAGAGCCCAACCGTTTGGGATAAAAGTCCTTGGCAATGATATCCGTGAAATTGATCCCGTGTTTGTTAAGACATATGATCTTGAGATGGTAAATCTTGAGGAATTATTATCACGGGCTGACTTTGTAAGCGTGAATTGTGATCTTAATCAAACCAGCAAGCACCTGATTGAAACAAGGGCTTTTTCCCTGATGAAACCGGATGCAGTCTTGATTAATACAGCCAGGGGGCCCATTGTGGAAGAGGAAGCCCTGGTAACTGCACTTGCTGAGGGACTAATTGCCGGAGCAGCTATGGATGTATATGAATATGAGCCTCTTCCCGGGGATAGCCAGCTGAGGGATTTTTCCCAGGTATTATTAGCTCCTCACAATGCTAATTCAAGTCCGCAAGCCTGGGAAAAGGTGCACTGGAATACTATCAAGAACTTGCTTGACGGGTTAGGGATAGATTATCAGATCAATGAAAGAGGTGAAATCCTATGAAAAAACGTTATGTTGTGGTCACGGGCGCAGCAGGGGGGATTGGCCGGGCAACTGCAAACTTCTTTGCGAAAAAGGGCTGGATCGTTATTGGTATCGATCGAGCGCCATTTGATGGCGATTTTCCCCAGAACGGACTTTTTGTTCAGGCAGATGTATCTCTTGAGAGTGATTGGCAAGATATCCAAGGGAAATTGGCCGAACGGACATCGACCTTGGATGCTTTGGTAAACAACGCAGCCATCCAGGTCACCAAACCGATTGTAGATATGACGGTTGAGGAATGGGATCGGGTCTTGAATGCCAATCTGCGTTCTGTGTTCTTGAGCGTAAAAATGCTTTATCCTGCCCTAAAAGCCAAAAATGGTGGAGCGATCGTGAATGTGTCCTCCGTCCATGCAGTTGCTACTTCCAAGGACATTGCAGCGTATGCAGCTAGCAAGGGCGGAATGTTGGCCCTGACTCGTGCCCTGGCGATTGAACTGGCTCCTGATAATATCCGGGTAAATAGTGTTTTGCCCGGCGCAGTGGATACTCCCATGTTAAAGGCAGGATTAAATCGGGATCATGCTGGCAGCGGGACACCAGCAGAACGCCTGGAAAATCTGGCCCGCAGGACCGTCAGTGGAAAAATCGGCAAACCGCAAGAGATTGCCCGCGCTATATATTTCCTGGCTGACCAGGACGAATCATCCTTCATCACGGGACAGCCATTGGTTGTAGACGGTGGCGCGACAGCTAGATTAAGTACAGAATAATAACCATGAATTCAATTAAACATAATTTGAAAGAATCATCTCCCGCCTTGTTCGAGGCTTTACGTTCAGGTAGGGATGCCTTGATCCGGATGGGAGACCTACCAAGCATGGTATTCCATCCCTGGCGCCTGAATTCAAATCAGCGCTTAAAAAACTATCAAAATCTATATAGTGGCAAGCGCTGTTTTGTGATTGGCAATGGACCCAGTTTGAAGAATACCAATCTATCATTGATCAAGGATGAATATACTTTTGGGATGAACCGGATCTACCTGGCATTCGAGGAATGGGGATTTCAAACCAGTTTTCTAGTTTCTGTCAATGACTTGGTAATTGAACAATGCCACAGCGATTTCAATGATTTGAAGATGCCAAAATTCATATCCTGGCGTTCAAAAGACATGCTTTTTCCAGACAGTCAACCAGATCTCAATACCCATTTCCTATACACAACTTATACCGGACCGAAATTCAATAACCTAATCACGCATAGATTCTGGGAAGGGGCGACGGTTACATATGTTTGTTTGCAGCTTGCATTTTGCATGGGTTTTAGTGAGGTATATTTGATTGGTGTTGACCATTCCTTCGATACAAAGGGCAAAGCCAATCAAACAATAGTGTCCAACGGAGATGACCCCAACCATTTCAGTCCGGAATACTTTGGCAAGGGTTTCCGCTGGCAGCTGCCAGACCTGGATACATCTGTAGTATCTTACAAGCTGGCTTATCAAAACTACCTCGCTGCAGGCAGGCAGGTTTTTGATGCAACAATAGGTGGCAAACTTGATGTATTCCCCAAGGCGGATTATGAAGGTTTGTTTCTCTAGGAGTGTCTGAATAAATGAAAAATGAAACAAACATAACCATTTTTAGCCCGACAAAATTCTGGCGGATTACTATCCTGGTGGTGATCCTGGTTTGTGGCTTTGGCACACGCCTTTATGATCTCACAGACCCGCCTTTGGATTATGCCGCAACTCGCCAATTGAGATCTGCGATCATTGCCCGGGGAATTTATTATGGCGCAGCCACTGATGTCCCTGAATGTGAACGGGCAGTAGCGGTAAGCGAAAAAAACAGGCAGGAAAAACTGGAACCGGAAATCTTTGAAACTGTGATTGCTTTTGTGTATCTGATCGCAGGAGGTGAATATGTCTGGATCGCTCGAATATTCTCCTCCCTTTTCTGGACGCTGGGTGGATTGGCTCTATATTCTCTTTCTAGAGAGATGATATCAGATGACGGTGCTGTTATCGCCCTGATCTTTTACCTCTTTACACCCTTTGGGTTACTGGCCAGCAGGACATTCCAACCTGATCCAATGATGACCGCGGCCATTATTCTCTCCTGGCTGAGTTTTTACAGGTGGAGCACTACCAGGACCTGGAAAGTGGCCTTGATCGCTGGTCTGGCTGCCGGAGGGACAATCCTGATCAAACCCACCTCAGTGTTTTTCTTGTTTTTTGGCATGGCTGTAGTTGTAATAACTGAATATAAACTTCGGGATATCTTTAAAGACCTGCAAATCTGGTTGATAGGCGCTTTATCTGCAGTACCGGCTGTACTTTATCATCTGTATGGTTATTTCATCTCAGGCAATTTACGGGGTCAATTTAAAGGGCGGTTGTTCAATCCTAAATTATGGGGAGATCTCGCGTTTTATAGTGATTGGCTGAGAACAACAAATGAGGTGTTAGGGCATTGGGTCATTTTTATTGCTGCCTTGTTGGGTCTGATCTTAATTAGGAAAAAGACTTCACGCGGTTTTTTGGTAGGGACCTGGATCGGTTTTGGCGTTTTTGGATTCGCCGTATCGTATTATGTAACAACCCATAGTTATTACCTGCTTCCAATAATTCCCTTGGCCGCTATCTCTATCGGCGCAGCAGCAGATTGGGTCTTCACTTGGTTGGTAAAGATCAAACTTAGGGGATTGATTTGGGCAGGAACTTTAGCTGTTGTGATTCTGGGTGTCGGTCTTGGATATTATACTTACCAGAGGAAGGATTTCCGCCACGAACCGGGATATTTCTTTAAAGTAGCAAGTTATGTCTCGCCAGATGACAAGATCATTGCTTTAAGTCAGGATTATGGGTTCCGACTGGCTTACTACGGCTGGATAAATTTACAAAACTGGACCCGGCTGGAAAGACTAATACCACCCGGAGAAAAAATCACTGAACAGGATCCCTATTCAAGTAGATTTAAAGAAGTGGTGGAAAAATATGACTATTTCATTATCACCCGGATGAAGGATTTCTGGGAGCAGCCTGATCTAAGAAATGAACTGACCAATCATTATCCGGTTTTGGTAGAAAGCGGTGGATTTATGATCTTTGATTTACGAGAACGACTGGACTAAACGATGAAACCTCTGGTATCGATCATTACGCCATCCTATAACCAGGCACAATACCTGGAAGACACCATACAATCCGTACTCCAGCAGGATTATCCAAACTTGGAGTATATCATTGTTGATGGCGGATCGACGGATGGCAGTCCGGAAGTGATCGAAAAGTATCAGGATAATTTCGCCTGGTGGGTTTCCGAACCAGATCAAGGACAGGCGGATGCCATCAATAAGGGTTTTAAAAAAGCCAACGGTGAGATTATTGCTTGGCTGAATTCGGATGATTTGTATCTACCTGGAGCAATATCCTCCGCTGTAGATTTATTCCAAAAATATCCTAACTCAGGTGTGATCTATGGTGATGCGGTTTCTGCAGATGCGGATGGCCGACTGCTCAATGAGCTTCGTTTCAGCAATTGGGGAACCCGGGATTTCCTCCAGTTTAATATCATTTGCCAGCCAGCAGTTTTTATGAAGCGCTCTATTGTAGAAAAAGTTGGTTATTTGGATCCAACTTACCACTTTTTCCTAGATCACCAGCTTTGGATACGTCTATCCCGGGAGACTGAATTTGTCCATCACCCCGAGACTTGGGCCGTTTCCCGTTATCATCCGGAGGCCAAGAATGTCACCATGGCATCTGAATGTGGAGCGGAAGTGATCAGAATTATGGATTGGGCGGAAAAAGAACCTGATTTGGCCGCAATTATTGGGAAAAATTATCACCAAGTTTGGGCAGGAGCATACCAGATGATCGCCAGATACCTGCTGGATGGCGGAAAACCTGGAGAGGCGTTTCGTACTTACTACAAAGCCGCCAGAACATGGCCGCCGTCGTTGCGAACTTACTGGCATCGTTTCTTGTTTTCTGCGCTAGACAGCCTGGGTTTGGGATTTATTGGGAAATGGTATTATAACTTGAAGAACAGGCGACCGCCTGATATCTTCAGTAAGGAAACCCTAGAAAATTGGCCAGGTCTTCAGCTCCACTGATTTAAGCTGGAACATTATTCCGGGATGATTATGGATAAATACCCTCTGGTTTCTATCGTGACACCATCATATAACCAGCAGAAATTTCTAGAAGATACCATTATTTCTGTGCTGGATCAAGATTATCCAGCCCTGGAATATTTCGTTATCGATGGTGGATCAACAGATGGTTCTGTGGAGATCATAAAGAAATATGCAGATAAACTTTCCGGTTGGATATCAGAGCCAGATCAAGGGCAAACAGACGCAATAAATAAAGGATTTTCTCGCTCACAGGGAGAGATCATGGCCTGGCTGAATTCTGATGATATCTACCATCCTGGAGCGATCCGGTCAGCGGTTGAATGTCTCCAGAACAATCCTGAAATAGGCTTCGTCTATGGAGACACTGATCTGATTGATGGATCAGGCCGGAGAATGGGGAGGTTTAATGCGCAGCAGACCAGCTACCAGCGATTGATGCGAGGTGGGGTCTATATCCCGCAACCGGCAGCCTTCTGGCGGAGGGATCTTTGGGAAAAATCAGGCCCTCTGGACTCCTCATTTTATTTTGCGATGGATTATGATTTGTGGGTCAGATTTGCGAAAATTGCCCCTATCCAATATACGCCCCAGTTATGGGCGAGTTTTAGAATCCATGGTGACGGAAAAACAACAGTTTCTGATGACCGCTGCTGGCCGGAGATGAGGAAAGTACACCAGCGGGAAGGAGGTAGGATTATCTCATTATTTATGGGAAAATATCTTATCCGCAGGATAGTAGGCCGATGGTGGAATTGGTATAAAATAAGGCTGTATAAATTGAATAATCATGGAGAAAACGATGGATAGTTGGAAGTTTAGAGATGAATTATTAAAATCACTAAACCAGTGGTATCTCGTTCTTGCATTTATTCTGCTTGGCGCATTGATTGGTTTTGTTATTCCCTATGTAGTGCCCGCGCCGTATCAGGCGGTGTCTGATATTTATATCGGGATTGACGTTGAGCGCGTTAATCAGCTGGAATATATCATCCCCCTGGCAGAAGAAGAACCTCTGAATCTTGATGATTATAAAAATTGGCAGCTTAAACAAGTTGCTGATATCCTGACCTCGGATTCCGTATTTAATAAAACTCTCTCGGAGCTTCGTCAGGCGAATTCTGAATCAGATGAGCTAACCCTGCAGGATTTACGCAAAGCTGCTGATATCTACTGGTATGATACGGGCACCTGGCGACTGGAAGTTGTATTGCCTCAAAAAGAGCAGGCTGTTGAAGTTGCAGATGCATGGCTGAATGCAGGCTACGGCGAGCTTGCACGACTATTAGCTATCAGTAAAACTGGAAATGCCATTGATCAAGAAATCTGGTCGATAAATCTGGCAATCAGTGAGCTCAGATTGCAAAGGGCTAAATATCTGGCAATATCCTCCTCCTGTACCGAGTGGATCACAAAACTAGGGGAATTCTCCGGGGACAGCCCGCTTGATAAAGAGATGTACTCAGAAATTAAAACATGGGTACAACTGCAAATTGAAACTGCAAGTTTTTCGTTGGAAACATTCTTTGACATTCCGGGGGAGAATGAGTCGGTTGAAACTTTTACCGAATGGTTTTTAGGGACACAAGACTCGGCAGAAAAAGCGGTTATCCAGCTGGAAAGTGAAAAACTTATCCTGGAGGTAGACAGGGATGAGATATTGCCGGATTTTTATCAATACCTTGATGACAGCCTGGGTTTGTCTGCTAATTTAGCGCTACTCCCTAATACATCAGAAACCGAGGTAAGACAAATATACTCAACCGGCCAGTATACGATTGGCGGCAGCTTATTGGGATTATTTGCCTGGATAATGTTGACAGCAGTGAGAATCAGTTCTAGGAAGGACAGTCATGGAAATTAGCATTCTCGAGAGGTTGAAAAAAATCCTCTGGGCTTGTATTTTGTTGAGTCTGCCTATAACGAATTTTCGGTACTTCCCGTCCTTTTTGAGCTCTAGCAAGGTGAATGTCCGTCCCCTGCTGGTTCTGCCCCTAATCCCCTTACTGCTGATTTATATTTTGCCGTCTTTGTTGAAGAAAAAGCTACCAAAAGTCTGGATCCCGTTTCTAGTATTTCTGACCCTGGCCTTGATCTCGACCAGCCTGCCGATCATCAGGGGATTTGATTCTGAACTGGTTGAAACCACAGTGAATGCAAGAATAACCAGGGCTATTTTTACTTTGTTGCTCTCGGCTGCCATCTATATAACGGTTTCGCTCATGGCTCAGAGTGAGGAAGACCTGGTTTTTACTTTGCGCTGGTTATATGCTGGAATGGCATTAGCAATATTTTGGGGGTTGATGCAGACTATATTTGTTTTGGATCTCATTCCTGGATGGTACTATAGGATTTCGCATATTCAAAAATATATCACGATGAACGTGGGTACACCTAACCGGGTTATGGGTTTGACCCTTGAGCCCAGTTGGTTTGCTTCTCAAATAACTTCTTTATGGCTGCCGTGGATCTTTCCAGCAGCATTAATGAACAAAACTATATACAAAAAGCGCTGGGGTTGGCTTACCATTGAGAAAATATTACTGGTTTTCTTGTTATTTGTATTGGTATTTACACTCTCTCGGGGCGGATTAGTAGTCGCCCTGGTAGTCATTGGTTGTGGAGTGATCTTCTTGCGACCTAAATGGGAGCATGCTGAAAGTTATTTCAAGAATTTTAAATGGCTGGGGAAAATACAGAAATCGTTTGACCGGATTCCGCAGCTGATACGGGTTTTGATCATTGTTGGTAGTTTATTAGCTATTTTGATTTTCGTCTTATATTTAATCAGTCTACAAAATGTTTATATCTTCCGGATGTGGGATTATTGGCTGCAAATTTCATATGAAGCGCAGAAAGTGGGGAAGAGGAGCCTAGAGGGGTATTTCACATACATTGGTTTTGGACCACGTATCATTTATTGGGAAACTGCTTTCCGAATTTTTCAACAATATCCATTATTTGGTGTTGGTTTAGGCAACTATACTTTCTATTTTCAAGATATGCTGCCGAATGTTCAGGTAGGCTATATGCCTGAACTATTGACTCGCTTGGTACCTGGTCCAACCAGAATAGTGACTGCAAAGAACTTTTTTGTTAGATTGCTTGCTGAAACGGGAATAATTGGAACGGCAGCTTACTTATCGTTTTTAATTTCATTAATTGGAGGAGCCATTTATTTATGGTTGTCCAAGTTCTCGGAAGAGAAATTTTGGGGCACCGGTGCTTTATTGGCAATCATTGCATTTATGGTAGACTCGTTTTCCTATGATTCTTTTGCGATTCCCAACCCGTGGGTTGTTTTTGGATTGATAACAGCTGCGGTTACTGTCTATACAAAAAAAAGTTCACCTGAGTGATAAAAACAAGAAGATTGGGTTATTAATTGCCAATCTTGGAGGGATAAATGGAAAGCTGGATATTAAAAGAAGAAGTTTTACGATCGATAAGGCAATGGTACCTTGTTCTGGGTTTGATAATCCTGGGAACATTATCCGGATATTTACTCTCTTATATTTTACCTGCGCCTTATCGCGCGAGTGCTGATCTGTATGTTGGGATAGATGTAGTTCGTGTGAACGAAATGGAGTACCTGATTCCACTGGCACAAACTGAACCTCTCAACCTGGATGATTATAAAAACTGGCAGTTAAAACAGGTATCAGATGTAATAACTTTGGATCTTGTCCTAAAGGATACTTTAACGAAGTTACGAGAACTGGACCCCTATTGGGAAGATATATCGTTGAGTGATTTTAGGAAATCGATCGATATCTATTGGTACGATACCGGTATCTGGCGTTTAGAAGTAATAAATTCTGATCACGAC
>JAGHAU010000088.1 GCA_021161345.1 Anaerolineales bacterium | reverse complement strand
TTATATTGCAGATCAAGCGGAGTTCACTCCCCGCAACGTCCAAACAGTAGAAGGCCGTAAAACCATGGTATTTTCGATCAACACTCTGGCGGATAACCCAACGGGCGAATTAAAACCAGGTATGCCGACTGATGTGATTTTTGAGTAAATAGCTAGATATCGGAGGCAGTTCCAGCCGCTTTCCCTGCAGCCCAGCCTGTGGAGAAAGCGGCTTGCAGGTTAAATCCCCCGGTGTTGGCATCAATATTGAGAATCTCACCAGCAAAATACAGACCTTTCACGAGTTTGGATTCCATTGTGGCTGGATCAATTTCCTTGGTATCCACCCCTCCAGCTGTAATGATCGCCTGGTCAAAGCCTTTGTGACCAGAGATCGCAAATCGAAAACCATCTTTCAACCAGGCAAGCAATTTATGTCTTTCGGACCCGGAAAGTTGACTGATCTTTTTATCTCGTGGAATTCCAGTTAGCTGGCAGCAAACCGGAATCAATTTTTTCGGAAGCAATCCTTCGAGCAGGGAGGAATACTGCTTCCTGCCCAGCGCCTGAATATCTCGCAGCAAGCGGGCATCCAATACTTGATGGGATAATGCAGGTTTCAGATCGATCGCAACTTCGACGTCTTTTCCCTCATCCAGCGCTTTTACAACCACTCCACTAAGGCTTAATATGACCGGGCCAGACAATCCAAAATGAGTGAACATCAATTCGCCAAAAAGCTGTTTGATCTTTTTGTTATTGATGAAAACGGAAACGTTGATATTCTTTAAACCTAACCCTTGAAGGGAGCGGGCGACATTACCTGTTGTGACAAGAGGGACCAAAGCGGGATGGAGAGAGTGGATCTTATGTCCTGCAAGCCTGGCGAGTGCGTAGCCATCTCCTGTCGATCCTGTACCCGGAAAAGCTTTTCCGCCCGTTGCCAGGATTATTGATCTGGTCCTGTAGGTTCCTTTATCAGTGACAACGGCAGCGGCTCGATTATCTCGCAGAACCAATTCTTTTACTGCTGTTCCAGTCTGAACTGTTACTCCTGCCGCTTTAGCCCACTTTATCAGGGCCTGAACTATATCCCGGGCGTCTTCACTGGTTGGAAATACCCTTCCTCCCCGCTGTTCTACTGTTGGAACACCCAAACTCTCAAAGAAATCCCTCAGCTCTTGGTTGTAGAACCGATAGAAAAGTTGTGTTAAGAATCTGCCGTCCCGGTTGAATTCTTTCAGAGTTTCTTCAATGGGAGCGGTATTGGTTATATTGCAGCGGTGCTTCCCAGTTATCAGTAGTTTGCGGGCCGGTGAATCCATCTTTTCGAGCAGAAGTGTATTCGCTCCAGCCAGGGATGCTTGACCGGCCGCCATTAAACCAGCGGGTCCGCCGCCAACAATAATGACATCAAAAGTAGCCATAGATTAATTTTGAATGCAGGTTGAAAAGACCTTCATCTGATATCAAGTGTAACACTCTTGGTGGGATACCAAATCTAGAGAGAAATCGTTCATTTGACAAAAAGTAATTTTGTATATAGAATAGAGGCTGTCTAGCAGTATTGAAGTTTAACATTTGAATTCAGTACAGGTGCCAGGAATCCCTCCGGGATGGCTCAATGGCGAAGTCTGTGAGATTCAGACGCTGACCCGCAACTGTAATTCGAGGATACTAAATCTCGATAAGCCAGGTCGACCGCCTCTGCTGATCGTTCATAACACTCTCGTGGAAAGGAGGTGTGAACCTGGAATATGTAAACCCATATCCAAGTGCCTTCCCTGTCCGAGACAGGGATTTTATATTTAATGGATCATTTAGATTGATGAGGAAATAATGAAAAAATCGATAGTTATGCTTAATGTTCTTCTTGTGTTGATGATAACGTTATCTGCCTGTGCGCCAACAGCTGCACCTGAACCCACAAATCCGCCAGTTGTGGTGCCTACAGATACTCCACCTACAGCAGTGCCCACTGAAGAAATAATCCAAACGCTCATTGTGGCAACTGATGATCTGGGTGTCGAAATTGTATTGGCTGAACCAGCCCAAAAAATCATTTCCATAACACCATCCTTAACAGAGATACTGTTCAGCGTGGGTGCGGGGGATCGTTTGATCGGCAGGGATTCAAACTCCATGTATCCTGAAGAAGCAGCTGCAGCGGTGGACCTGGGCGGCATGTGGGAAGGGATTCCTGTGGAAGATATTCTGGCGATGGAACCGGACTTGATCCTCGCGGGGGAAATTTTTGCAGCAGAGGCCATTCAAGAGTTAAGAGATCTCGGGTTAGTGGTTTACTGGCAGAAAAATCCGGCTGATTTTGAGGGACTATTTGGAAATATCATGGATATTGCCGTGTTAACCGGGACTGAAGATGTTGCCGGAGAAGTGATTAATTCCTTAACAGATCGCGTGTCTGAGCTGGATGATAAGTTGGCTTCCATTGATGATATCCCCCTGGTTTTTTACGAACTGGATGCCTCAGATCCGGCCAATCCTTATACTCCTGGAGCAGGCACATTCATCTCGTTCATTATATCCAGAGCAAAAGGATTGAATCTGGGTGATAGTCTAGAAGGGGAATGGGTACAGGTCAGTTCAGAAGAATTGCTGGCTCAGAATCCTGACACCATTTTACTGGCTGACTACCTGTACGGCATTACCCCAGAGATAGTAGCCGAACGAGCGGGATGGAGTGAAATCAAAGCAGTCGTCGATGGCGAAATTTATCCATTTGACCCCTTTGTCCTCAGTGTTCCAGGACCGCGATTGGTTGATGGGTTTGAGCAGGTTGCAGAAATTTTGCACCCAGAAGTATTTGATAACTAAGATATGAAAACTCGTCCTTTCCTGGTGATTTCCTTATTATTGGGATTCTCATTCTTGTTGAGCATTGCTTTGGGGGCTGTGACAATTCCCCCGGGCAATGCCCTGAGGATATTATTAGGTAGACTCCCCTGGTTTGAATTCTTTGGAGATTGGCCATCTTACTTTGAAACTATTCTTTTGGATCTTCGGCTGCCCCATACTATCCTGGTTGCACTGACTGGAATGGCCCTAGCAGGCAGCGGAGCATCATTCCAGGGATTATTCAGAAATCCATTAGCTGATCCTTACTTGATAGGAGTAGCATCAGGCGCAGGATTGGGGGCTATTATAGTGATGTCCATCCCCCAGGTGGGTAGATTCTTGATACCTATAGGGGCTTTTCTGGGTGGTCTGGGTACTATCGCCGCTGTATATAGGTTAGCTAAAGTAGGGCGAATTGTGCCATTAACTACCTTGATTCTCGCAGGGGTAGCAATTGGGTCATTTACTTCCGCACTAACATCATTCTTGATGTTGATATCTGATGAAATGATTCTCCAGGCAATGAGTTTTTTGCTAGGTGGTTCGACTGTAGCTGGATGGGAACCTCTTGTGATCGCATTGCCTTATTTTACAGTTGGATTAGCACTGTTGGTACTGGGAGGCCATTCATTAAATGTTCTCCAATTTGGCGAAGAACAAGCCCAGCAGCTTGGTTTACATGTTGAACGAGTGAAGCTATTTATTATCATTTCAGCCTCTTTAACGACAGCTGCCGCTGTTTCATTTTCAGGTGTGATCGGATTTGTAGGTCTTGTCGTTCCCCACATTATTCGACTGGTTTGGGGCGGCGATTATAAAAAACTGATCCCGTTATCCATTTTGGGCGGTGGGGTCACACTCTTGTTGTCGGATATACTGGCTAGGACGATTATGGCGCCCGGTTATCTACCAGTGGGTATTGTTACATCATTAATCGGCGCGCCTTTTTTCCTGTGGATTTTGCGCCGGGCAAAGAAGGAAGTCTTCTGGTGAAACAGAATAATCATCCTCCTATTCTTCAAATCCGTTCGCTTTCAGCTAATTACGGAGATGTGATAGCGCTTAAGGATATTTCCCTGGATGTTCAACAGGGAGAAATCGTCGGAGTAATTGGTCCAAATGGCGCTGGTAAATCCACCCTGATCAAAGTATTGAGTGGAGTATTAAAAGCTTCTGCTGGAGAAGTTCTTATCAATCAAAAAGAAGTCAGTACCTATTCACCAAGCCAGCGGGCACGGACTCTTGCTGTTGTGCCCCAGGCAAGGCAATTAGGTGGCGCTTTTTCTGTGGAACAGGCTGTTTTACTTGGCAGAACAGCTTATCTTGGTTTTCTCGGCAAACCAAACCAAGATGATCTGGAAAAGGTCCAATGGGCGATGGAACAGACCGAAGTGGACTTTTTGGCAGATCGCAAGCTGGCAGAGATCAGTGGTGGTGAACAGCAGCGAGTGCTGCTGGCCAGAGCGTTAGCCCAGGATACACCAGTACTGCTGCTGGATGAACCGACCAATCACCTTGACCTGAAATACCAGGTTAATCTGCTAAAGTTGGTTAAAAAGTTGGTTAGACAGGAAGGACTATCCGTGTTGATGGCCATGCACGATTTGAATCAAGTTTCTGGCACAGCTGATCGGGTAGTGCTGCTCGCAAATGGACAATTAAAAGCCATCGGCTCACCGGAAGAGGTTCTGACACAGGAAAACATCCTGCAGGCTTATCAGATAGAAATTGATACTTTCACACATCCAAAAACAAATAAACACATGATCTTCCCAACTGAGTAGACTGGCCGGTTTAACAAAAAAAACGCCAGTCCTTTTAGGGTAGCTGGCGTTATTGTTTATTCTGGAAAACCTATCAGAATTATTTACGCAGTGGGTTTGGCCCCATCTCCCGGATGCGGTCCGTCATCTCCTGGGCGGCTTCAGCAAAGGATTTGCCTTGACCGCCTGACATGAAATACATATTCAGCCGTTCTCCGCCAAGTCCGATATTATCCAGTATCTTTTTAGTATATTCCACCTTTAGTTCACCTCGTTCATTGCCGCGAACATGGTGGCAGTTTCCTTTGGGGCAGGCGACGACATAGACACCATCGGCTCCATCCTCAAATGCTTTCAGGAGATATCTGGTATCGGTTTTGCCAGTGCAGGGAAGCTTGATCAGTTTTACATTGGCAGGATACTCGATCCGCAGCGCGCTGGCTGTATCAGCTGCCATATAACCGCAGTAGATACACATAAAGGCTGTAATTTCGGGTTCAAATACTTTATCGCTCATAATTCCACCCAGCTTCCAAGAATCGGGAAATCCGGTACCATGATTTGATTGTCAGTGTAATTCAGCAGTTGGATGGCGTTGGCCGGACATTCAGTTGTGCAGGTGCCGCATCCGTGGCACAGAGTGGGTTCGATATAGGCTGCACCTCCCAATTCTCCTACGCCGGTGTACTCATCTGATATGCGCGGGATCTCAAAGGGACAGACTCGCATGCACGTCAGGCAGCCGACACATTTTTCCGGATCTACTACTGCAACCGTACCGCCATAGTGGAATGGGTTTTTGCTAAGGATCGTGGTTGCCCGACCGGCTGCTGCCTGGGCCTGACTAATGCTTTCTTCAATGAATTTGGGGTAATGAGCCATACCGCAGACAAAAATGCCCTCTTCCATGAAATCCATGGGGCGCATTTTGATATGGGCCTCCAGGAAAAATCCCTCATTGGATATGGGTACTTTGAGAATTTTGGCCAGTTCTCTGGTTCCCTTTGAAGGCTGGATGGAAGTGCTGAGCACCAGCAGGTCAGGTTCCAGAATCAATTCACGGTCCAGCATCTGCTCCTGCAATCTGACAACGATTTGTCCATTGTTTTGATCCGCTACTGGTTTGTGTTGATCATCGTAGCGCACAAAAACGACTCCGCGTTCACGGGCCTCGGTGTAGTATTGCTCTCTGAAACCATAGGTAATGATGTCCTTGTACAAAACGGTTACCTGGCAATCTGGATTTACAGTTTTCAGGCGAAGGGCGTTTTTTATAGTGCTGATGCAGCAGATCCGGGAGCAATATTCGTAGATTTCTTCTTTGGGTTTAACACACTGGATCATCACAACTTGTTTCAAATCTGTGACATCTTCAAGATGATAGGCAAGTTTATCTTCCAGCTCCAGCGAGGTGAGGACTGCAGGATGTTCACCCATCAGGTATTGGTCAACCCGGGTTTCCTGGCCACCTGTGGCTACAATAGTAACACCGTGGGAAATCTCGCTGAGGGAACCGTCGTGATGGCTGAGGACAGCATGATAGGCGCCCACGTGACCATTGTGTTCCTTGAGCATTGTCCTGGTCATGACGGTGATATGTTCATGAGCGATGATGCGGTTTACTAGGTCACGAAGCAGTTTATTGGGGTTATCACCCTCAACCAGGAATTGGACTTTATGGAGATTGCCTCCTAAATACTCATCTTTTTCGACGAGAACAACATCAAATCCTGAATCTGCAATAGATATTGCTGCGGTCATACCAGCAACACCACCACCAAGCACCAGCGCGCGCCGGTGGGGAGGAATGGAGGATTTGTAAATCGGCTCCAGCTCCGCAGCCCGACCAACTCCTACCCTGACCAATTCCAAACCTTTACGGGAAGCCAGTTCAGGCTGGTGAGGATGGACCCAGGCTGCAAATCCGCGCAAGTTTACCATTTCCATCAAGTAAGAATTTAACCCTGCTTCCCGGACTGTCTTCTGGAAGAGGGACTCATGAGTTCTGTGGCTGCAGGCTGCAACTACAACACGATTGAGTTTGTGATTTTTTATGGCGTCTTTTATCTTCTGGAGTCCCTCCGGAAAGCAGCCATACTCGATATTTTCGGTATGAACAACATGGGGGAAATCGGCTGATTTTTCCAGAAGGCCATCGATGTCAATGATCCCCTCCATAGTCGGATAACAGCGGCAGCTGAATACGCCGATCCTGGGATCCTGACCCTGAATATCGGTCTCTGGCGGGAATTCTTGATCGGTCAAGAAAGGATATTCCCGGGTGGAATAAGAACTGCCCAATTTATCCTGGAACATGCGCATTACATCGCCTGCTGCGCCAGCAGAGTCGATGATGGTTTCCGCAATATCTTTAGGAGAGGAAAAGGCGCCGCAGACATAAATGCCTGGCTGGCTTGTTTCCAGTGGATTGAATTTGTCAGTCTGGCAAAATCCGTATTGATTGAGATCAAAACCTAATTGACTGGAGATAACTGTTGCACCGCTAGGAGGTTCAACGCCGACTGACAGGACAACCATGTCAAATCGTCCTTCTGTGATTTGCCCCCCCTTTTTCGGGTCTGGATACTGCACAATAAGGTCTTTGGTTTTTGGATCTTCCTGGATGCTAGATATCCGGCATCGTGTGTATTCAACTCCGTACTGAGAAGTGGAGCGATGGAAATAAGCGTTGTATTCCTTGCTAAAAGCACGTTCATCCATGATAAAAATCTGGGTATGAACGTCATCCAACCTTTGTTTGGCAAGCACGGCTTCCTTAGTAGCGTACATGCAGCAGATGGAGGAGCAGTAGGGGTGTTTCTGATCCCTGGAGCCGATGCATTGCAGCCAGGCGATTCGCTTGGGCGGTGTGTTGTCAGAGGGACGTAGAAGTAAACCTTCTGTAGGACCAGAGCGGCTGACGTAGCGTTCGTACTGCATGCTGTGGACCACATTAAGGTGGCGACCGTAACCGAATTCTTCCAGATCGATCGGGTCGGTAAGCGAATATCCCATAGCCAGGATAATTGCTCCGACATGAATGGTTTCTTCCCAAGGCTCTTCATCGAGGTTGATAGCATTGGTGGGACAGACATCAACACAGCGGTTGCAGCCTTCGCAATAATCCCCTTTGTCGATGTAATAAGTATCAGGCAGAGATCGTGGAGCGCTTTTATGGATAGCGTTACGGGTGACTAAATTCTCCTGGAATTCACTTGGAAGGCGCTCAGGGCAAGCAATTGCGCATAGACCACAATTTGTACACAGGGTTGGATCAACATAGCGCGGTTCTCTGAGAAGGGTGATCCGGAAATCTCCTGCCTGACCTTCTGCCCGCTTAAGTGTGGTTCGGGTCATTATTTCAATGTTGGGATGGCGATTGTGATCCATGAACGCGGGTGATATGGCTGGCCTTGTGCAGCCGTAGCCATGATCTGAAGTGCCGCGGCAGAGAACGCAGTCATGGGTGGGGAACATATAACCTAGCTGGGCGACTCGACCCCCAAGACCAGGATCCCGTTCAGTCAAATATACTTTTAATCCTGCTTCGGCAAGGTCAACAGCAGCTCTCATACCGCCAATGCCCCCACCAACCACTAAAACAGATGCAGCAGGTTGGTGATGTTTTCTTATCATTTAGGCTCCTGAAACTGTCGAATATCCAATAGTGATGCTTCTTCCAGGTTGTTGATAATATCTTGAATATCTTGTTGTTCAAGGTTTTGAATTTTGCAGACGGAGATCCATTTACCATCAAGGTTTTTTGGATAGTAACCTACGCATACAGATAGATAACCACCTTTCTCGTAAATGGCGTTGGTTAATTTCGCAACAACACCGCTTTTGTCTGGTTGGAGAACAGTAACCCGGATGCCTGGCTCATAAGCACCAAGCAGTGAAGTCATGGCGATGAATATGTTGCTATCAGATATTATCCCTATCAATTTCCCATCTGATACAACAGGAAGGGTACCTATCCGGCGGTCAGCCATTAACCAGGCTGCATGTTCGATCGGCAGATCTTCTTCTATTGTGACCACATCAGTAACCATGAACGATTGAACTTTGATTTTAGAAAGAGTGTAGCTGACTTCAAATCTACTGAATTGGGATATATCAGAGGGAATGACGGATTTTAAAGAACTCTTTGTAACCAGGCCGATTAGTTTCATATCCTCATCGACAATCGGGAGATACCTAATTGCTTCCTTGTCCATTAACTCCTGAACTTCTATTGCGGTCATGTCCGGTGTTCCACTGGTGGGATCCGGATTCATAAGGAATTTCACAAACATTAAATCCTCCAGAAACTGACAGATAAACTATCAGATGCTCAAATATGTTTCCATGTTCTTTTTTCGAGAACAAAGTCTAATCGGGTTTATTTTGAGTACTGTATATTTATACCAGAATGCGTAAAAACAACACGCATTATTGAAGAATTTGTGATGAATATCACGTTGTTTGGGAAGGTTAAGCTAGAACTTGACAGATTGCAAGGTTTCTGCAGATTTAACCTATCTTGTAGAGGTTTAATGGCAACGGATGATTATTAAGAAGGATCAGTAATTTTTGATCCGGATTCTTCCGATCAACCTTTAAATACTTGAGCGATATCTAGTAAACAGCACTGATAACCTCTCCTGTAATCGATTTGAGAGAATATCACCTCCCTGGCTGGTCACATCATCCTCATTGTTGAAAATAACATAAGGCACTGGAACGCCTTTAATCAGGATCTGGTCTGGTTGATCGTCTGTAACTTCCTCCCAATCTGAATATCTATAAAGGGATTCCATTTTAGAATCTGATAAGCCATGTTCCAGAACGCTGTCTGGTTTATCTGGATTGAATCTTGACCGGTTTTTCCGAAGCGATTCTTCCCAGGATACATCCAGATAAAGGATAGCCAGGCGCTCCGCGATGGTTTTACTGAGGTGTTTAAATGCCCGTTGAAAACCACCGTGGGATGTGCCTCTTGCAAATTCTATAATAATTGTATTGTTGGAATGATAGTTGGGTTGATCACGAATTTTCTTTTCATATTCCAGATTTATGCGTTCGATTAATAAATCCCATTGATAGTCGTACAGAAAGTTTCCTTCCTGGTTTGTGTGAATTCTGGGATGTCCTAAATGGGTCAGGATGTCATCTTCCTCAAACCAGGTCCATAACATTGGGAAATCATCAATCTCTTCGAACTCGCCAATGTGGAATTGCTGGATGCGATCTTCAACGGGTGTGTTTTTCAGGTGGGTGATGATCTCGCTCTTGCCGGCTGCGGGGCGAGCAATTAACAACAGGATATCGAATGTGTCCATGTCTTTTTTTTGTCTCCATCAATGTATTTGGGTAAATTATAAAACCGAACAGGAAATGTTTCAGGTTTTATTTTTCCAGGAAATAATATATTCCAAGCCAGGCTTGTCTAGAGGAAGATCCGGATCATTAATTATCCATTGGCCTGATTGTCCGCTTGCAAGGGCTGAAAGTTCAAAATGAGCCATAGCGATCCCCATGTCTATGCTTTGGAGGTCAGCAAGCTTAAGGATCTTATTGAAAACTGGAGCTGGATAATTTTTAGTGCGTTGAAGATAAAAATGGAATTGATCTTTAAGATGAATAATTCTCCAGGGTTGTTTATTTGACGCAGATGGTGCCAGCCGTATCATCTCCAGCGGTTCTTGGTATTGACCAGCATTATGAGGAGTTAGCGGCTGACTTAATGACCCGTCGTAAAAAAGTTCCTGCCAGGGTAAACGGCGGTCGGATCCAGCATAAGTGCGGCTGATCCTGTCCATCAGAGCCTGGCGATCGAGTGGGTATCCGATCGAGATTACTGCCGGGATTATTTCACCATCTCTCAATTCGATTGTTCTGGCAAACTGGCTCTTTGTGAATGTTCCGCCCAGCCAACAGGTTCCAATACCTAGATCAGTTGCTTTGAGGATCAGAATTTCAATCAGATAACCAACGTCTTCCATTGCTCTTTGCGTATCTTGGGCTGCGATATTAATAAAGCCCATAGGATTCTTGATGAAACCATAAGTCCCTAATCTTTTTAATTCAGCAGTGTTTTCCTGAGATGCGCTAATAATCTCTGTGCGAACTTGATTCGTAAAAGGTCCTATCTGGCATTTGTCCGCCGCGGAGCGCAAGATGCCTAGATCATCGATAGACAATTGTGTTTGTGCATATGATCGGCAGGAGTAGCGCTGACGAATTAAGGCTTGGATCTCGGTGTTGAACTTCATTATTTGTAATCCTGTAAATGATGAACATGATTATAGATGAATTTTCTCTTACGAAATCAGAGTTAATTCTTGCTGTACCTTGCAGGACAATCATATATACCACACAGGATGAGTATCATAAGAGGGAATATTCTTGTATGTTATACTCCTGAAATAATCAAGAAGGCAGAATGGATCTTAGTATACACAATGCGGTGCTGGACAGGGGATCAAGAACTGTCAATATTGGAATTGATAATGGATTGATCAGCAAGATTTCTGGCGATCCAATTCCAGAGGCTGATAAAGCTATCAATGCCAATGGCAATCTCATAACACCGCCTTTTTTTTGAATCACATTTCCATCTTGATAATACATTATTGGTTGGGGGAATAAATCAGGTGCGCCACAAGCGTTAGTATTGCATTATGTAAGGGAATAAGACTACCCAGAATAATCATGTCCAGTGATGGATAAAGTGAACGGCTCTTATAATTAAGAGCAGTTTTTATCCGTGAATTTGAGGAATGCCTGTTTTGGAACAAAACACATTTCGGTATGTTTTCATCAAGTAAACTTAAATATCTTTGGCCTTCAAAAAGATCATTTTTGGAACGATTTTAACTGTGCGGATTTGTTTTTCTGCCCTGGTTCATGTTGGTTAATTTCCAGAGATTCATCTATGGGATAGAAAATGATATGACGGATGATGTCTAGACAACTATCTTAAAAATTAGAAAATCAAAAAAAATATCACAAAGTTATGATATTTTTAATATAGCTATTAATTTTTGGTCAATGGAAATATAAATTATAGGAGGTGCTGTCCATATAAAAAAACAGGTTAAAGCAATATTTCGTTGATTTATCACTATTATTTGGAGGAAAGGAAATGACAGAAGGAATGAAATCTGAAATTACCGGAAAGGAAATTTGGACAGTTGAAGAAGGGGAAAAACGTTCGATTGGTGTAATCCATATCGTGATGACCGCTTTATTGATAGGCATCGGTTTTGTCGTGGGAGCCTTTGGAAGTATCAGCTTCCCGCTCGGTTTTGGTGTTAACTTCTTCTGGACCGGAATCGCGGTACAGCAAGTCGGAGCAATTTGGTTTGGTGCCTGGGGTGTGATTGCAGGAGCAATTTACCCATTATTTTCTAATGCGGTCGCAGGTACTCCATTCTACGTATCCATAGCTTACCTGCCCGCAAATGCGTTGCAGGCATTCCTGCCCGCCTGGGTTTTCCGAAAATTCAAACTAGATCCTCGACTAAAATCCGGGAAAGACTATCTGTATTTATTCCTGGCTATGTTGGTCTCCAGTATTCTGGGAGCCTTATGGTCTGTGTTGGTCGTGTTGCGTGGCTTTGATCTATTGACCACAGATTCTACGGCGCTGTTCATCTGGGGTTGGTTTGGTGGTAATGTTGTTGCAGGTGTGGTCTTCAACTTTATCTTACTCAAGGTTCTGTCCCCGGTTGTTATGAAAACAACAGCATTTGTAAAGAAATGGTGGGCCTAAACATACAGGTTTAATATCGATAAAGCTCCGTGGTATAGTCTCTTACCACGGAGTTTTATATTGGAATATTTTATATGAACAAAACATTATTGGGGTACGTACCGGACGAATCTCCTATTTATGCGGTTCACCCGTTTGTAAAATTATTTTTCCTTTTAATCGTGAGCTTATTTCCTATGTTTGTGTCTGCTCCTGATTGGAATATTGGACTGATGGTTGTAATTATCATATTTATGTGGATCAGCCGGGTGAACATGAGCACCTTGAAGATATATATTCCTGTAGCGATATCGATGGGAACTATTATCTTCTTGTCGTATACAGTGATGGGCGGTACCCATCCTGAATTTGAACTATTGGCAAGAGTGGCTGGTGTAAATTTCTATTGGGAGAGGATCAGGGACGCACTTGTGGTTTATTTTCGGGTGTTACCCATGATATTCACAATGGTCTTCTTTTTAAGCACATCGCGAGAAAGGGATGTGATCGTGGCGATGCGTAGTATCAAGGTCCCTTTTGTTATTACCTATGTTTTTGCCATGGCCCTGCGGTCTGCGGGAATGGTTTTGGAAGATTTTTATATTGTTCGGCAAGCTGAACAAGCGCGTGGATTTGACCCAGCCGGGAAATCACTGCCGTATAAAATTCGTCAGTATGTTATGTATATGATCCCATTATTTGCGTTGTCACTGCGGCGTTCTGAAGAGTTTACGAATGCCCT
>JAGHAU010000147.1 GCA_021161345.1 Anaerolineales bacterium | reverse complement strand
CTCCCAGTCCCCATATCGTATAATCACCAAGTCACATTGTCCCCAAGTCTCCCACTTCCCCCTCCTCCCTCTCCCCATCTCATGGTCACCAAGTCTCCGTATCCCTTCCCACTCCCAGTCACCCAGTCACAAAATCACCAAGTCCCCAAGTCATAGTGTCCCCAAGTCTCCCACTTCTCCCCCTCCCCGTCTCTGCTTACCCGGTCAGGATGCAAGGCATCCGCCGGTCTCGCCACCCCGGTCTCTTTTCCCCGGTCGTCTGTCAGGTGAACATCTCAGTCGACAGTTAATGTCTTGCTCAAATTCCTGGGGAAATCCGGATCAAATCCTTTCGCCAGGCTGCAGTGATAGGACAGCAGCTGGAGGGGAATGGCGCTCAGCAGGGCCAGGGCTGCTGCCTGAAGATTTTCCGGAAGATCCAGATTTGGGATCACTAATGTTTGAGAGGCGTTGCCTTCCAGCCGGGAGTCTTCAAGACCAATCGCGATCACATGGCCTCCCCGGCAGGAAACCTCATTGATCCCGCTGACGATCAAGGGAATATCGTCCGGCCCGGCTGTGAAGATCACCGGGTAGCCTTCATAAACTGCCGACAGCGGGCCGTGCTTGAATTCTGTAGAAAGGATCCCCTCGCAGTGGGCGTAGGTGATCTCTTTGAACTTCAGGGCGCCTTCCAGGGCAACTGGATAGGTCAGCCCGTAGCCCAGGCTGTATAGGTCATCCCAATCCTTGACCTTTTCAACCACGGGAGCCATTTGTTCTTCTGATTTCTCAATGACCAGATCGATCAGCTCTGGTATTTTGTTGAGAGCTTTCGTATCATGTTCCCCCCAGCGCAGGGCCACATACAGCAGGGCCAGCACCTGGTTGAGATAGGTCTTTGTGGCCGGCACGCTGATCTCAAAGCCGCAAACCAGCGGCAGGTGCACATCGCTGACCAGCATCAGGGTCGACCCCACAACATTTACCAGCCCCAGAACACCCATACCCCGTTCCCGGGCGATTTCAATTGCGTTTAACACATCTTTGGTCTCGCCGCTCTGGCTTATAAAAATACCCACATCTTCCGCCCCAACGGAGTTTCCGTACTGGGCCGCAAATTGGGGTGCCAGGACCGGGATCGCAGCCCGGCCGGTGAATTTATTAAAGTAAACCGATCCCAGCAGTCCGGCATGGTAGCTGGTACCGCAGGCGATCACGTAAATATCCCGGGCATTTTTCAGTTTTTCTATAAAAGGGTCTACATCAGGGGAATTATCCAGCAGATGCAGCAGTTCACCTGCCACATGGCTCTGTTCGTGGATCTCTTTAAGCATGAAGTGAGGGTAGCCGCCTTTCTGGGCGATCTCCATGGTCTCTTCGCTTATCTCTGGGAGGCGTTCAATAGTACTGCCATCCTCAACGCTTGTAATCTCATATCCACCAGCCCAGAACGTGATGATTTCACCGTCGTACAGGCGAAGGATCCTGCGTGTGATAGGTAAGATGGACGGAAGATCGGAACCGATGCAGACCATGTCCTCTGTTACGCCTGCTACCAGGCCGGAGCCCTTCTTGATCGCGTAAAGACGGTCATCTCCAACTTTGCCGATCACGAAGGAATAGTCACCTTCCAGGTCTTTGGTAGCCATGCGGATAGCTTCCACCATGTCATGGCCCTGGTCATAATAACGTTCAACGGCATGCACGCAGCTTTCCCCGTCGTTTTCAGAACGAACCACCATGCCTTCGGCTTTGAACTCAGCCATCAGCTCCAGGTTATTGACCACGTTGCCGTTATGGGCTCCAACCAGGTCGCCGTCCGAATCCAGGTGAGGTTGTGAATTGATCTGGGAAGGGGCACCAAAGGTGGCCCAGCGCAGCTGCAGGATGGCCCGGTCCCCGGACATTTCCTTGAAGTTGTACTTCTCGGCTACTTGCTGGACTTTTCCGGCGTCTTTCCGCAGGTCGATCTTGCCTTCCTGGGGCAGGGTGGCCGCGCCAACCGTGTCATATCCCCTATAGGATAATCGCTCTCCAGCGCCTATTAAGATTGGACCGAGATTTTGCGTTTCTTTGGTAACAATGCCAAAAATCCCGCACATACTTGACCATCCTTCCTGGTTTTGCCCTTCATTATCGAGCCATAATTCTACCATCAGGCCGGAGCGGCGTCAGATAGCAAATGACACTTTTTAAGGAAATTTTGATCCGGCTCTGAACTAGAAAAACGATTTTCTAGACTAAAACGCTCTAAATTTTCAATGATAAAATACAGTTACTGTTTTGACAGCACAAGTATAAGGAATGAATTATGACCGATAAGATCTCCCCTGAGGATTTTGACAGATTGACCGATTTGGCTTCTTTAGAGCTGCCGGCAGACGAAGCAGAATACCTCCGCAAGGAATTGAATAATCAAATGATCTCCATTGAGATCCTGGAATCGATCCCGATCGATGCCGAGATCGGGACCGCAGCGCATGGCATCCCCTATGACGAGCTGAACAGCGCTGCCCCGCGGGAGGATATCTCCCGCCAGGATCCAAACCGGGAAGAGATCCTCAAACAGGCTCCGGAATTGGAAGATGGCTATATCGTTGTTCCGGATATATCCTATGAGGAGTTGGATTAAGTATGAAAACCTGTGATCTTCCCGCATATGTCATTGCTGATCTGATAAAAACCAAACAGGTTTCCGCGGTTGAGGTCCTGGAGGATACGCTGGAACGGATCTGTCAGGTGGATGGGCGGACCGGTCAGGTGGATGCGCCGGAAGCCTCCTCTGAAGAAGACCTTTCTACGGTTCATGCTTTTACGCTGGTGACTGAGGACTATGCCAGGCAGCAAGCCGGGAAAATTGACAAACTGGTCAAAGAGGGAAAGAACCCCGGCCCGCTGGCCGGTGTGCCGTATACAGCCAAGGATATCTTTACTGTAAAGGGCATCAAGACCACGGCCGGTTCCAAGATCCTCTCCAATTACACCTCCCCTTACTCGGCTACAGTGGTCGAGCGCATGGCGGACGCTGGTGCCGTGATGGTAGGCAAGGTTAACCTGGATGAATTCACTTATGGGTCTTCCAGTGAATCTTCTGCCTACAAGCCGGTGCCCAGGAACCCCTGGGACACCAGCCGGGTGACAGGCGGCTCCTCCGGCGGTTCGGCTGCAGCTGTTGCGGCTGGGGAAGGTGCCATCTCCCTGGGGACAGATACTGGAGGATCGATCCGCCATCCAGCCTCATTTTGTGGAACAGTGGGGCTAAAACCCACTTACGGCAGGGTTTCCCGTTATGGATTGATAGCTTTTGGCTCCTCCCTCGATTGCCCGGGCCCGCTGGCGCGCAACGTGACCGACGCCGCCCTGACCCTTCAGGCCATCGCCGGGCAGGATTCCCGTGACAGCACTTCAGCCACGACGCCAGTGCCGAATTATTTGAAAGAAATGGAAAAGGATATTCGCGGGATGCGCATCGGCCTGTCGGAAGAGTTTTTCCGGGTGACATATTTTGATTCCGAATCCATGGAGCTGGTGGAAAACCCGATCGATCCCCAGATCAAGGACGCGGTCCTCAGCACGGCCGGCTTCCTGGCCCAGCTAGGCGCCGATATAGTGATGGATGTTCCTCTGCCGCATACTAAATACGGCGTGCCAACCTATTTTGTGATCTCCCGCGTGGAAGCCAGCTCGAATTTGTTGCGCTATGACGGTGTGAAATACGGATATAGGACAGCAGAATCCTTTACTGATCTGCGCGAACTGTACCGCAAGACCAGGGGAGAAGCCTTTGGTGTGGAACCCAAACTGCGCATGTTAATGGGGATCTACCTGAGTGCCGCTCAATTTGATAAGGGGTATTATGACCTGGCTCTCAAAGCACGGGCCTTGATGCGAAAGGATTTTGAAGATATCTTCGATCCCAGGGGCAAATATCACCTTGATGCTCTCTTGACACCGACTGCTCCCTCAACTGCCTTCTCTATCGGAAGTGTCTACGGCGACTCGGTAATGATGGCGTACTCTGACCAGCTGACAGCCACTACCAATCATGCCGGCATCCCGGGATTATCCTTCCCGGTTGGATTTGATAATGAGAATTTGCCGATTGGCGCTCAAGTCCTGGGGCCGGATTATTCTGAGGGTGTTCTGCTCCGGATTGCCCGGGCTTACGAAAAAGTCACAGAAAAGGAAGACTGGCGGAATAAACGCCCTCCGATCCTCTCTAAAAATGGGAACTGATCCTGGTTCTATCCTTGTTTTTGGCAACGTGACGCTGGATGTCATCTGCAAGACCGTGGATGATGTGCCGCGCTACGACTCGATTGCCTTCCAGGATGCGGTGGTCACTCCTGGCGGCTGTGCATCCAATGTTGCCATCGACCTGGCGCGGTTGGGGGAAAAGCCCTTCCTGGTTGCCTGTATGGGAGATGACCAGACAGCAGACATCCTGATAGATGCCTGGAATGAACAGGGCGTTGATGCCCGCTACGTTAAGCGGATCCCAGATAAAGGCACCGGTGTCAGTGTAGGGTTGGTCGATAGCGAACTCCAGCCCCGTTTCATTCATACTTCCGGCGCCAATGCTGAACTGGCAGGGGAGGCCCTCAACCTAGATATATTCAGAGAACAGGGAATGGGGTTTATGCACATTGCCGGGTATTTCGTGCTGCCCGGACTGCTAAAACCTGGCTTTGCTGACACTTTGGCCCACATCCGGGAAGCCGGGATTTTTATTTCGCTGGATGTGGTCCGCTCCCCGGCCATGAAAATCCCCGAACCGTTATGGGATATCCTGCCCAACCTGGATTTGTTCATGTGCAATCTCCAGGAAGCGGAAATCATAACCGGCCTTTCAGATCCTGCCGGGGCAGCCAGTGTTTTCCATGAAAAAGGAGCCCGGTCAGTGATCATTAAGATGGGCGCGGAAGGCTGCTGGCTGGCTATGCCCGAGAGAAGCATGCATATTCCGGGAATACCGGCAGACCAGGTCGTAGATACAACTGGTGCAGGGGATGCCTTTGCGGCCGGCGTAGTTTCGGCATTAAGACAGGGAAAGGATCTTGAGAGTGCTTGCTTTTTTGGCGTCAAGCAGGGAGCAATAACAACCGGGTTTTTGGGCGCCGTCCAGCTGAACTGAGAAATTGAGGTTATTATGATTGATTGGATTGCCTTTGACGCCGATGACACGCTATGGAAAAACGAGGAATATTATATAGCAGGCAGGAATAGATTTCTGGAAATCCTCCAGAAATACGGCTTGGATACAGCAGATATTGAAAATTACGATCAGTTCGAAGTTGGGAATATCCAGTATTTCGGATACGGAGTGATGAGTTTTGTGCTCTCAATGATCGAGATCGGCATTGAAATAACAGAGGAAAGGATCCACCCATCCGACATCCAAAAATTGATCCAACTGGCCAAAGAGATGCTATCTCAAGAAGTTGAAGTCTTTGAAGGGGTCAGCCTGCTGTTGGAAAGACTATCCGCCAAATTTCCGTTGATGTTGATCACCAAGGGGGACCTGCTGCATCAGCAGCGGAAATTTGCGGCCTCGGGATTAGCTCAGTATTTCCGGGCCATTGAAGTTGTCAGCGATAAATCTTCCGCTGTCTATGAGGGCATTCTGAACCGGTACAACATAGATCCAGCTAGGTTCTTAATGGTAGGCAACTCGCTGAGGTCGGATATCCTCCCGATCCTGGAGTTGGGAGGATGGGCAGTTCACCTTGCCGACCATCCCACCTGGTCTCATGAAGATGATCCGGCCAATCAGCTGGACCAGGAACACTACCTGGAAGTGGAAGGGATTTCCCAGGTATGGGACAAGATGGTTGAGGCAGATTTGTTTTCAAAGCAGGTATAAATGGTTTATTTCTTGGCCTGGATATTGTTTACGATCATACTTCTGGGGTTTACCCTGGCTCGTTCCCATCCTTATCGTTTTTCTCGATTTCTGGCCTTTGAGAGCATCCTGAGCCTGATTTTTCTGAATGCCCCTGTCTGGTTTCTCGATCCTTTCTCTGTTCTGCAAATATCATCTTGGATCTGCCTGATTGGTTCGATATACCTGGTAGGCCAGGGCTTTTTCCTGATCAAAACCAAGGGTAACCCGGAAGGCGATTTTGAAGATACCACCAGCTTGATCACCTGCGGTGTTTACGAATATATCCGCCACCCTCTCTATACCTCGCTGATGTTATTCAGCCTGGGCGTATTTCTCAAGGCCCCATCATTGCTGGGAATAGGGTTGGTGATCACCACCATCATTGGCGTGTACCTGACAGCCCGAATAGAAGAAGGGCATAATCTGGAACGCTTCGGGGGTGCCTACCAGGATTATATGGATCAAACCAAGCGTTTTATTCCGAAAATTTTCTAAACAAGGGCAGGTTGCTGAATCTATGAAGATCCTAGAAAAGCAAGGTTATCATTTATTTTCCATTCTGGTTTTGGTTGGCGGAATCTGGCTCGCTGTCCGGGGAGATATCCTGGAGGGGTCGTTTCTGGGGTTGTCGACAAGAACCTGGTTGATCCTGTCTGTCCTGTTTCCCATTATGCATCAGATCTATGTAGTGATCTTGTGGCGGGGCGAGTTATATTACGATTGGTTAACCAATGCCTTTGGTGAAAAAGCGTTTACCGTTTGGGGAATCGGATTTATGGTTCTGTTCCTGGCGCGGCCGATAACAATCTTTGCCCTGGCGATAGCCAACCATGGCACTCTGGCCATTCCTGTCTGGATCAATATTTCTTTGATCGGGATCTGCCTGGGGATTGTGGCCTATATGACATATTCTTTTGTTATGTATTTTGGCGCAGAAAGAGCGTTGGGTATGGACCATTTTAAGCCCGCTGAGTACCGGGAGCTTCCCTTTGTTCGGGAAGGTATCTTTAAATGGTCCTCCAACGCCATGTACGCCTATGCTTTTCTGGCTCTCTGGATGATAGGGTTGATCTTCAATTCTAAGGCCGCCCTGCTGGCAGCCCTTTTTAATCACCTCTATATCTGGGCTCATTATTATTTCACCGAGCATCCTGATATGCAGTATATCTATCGGGAAAAAATGAAGAATCTTCCTGTTTGATCCAACTGAAGGGAACTTTTAAGGGCTCCTGACCGTCATCTCCTCACAAGCGAAATATCATCAGGAGGAGAGCCATGGTTTCCCCCATACAATTTAAATTCAAGATCTTCACCAGCCTTGTTTTGGTTTTTCTAGCCGTGTTGGGTTTTGCTCAACCTGCCCTGGCAGACGGGATTATTATTCCGGATCCGCCGCCCTGGCCGGACCCTCCTCCCCTGGAAGAAACCTGGCTGACCATTCGTTATCACCGGGTTTCTGTTTCTATCTCGGACCAGATCGCGGTAACCAGAGTTGAACAGGAATTCCTGAATGAAAATGATTGGGAAGTGGAAGGGACTTATATCTTCCCCATCCCGGATGGTGCTTCGATCTCCAGGTTTGTGCTCTGGGTAGATGGCCAACCCATTGAGGGGGAGATCCTGCCCGCCGATGAAGCCCGGATGATTTACGTGAATATCGTCCGTCAGCGCCGCGACCCGGCTCTGCTGGAATACATAGGAAAAGGGGCAGTCCAGGCCCGTATCTACCCTATCCCTCCCGGAGGTTCAAGGAAGATCGAATTGGAATACAGCCAGGTCTTGAGCCAGGAAAACGGCTTGATCAAGTATGTTTATCCGCTGAATACAGAGAAATTCTCTGCCCGGGCCCTGGAGGATTGTTCTGTGCGGATCGAGTTATCGTCCTCCCGGCCTCTGCGGGCAGTCTATTCTCCAACTCATCAGGATCGGATTTATATTGATAGGGAGGGAGATCATCAGGTGACGCTGGGTTATGAGGAGTACAACGTGCTCCCGGACCAGGATTTTGAATTGATCTACACCCATAGTGATGATGTTGTTGGCCTGAATTTACTGACCTATCCCGATCTGGAATCCGGAAATGGTTTTGGGCAGGAGGGTTATTTCCTGCTGCTGGCTGCGCCATCGGTAGAGATTGACCAGGTAGTTCCCAGGGATATCGTCCTGGTCCTGGACACCTCTGGCTCCATGGAGGGTGATAAGCTTTTCCAGGCCAAAGAGGCCGCCAGGTATATCCTGACCCATCTCAACCCGGAGGACAGATTTAATGTGATCGCTTTTTCGACCGGGGTAAAACATTTCGCCAATCAGCTCCAGCCGGTTTCAAAAGCTCCCCAGGCCATCTCCTGGATAGAAAATAAACCCGCTCTGGGAGGTACCAATATCAATCAGGCTCTTCTGGAAGCTATCGCGCAGCGCAATCCATCTGAGGATAGCAATACTGGCCGGCCGCTGGTGCTGCTGTTTTTGACTGATGGACTGCCTACTGAAGGGGTGACAGATATCGATCAGATCCTGTCCAATACCAAGAATAATTCAACCCATTACCTGCGTTTATTTGCTTTTGGCGTGGGGGATGATGTGAATACCGAGCTTCTGGATACCCTGGCAGAAGATAATCGGGGGTTAGTGAGTTATGTGCGCCCCCATGAGCGGATTGACGAAGAGGTATCAGAGCTTTTTTCAAAAGTCCAGACCCCGGTTTTGTCCAATCTTGAAATTGATTTCGGGGGCTTAATGGTGGAGGAGATCTATCCCCCGGAGCTGCCCGACCTGTTTTCCGGTACCCAGCTTATGGTCGCCGGACGCTACCGCCTGGCAGCAGGGGAATCCGGGAGATCAACCATCCGGTTGACCGGGTCAGTGAATTCCGAAAAGTATGTTTATTCCCTCAGGGCGAATATTAAGGCCGACTCAGGATCCAGTGAAGTGAACAGTTTTATCCCCCGTTTGTGGGCCACAAGGAAAATCGGATATTTGCTGAACCAGATCCGTCATCAGGGAGAAAATTCTGAGTGGGTGGATGCTGTGATCCAGCTCAGCATCCGGTATGGGATCATCACTCCCTATACATCGTTCCTGGTGGAAGAAGATGATCTATTTAGTGG
>JAGHAU010000192.1 GCA_021161345.1 Anaerolineales bacterium | reverse complement strand
GTCGCATGGCTCTCAGGGAATCTGCAAGGTTTAATTTCGAGATGAATTCTTTCATAAAATTAGTCATAATTGAAAAATCTGCGTTGGAACCAGAAAGCCACATTTACTAGACCGATCATGACCGGGACCTCGATCAGGGGTCCGATCACGGCCGCAAAGGCTGCGCCGGAATTGATGCCAAAAACCGCTACGGCCACGGCGATGGCCAGCTCAAAGTTGTTGCTGGCAGCTGTAAAGGCCAGGGTAGTGGTTTTGGAGTAATCTGCCCCAACAGATTTGCCCATCAGGAAGGAGACCAGGAACATGATCACGAAGTAGATCAGCAAGGGGATTGCGATCCGGACCACATCGAGGGGGATGGTCACGATCAGCTCTCCCTTGAGGGAGAACATGACCACAATTGTGAATAAGAGAGCGATCAGGGTCAAAGGGCTGATTTTGGGAACGAAGTTCTTGTAGTACCACTCTTTGCCTTTTGTTTTAACGAGAATCGTGCGGGTGAAAAATCCAGCCAGGAAAGGGATACCCAGGTAAATGAAGACGCTTTTGGCGATCTCCCCGATGGTGATATCTACGATATTCCCGGTCAGGCCAAACCAGGTGGGGAGAACAGTGATGAAAATATAAGCGTAGACGCTGTAAAAAAGCACCTGAAAAATGCTATTGAAGGCCACCAGACCGGCTGCGTATTCGTTATCTCCATCTGCCAGTTCGTTCCAAACGATCACCATGGCAATGCAGCGGGCCAGTCCGATCAGGATCAAACCGGTCATATACTCTGGATAACCGCGCAGGAAGATGATCGCCAGTACAAACATCAGGACTGGTCCGATCAGCCAGTTCTGGAGCAGGGAAACTCCCAGGATCTTCCAGTTCCGGAAGACATCTCCTAACTCGTCATATTGGACCTTGGCCAGGGGAGGATACATCATCAGGATCAGACCAATGGCGATGGGAATATTGGTCGTGCCAATAGAAACCACCGAATTAAATCTTTCCACTCCTGAAGGGAAGAGAAATCCGATCCCTATACCAACCGCCATGGCCAGAAAGATCCACAGGGTCAGGTAGCGGTCCAGAAATGAAAGTTTTATGTTTTTATTATCAGGCATCACTCCTCCAGGAGCAGATCAAGAATCACTCTAAGATTTTATCTTAGGTTTTGATTATTGTGGTTTATTCAGATACTGATACACTACCCGAATCGAACTTTATGTGTTATTAATATGAAACATATCATAATAAATAATCGTGGTTTTCACTTATGCCCTGCCGAGTCAAATGCTATTGCAGTAAGGAGACATCATGTTAGCGGGTTTTATTCTCGCATTAAGGGAAGGCCTGGAAGCGGCCTTGATCATTGGTTTGCTTCTTGGGACTCTGAAAAAACTGGAACAACCAGAGTATAAACACCTGGTATGGGCAGGAGCAGGCCTGGCTTTATTCATCAGCGGGATCGTTGGATACCTATTAAATCTGCTGGGAGCCAGATTCGAGGGGCGGGCAGAGGTTATCTTTGAGGGCATCACCCTGTTCCTGGCAGCTGGAATATTAACCTGGGTAATTTTGTGGATGAGAAGAGAATCCCATGTGAAAAACGAAAAATTGACAGCGGATGTCAAAGAAGCAGTCTCTAATCAGAGCAAATTTGCGCTTTTTTCACTATCCTTCCTGGCCGTGATCCGGGAGGGGATCGAACTGGCATTTTTCCTGGTCGCGGTTTCAGTGGACACAGATCGGACAGGAGTGTTGTTAGGCGCCGGACTGGGATTGGCGGCTGTGGTGGTGGTCGCTGTCCTGCTGTTCCGCAGCTTGATTCGATTAAATATATCCAGGTTCTTCGAGGTCAGCAGCATTATCCTGGTCTTATTCGCCGCAGGGATGGTTGCCCATGGAGTGCATGAGTTTAACGAGGTAGGTTTAATCCCCCCGGTTATTAAACACCTCTGGGATATCAATCACATCCTGGATGAAAAATCCGCCCTGGGCGAGATACTGAAGGCCCTCATTGGTTATAACGGAAACCCATCATTCACGGAAGTGATCTCTTATATTTTATACTTTGTACTTGTGGCTATTATTGGTTTCAGATTTTTGAGTAAAGAAGATCCTAGAAGAGTAAAGGAGGTTCTATCATGAAAAGATTCGTAGTATTTGGATTGCTCATTTCACTGATCCTGACTGCATGTTCAGTGATTGCCCCTCAAGACGAGGATGGGATCGTTGAGGATGGGCTGGTAAAGATTTATGCATTGGATGATTGAGGATGCTGCAGTGATTGGACTGATTACTTGGTGGTAAATGGTTTCAAGACTGAAACTAGTGAATTGGCTTCACTGGATCAGATCAAAGATAAATACCAGATTCCATCAGAGCTTCAGGCCTGTCATACAGCCATCGTGAATGGTTATGTCATCGAAGGCCATGTGCCCGTTGAGGAAATTGAACGTTTGTTAAGCGAAAAACCGGATGTGATCGGCATTGCCGTGGCCGACATGCCGGCGGGATCTCCTGGTATGGAAATCGAGGATTTTGGAAATGAAGCTTATGACGTCGTCACGTTTGACCAAATGGGAAATATAGAGATCTACCGCAGCTACCCGGCGGAATGATGACCTAAAAACGATCCCGGAGTTTCAAAAACTCCGGGATCATCCATTAGAATTGAGCAGCAGAACAGCTGCTAGAAAAGAAGGTTTGTGCTTGTTGAGACCCATATATCGTCATCCTGCCATTCTTTTCATTCTCCTGCTGATTACAGCAGGCTGCAGTTTACAGGCATCCACACCACTCAGTAAATACCAAACCAAACCTGCAGCCCTACCACTCTGATATCACCATCGCCGGCAGCCTGAGGGAACGGTTTGCTCAACCAGCCGGGGAAGCCATGGGCTTTTTTGTAGGAGCAGTCAACCCGAAATATAAATATAAAGAAGGCCTTGGTTTCTGGGAAAATGTTCGGCAGTTTAATAAAAAGGTCCAACCCCTTTATACAAATAAGAACCTCTTTAAAGATCCCCTGGTTTGGAGTTACCTTGATCCTGGAATCCTTGAGTTTTAAAATGATCGGCGGGCTGGTAGAAGACTCGTCAGCGAGGTCTGAGAAGCTAAATTCTTTCAGCCAAAGGGGAGATGTAATCAGTTCAATGATCCAAAGGGAAAAGATGGATTCCTTTGAGAACATTCTCATCGGAACTGCTGTCACTAACCTGACCCGGATGGATTTCCCCAGGAAATATGGCGAGCTGGAACTGGAGCGCTTGATCATGAATCCGGGTGGGGCTTATCCCCTGACCTTCGTCAATATCTTGGCGGGGGCAGTTACCTGCTCCGGAAAATTGAGTTTGATGCTGGAGTATGCAACAGAAAGAATTCAGGCTGAAACTGTATCGAAGATCAAGGATAAATTATTATCCTTATTGATATAGGATCCTCAGGATAGATCTTCTGGTATTGGGGTATTTATCAAGCTTATTTCACTACTTTGTATTTCGATTGTACAAAGCCGTTATCCCAGGAGCGGGATTCCAGCAGTTCGAGCTTGATATCCTTTTCCAGGCGGCCAAAGAGCGGTATGCCCTGGCCAAGCAGGAGGGGGATTATGGTCAGGGTAATATCATCCACCAGTCCTTCCCGTAAAAAGGATTGGATCACCTGGCCGCCGTCCAGATAGATATGCCGGCATCCTTCGGCTTCCAGTTTTTCCAGGAACTTTAATGGAGCTGAATTATCGATCCTGACGCTGTCTTTAAGTCTTTCAGGCACCTCAGTCAGGCTGCTGCTGAGTACTGTGATGGGTTTGCCCCCATAGGGCCAATCGAATTCCAGCACTTTCTCAAAGCTTCCCCGGCCAAAAACCAGGGCATCGACCTTGTTGAACAGCTCACTATATCCGGCATCGTCCCCCTCGCCCAAGGGTTCATATTCATCCAGCCAGGAGACATCCCCATCCGGCCTGGCGATGTATCCATCCAGGCTGGTCGCAATGAAAACAGATACATTGACAGCTGGTTTATTCATGGAGAGTTCCTTTTTTATTCTTTCCAGCGGATCTTGAATTTTTCGAGGATAACCGGCATATCCTTTGTAGGTTCTCTGCCAATATCAGCACATTCCATGCTGAAAAATTCCCAGTGTACCCGGCGCCAGAATTCCAGGGACTTATCTCCCTCACCTTCTTCAATGGCAAAATCCGCTGAGACCTCGTTATAAGGCATGATCTCCACTGATGTGACTTCAACAATACATTGGGGGTCTCCGTTCCAATTTGTGATCACACTGAGCTGGCCAATCTCAGGTAGAGATTCATCTTCTGCTTCGTAGCTCCACTTCAATCCAGCCGTAGCCCGTTTTTCCCCACGCAGCACAAGATCCGCGCAGAGATTGGCACTTTCCTTATCTGCGCAGAAGTAGTAGCTATCATAACGGGGGGAGTTTTCCCTGATCTTTTTCAGGAAGGGTAGATTTAAATTTGTTGAAGTAATCCTTTGCTCTTGGATCCATCATCTTTCTCTTTTCAGGCGTCGTAGGTCCCGGAAGTCACGTCGCCGCCCTCTCCAGTCCAGTCGGTGTGGAAGAACTCACCCCGGGGTTTATCCAGGCGTTCATAAGTATGGGCTCCAAAGAAGTCCCGCTGAGCCTGAAGTAGATTGGCGGGCAGTCTTTCAGAACGGTAGCCGTCGTAAAAAGCCAGAGCGCTGGACATGGCCGGGGTCGGGATGCCAGCTTCAGCGGCCCGGGCGATCACCCGCCGCCAACCGGACTGGGCATTATCGATCTCCGCCCTAAAATAGCCATCCAGCAGCAGGTTCTCCAGTTCGGGATCTTTATCGAAAGCCTGGTTGATCTCTCGCAGGAAGGCTGAACGGATAATGCAGCCGCCCCGCCATAATAAAGCTATACCCCCGTAGTTCAGATCCCAATTATATTCAGCTGCGGCCGCTTTCAGCAGCATATAGCCCTGGGCATAAGAAATGATCTTGGAGGCATACAGGGCATCATGGATGTCCTGTATGAAGGCTTTTTTATCTCCCTCAAATGTAAATTCGGGCCCATTCAAAATGATGGAGGCATTTTTTCGCTCGTTCTTCAAGGCAGATAAAAATCGGGCATTGACTGCTTCGCTGATCAATGTCAGGGGCACCCCCATTTCCAGGGAAGAAACGGCGGTCCATTTACCGGTGCCCTTTTGCCCGGCGCTGTCGAGGATCTGATCCAGGGTGTATTCGCCGTTTTTATCATGGTATCCCAGGATGTCGCGGGTGATCTCGATCAGGTAAGAATCCAGCTTTCCAGTATTCCATTCCGTGAATACCTTATGCATCTCTGAATTATCCAACCCCAGCAGATCTTTTAATAAGTGATAGGCTTCAGAGATCAGCTGCATATCCCCGTATTCGATCCCGTTATGAACCATCTTCACATAATGTCCAGCACCGTCAGAACCGACCCAATCGCAGCAAGGTACGTCGCCGTCCACCTTGGCCGCGATCGATTGAAAGATATCTTTGACGTGCGGCCAGGCTTTGGCGGAACCGCCGGGCATGATCGAGGGGCCAAAACGGGCTCCTTCCTCGCCGCCGGATACGCCGGTGCCGATGAAAAATAATCCTTTGGATTCCAGATCCGCTGTCCGGCGGATGGTGTCCTGGTAATTGGAATTGCCGCCATCAATGATAATGTCATCTTTTTCGAGGTAGGGCAGCAGCCCCTCTATTGTGGCATCCACAGGGGCACCGGCTTTGACCATTAACATCACCCGGCGCGGTTTTTCGAGCGAGTTCACCAATTCTTTAATAGAATGGGTACCAAGGATCTGCCTGCCTGCAGCTGGACCATCAATAAATGTGTCTACTTTGGACGTAGTGCGGTTGAAAACAGCCACCCGGTAGCCGTGGTCACTCATATTAAGGACCAGGTTCTGGCCCATCACCGCCAGACCGATCAAGCCGATGTTATATTTTTCCATTTGGTTGCTCCATTAATTTTAACAGGGTCATTCTTCTCAGATGCGCCGACCCACCTAATGATTACCAGCTAGTATAGCACGCGGGTCAGTGCCGTTCGGGAGCTCTATCCATACACGTATATGCTATTCCTGGTATCCACCTTTCCGCCCCTGAGCACCCGGGCGAAGACACCGGCAGTGTATCTTTCTTCACCGTTGATTTCCTGAATAACTGCCTGGTAGAGATCGGGATGGCTTTCATTCAGCTGTTTACAGGGATCCCTTACTTCGGTGATCTCCAGCAGGGCTTCTCCTGCTGCCAGATGGGTCCCTTTTTCCAGGGCCATCACATTAATTCCATAACAAACTATATTCTCTGCCATCTGGCCGGGAACGAGTTTAATGCCGACTTTTTGCAGATCACCCAGGATCTGGGCATCGATCAACAGGACCTGGCGGTGATTGGGCTGTTCAGGATCTTTCCTGGCCAGGTAGCGGTGGCGGATCTTTAGCCCCGGCGTGATAATCCCCCTCCACACCAAATTCCTCCAGGAGCTGAATAGAATCGACCTGGTTCTTAGGCACTCCTGGATTGGCGTTTTTACATACTGCGAGGACAAAACCGTCTGGGAATTTGCCATTCATAGGATCTTCCCTATTTATATTAATTGTTAATTCAGACATTTAGTGCAACGGATGAGGAGATAAAATCATTCGTATGCCAGAAGAGAGATATGCACGATTAACCGAAATAGAACGAGAAGAAATAAGTAGAGGAATTGCACAAAAGAAATCCATTAGGCAAATAGCCAGGGAGATCGCACGATCACCCAGTACCGTAATGAGAGAAATCAAGCGCAATAGTGGCAAGACAGGGTATCGTGCGTTTTCAGCAAATCGCCAAGCCTTGAAAGCAGCCTCATCGAAGAAATTAGGAAAAAGCAAACTTGCTAAAACCCAACGCTTGAGAAACTATGTACTGGAAAAGCTCCAGGAAGATTGGTCTCCACAGGAAATCTCTGAACGAATAAAAATGGATTATCCTTTAGATATGGAGATGAGGATATCCCACGAAGCGATCTACCAATATATTTATGTGCTGCCCAGAGGAGAATTGAAACAGACCCTGATAAAAGCGTTGCGTCAGGAACATAAATATCGCAGGGCCCAGAAGAAAGGGAAACAGGAAGAAACCCGAGGAAAGATCGCCAATATGCTGTCAATCGAAGAGAGGCCAGCGGAAGTGGCTGATCGCAGTGTACCCGGACATTGGGAAGGTGACTTAATCTTAGGCAAATACAAACGTAGTGCATTGGGAACCCTGGTAGAAAGGACCACTAGATATACCCTCCTGGTTCCACTGGGTACTAAAAAAGATGCACAGACTGTCAGAGAGGAATTTGCGAAAGCCTTTCAGTCAATACCCAAGGTTTTGAAAAAGACAATGACTTATGACCAGGGTAAAGAAATGAGTGAGCATGAACAGTTCACTATTGATTCAGAAATTAAAGTCTATTTTGCTCATCCGGGATCTCCTTGGGAAAGAGGCACCAATGAAAATACTAACGGGTTAATTCGTCAATATTTTTCCAAAGGAACGGATTTTACTGAAGTAACAGAAGAAAGGTTCAGGGAAGTTCAAGCAAAACTAAATGGCAGACCTCGCAAGGCCTTGAATTTCTACAAACCTGACGAGGTCATTAACAATCTATTGAATCTGTTGCACTAAATGTTAGAAACCACATATATAAAAAAAGACACCACCCCGAGGTGTCTTTTTAGATTGTTTTCAGTGTTAAATCCCGCATAGATC
>JAGHAU010000061.1 GCA_021161345.1 Anaerolineales bacterium | reverse complement strand
AGGTGAAAGGGGTTCTGTGGAACCCGAAAACCGACGGGGTTTGTAGTCTGTTCTCAGATAGTAAAAGAATTCAAGAAGATTTTGTTTGGTGATGTTTTCAATTTCCCCCAGGAAACTGCTGAAATTACTCAGACAGCTATTATATATTTTGATAGTTGCCGGAGAATAACCTTGGGCCCGGCGATCAATAGAAAATCCCTGTAGAGCTTTTGATAATTTCATTACTCCTCCATAAAAAAAGCTAACATTTATCTTCGTCAAATAGACGACAAGTCAAACGTTAGCTTAGAAGTTTTTAGGAGGCTAATGCTCTACCACTCAGAACTCCGTGATATGTAGCCTTGGGAAGCTAATGCCTTACCGCGAAAATACCGCGTGGCCACACCCGCATGATTACAGCGAACGGATTATAACAACAAGGAGATAGGGGGTCAACTTCTCCGTAATTACTTTTAGCTAGCTTTCTAGTGAGAAATTAATGTCCTCATCGTTCGAAATTGAGTTCCTTGATATTTATGCCTGAAAGTGCCATTCCAGTCTTGCTGCCTAAACTGATTTTCTTGATATTTGCAGTACTTGATGTGTAGGTTAGATGTGTAAGGGTGCCATCGAACTTGCCATCACAGATGATGGATGAACTATCAAAAACCTCTCCCCCAGAATCGATGATGTCCATACTATAGATGAGTTTGCCACCAACGAAGGCAACGTCAATAGATTTGACTGGTTCGATAAATTCAATTTCTAGCCGGATCGCGTCCCCACATTCGGATTGTGTGTTGAGCCCTAGGAACAAGTCCGCACTTTCATTATCGGAAGTATTAATCGCTAGACAGTCATCTACCGGGGTGGAATGAAGATAGAATCCCCAATCAACGTACATATCTCCCTGGATAGGATGAAATGGCTCTCCAGAATAGCCCATATTATCTAATATGACTGGTGTTCCATTGGGATAATTCTCAAAACTGAACGCCTGAATATCCTGCTGGCAGCTGGATAAGAAAAACATTACGACAATTATGCAAATATAGCAGTATTTGGTTTTATTCACATCTTCTCCTATGATTTGTTGAGAAATAGTTTCAAATATTCCTGATACCATCCTTCTGATCTTTCCAGCTAACACCAAAACCCTCACATTTTGGATAGAGTTATTTGAAACTGTGCATTGATAAAATTGATTAAGCTGATGCCTGTAGAATCTAAAAGAATTATAACTCCCGGGATATTACCAGTCAACGGACCCTTTCACCCACAGAAAAATCGATGTCCAGTGTATAGAGGAAAATTCCAGCTAGAGCCCCTGTGACTTGTGCGATTGCACAGTTTGATAAATACAATACCACCAAATCGATACACCATGCCCTAGCCCGAATACCGAATCCAACCCTTGAAAATAAATGGCTATCTAAGTTTCACTGACTATTAAAGCGTTAGCAATCGCCCTTGGTTCAGGTGGAAGTGAATAAACGTCTTTTTCGTATTCAGAGTTATAAGGCGAGATATTTAAAACTTTATTATCCACAACAAGGGTACTGCTTCCACCTGGGTCGAAGCCCAAGGCATAATCCATTCCTTGTATTCTTAATATATCCGCCATGTCCCCATGGGTCGCGCCCACCGATTCTCTAATTCTTCCATTGATTGTCAAAACACTAAGATCGCCGGTTTTATCAATACCGACTGCGATTTTGGGTCCCCGGCTATCAAGATAATCCAATCTGGCAGCTTGTGTTTTTATTGAATTTTGAGTTTTCCAGCCCTCAAGATCCATGTCAATGCAAACCTCTCCCTCTTTTAATAATTGTGGTCCAGCTTCGATAGCTGAGTCGATTTCCTCCCAACCATTCATTTTTATATTCAATTCCTTACCCATTTCCCAAGTTTTCGGGAATTGGTCTTTGGGGAAGGAAAGGGTAAGTCCTACAGGCAATACCGGAACCATTTCGTTTTCTGTTGTTTGAATAATGTCTATGATTGTATGGCCTGAAAGTCTGACAAGAATTCTGCCATTTCCTTCCAGCTTATCATCAGGAAAAAGGAGATCGTAAAAACAGGGGGTATTCAATTTGTGTTTTGGATTATAAGTATCAGGAGGAAATACGATCCTATTCGAGGAGTCCGAAATAGTGATACCATTTGATGAATTCACTCTTTTTATTTGTACTGCGCCGTCTGGCAAAACAATAAAAGCAGATTTGTTAAATAAAGGTGGTGAAAGAACCTTTTTGTTTGAAATTATCAGTCCTAAGGGTGAACCGATAAATTTCTCTGGAATGCCTAATTTCCCAACGAGCTCAGGATTTAAGATGTAACCACCATTCCAGGCAACTTTTGCATTTCTGCCGGTAGTTTTATTAAATTCTTCAACGAAATTTAAAACAGTTTTTGGTCTATCTGCCGTAGACATTACTGAAAACTGCCACTTTACATTTGAATGGCGCAGGTTGATTTTTGCATTAACTCCCGCCCAGGGTAAACCATCGGAATAAAGTCCATTAATTTGAGAATGGCTTACTTCTGATTTCTGGTGAGTCGGCTGATCTAAATTTTTTAACACAGTTTTTATTGGTGTTCCTTTCTCCTCCGCGTCCTTTTTTAATAATCGCAGTACTTCATCTTCGCCAAGAGAATCGCATAAATTTTTATATTGAAAACTTTTCAGTGCTTTACTGAAGTCCTTTCCGGTCTGGACAGGGGTGGGAAAGGATAGGACGAAACGCAATCCAGGTGGGACCCATTGAATATAACTACTTCCATACGGAATTCCCATCATCTTGGAAGTAAGTGTATCGGACACTATCCCAATGTGAAATCGATCCAAGTCAACAATATCCGTCATTATTGCGGCGTCGTCACCGATTGTGATAATGATCCCCTTTTCTTTTTTAACCTGTGTTAATACCTTGCCAACTTCCTGGCCGACTCCATATGAATGGAAACCCACCGAATGTTGTTCACTACCCACAATATTGCATACTCTATGTTCTAACAATAATCTCAGTTCTAGATGTGCATCGTATTTAATATATGATTTCAACACTTCTGCCGTTACTGATTCTCCGAGGGGTTTATTACGCGCAATGATATAAATTGGAGCTAAATTCGCCCCATCCAACGAGTGTGGTGTTATTTTGTCTTCCTTTTCTAAGCCAAGCCTTTTTCTGACAGGAGAGAGAACAAATAGTTCAAGTTCCAACTCAATCTGATTCCCTGGGAAGAGAGCAATTGGAATATTTGTATTTATCTTTCTTTCCAACTCATCGGTGTGGTCAATAGCCAATTCCGAGTTTTTAATAAGTAAAGAAAGATCCTTATTCCAAACATTACTAATTTCTTGATATTTTTCAATTTTGATTGCTGCTGGAGGGGAAGCAATTTTATTAAAGAGTATAGAAATTACACCTGTTAACTCCTGGAGAGTTAAATCTCTGTAAGGATAATTGTTCTTATTTCTATGTCTGTATGCAAAAGAATGATCCATTTGAATTGGTATTTCCCCATCTCTAAAAAGAAAAATTGAGTCAACACTATTATAAAATAGATGGATTGCTTCTTGAGATAAAGGTGTTGGATCAGGATTGTTATCGACAAGCTCCTTGGCAAATTGCATAGCCATTCCTCGGAATCGCTTTTCTTCCACTCTGAAATAACTTGGATCAATCAGTGATTTCAAAAGAAGCATATAGGCCATATGGCCATAGCCCGGGAGATATTGTCGATTTTTCGTGGATAATATATTTTGCGTAAATCCCCTATTCTCTGCAATGTGTTTTTTGTATTCTTTCAGTGCATCTTTAGCAAGTTGATAGGATTCTGTTCCTGATGTGATTTGCAGGTATAACTGAAACAATATCCTTTCAAATTCAATTGCCGTGCCAATTCGGGTAATGTTGGCTGGATTTTGTCCGTGCTCATTGATTAATCTTTCGCACTGGATCTCGTTAATATTTACAGATAACCAGGTGCGTGATTCCCAGGGATAAATCATTTCAATTATCGAAAACACTTCACCTAAATGATAATTATTAAAAAAATGATCTCGCGGACCGGGCTTTACTCCTTTTATTTGAATATCTATTTCACTATGTCCGCCTTCCCAGTAAAAATCATGATTATTGTTGAGCACCGGAATGCCTAAAAATTCCGAGATAAAAACAAGAGCTAATGCAAGTGATATGTTCCCTGGATTTGAATTTGTGTTGATGAGATACAGTAACTTAATATTGTTATCCTCGATGTAATGACCGAGTTTTTCGGTAATAATGAGAACTTCTGACCAAAGCTTTAAAATGAGATCATTATAGATTCTATTGCCACGCTCTAATTTTTGGAAAAAGAAATATTTATATAACGGCCAATCATCAAAACTGGCCAATTCGTCAAGCTGAAAACGTTTGACCCCAGCAGGAATGAGTAGTTCACTCTTTTCGTCGAATTTCCCTCCGATATAATGCAGTGGTAAGTCTTCGATAATTGATCGGAAAACTTTGGCATATTTTTCAATCTCCATTGAAGCACCATCAATGGAATAATGGAAAGTAATGAATGCAATACCTCCATCCGATAACGATTTCATAAAATCATCATGCGACCCTGAAAAACTGGATGCAATTTCCCCTTTATTTTCTTTAAATCTATCGATGAATAAACCCAGATCAAACCAGGTTCGAATAGGCTCATCCCGAAGGATGGACATCATATATTCCATGTTCATTCTCAGAAAATCTCCTGAACTTGTTTGAACCAATCATACTCTATAGTAAAGGTTAATTTAGACATAAAGTTTTGAGTATTTAGT
>JAGHAU010000007.1 GCA_021161345.1 Anaerolineales bacterium | reverse complement strand
GTACTGAAGTAGGGTTTTAACTAATACTTTATACGTAGTAACACAGCGGACCAACGGTTTTCTTTCACCAGAAGCCCAATGAAAATTGCTGGGATCGCGGGAGTGAATGACCATATACCCCCAGAAAAATTCGTAATTCCGTTTTTTTTTCAGCAAATTTGGAGGTTTAAATTATGTTACACTGAGAATATTGAAAGTGCAGGTATACAAGGTGGGTTTTTATACACAGTATGAAGCCACCCCTTTTCAATATTTCACTTCCTATAAGGGTTATTTAATTCATCCGTAACATTTTCTCTTTAGTTTTCGTTTGAATAATAAGGAACATTATGCCTCAACCAAGCAATCCAGATCTGCAGTTGGTTCAAAAAGCAGTTAAAGGCAACCGGAAAGCGTTTACTTCATTATTCAACCGCTATTTTCAATCCGTGTACAACTTTGCCCTTATGCTGTCGCGTGATCCTGCCCTGGCAGAGGACTTGACCCAGGAAGCTTTTATAAGAGCTCATGCCAACCTGGATAGGTTGGGACCTCCCTGGAACTTCCGGGCCTGGATCTTCCGCTTGACCCGCAATTATTTTATAGACCTGACCAGGAAGGATCGCGATGTAGATCCGCTAGAAGAAGACACACCGGTTAGATCAACTGGTCCAGGCCCTGAAAGAGAAACCATGTCGAGAGAAGCGGCGAACCGAGTCCAAAACACATTGAACAAGCTGACTCCCCAGTATCGGGAAATCCTGGTTCTGCGTGAATTGAACCAGTTCAGCTATGCTGAAATTGGCGAGATCCTGGAAATTGGTGACTCAAATGTCAAAGTATCCCTCCACCGGGCCCGGGCAGCCTTCCAGGAAAGCTATGGTATCCAACTTTTATTGGAAGATCCGGAAGGAGAATGCCAGGAAGTAACCGCATTACTGGGAGCCCTTCATGATAATGAAGAGCTGCTTGATCGAGATCAGTTTGTCCGGGAACACCTCAAAGTGTGCCCTGAATGCCGGGAACGCAGGCAGATGTTAATTGCCCAGTCTGTTGCCCTGGGCGCTTTCATTCCTGTTATCCCGCCCAAAGCTCTTGCTGAACGAATCCTTAAGAAGACAGGAAGTCCACCCCCTGGATCAGCCGCTCAGAAACCAGCTTTGATAAAGGGGATATTCGGATATGGCGGCGGTACGATCGTATTGGGCGCTATGATCTGGATCGCCTACAGTTTGATCTTCAATACCCAATCTATCCTGCCCAATTTTCCACAGAGTGGAATTTCGACACCCACCCCGCAGGTTTTAGCGCCAGCCGCTCCCACTGAAGCAGCAGCCGAGGTGCCGCCGCCACCACCGCCACAACCACAACCACAACCACAACCACCACCTCCTTCTCCTGATGCTGCTGATGATGCTGCTGATGATGCTGCTGCTGCTGATGCTGCTGCTGAGGATGAGCGCTGCGGGTTATTTGAGGAGCTGGAGATGTCCCTGGTGACGCTGAATATCGTCGACGGTACATATAATATCCCGGTCTATATAAAGATGATGGGTGGGGTCTTGGGGGGCGCCAGTGAAGGGGAGATTGGCGAGCCGCTCTGGCCCTACAGCGCCTGGCTGGGAGAGATCCCGGCTTATAAATGCGACCTGCAAGGATTCCCGGACCGGCTATATTGTATGTTCACGCTCAAACCGGAGATGCCGGGAACGGAGCAGTTTTTCCAACTCGAAATGGAGAATTGCGAGGACATGCTTTATTCTCAAGCCGTAATGATGCCCGTGATTCAGCAGGCCGAGGATGGCGGCAGCGAGCCGGTTGGCTGTCACGCCGGCCTGGATGCTCCGGAATGCAAAGCCGCGGGTGGGGAATACAATAAGATCAACGATACGTTGTATTTGTGCTTCTGCCCGCCGTAAATCTTTATAGGCATCGGCGGCCAGGATCACCGAATCGTCATATGAAGATGTCTTGATAGGTAACCAATAATGAAACTATCTGTGGATTGTTTTATTATTGGCGATGGCCTTGGTTTATATAATTAAAGGGAAGATCCGAATAATCCATCACCTGGTATTACTGCCCCTGCTTGCTTAATACGAATCTACTCAACCAGATCAGAGCACGGTATTAACACAACTTTCTTCAGCGCATCCCTGCGAATATGGACTGCGCCTCGAGGTGTATTGGTCATCAATCGCAGGAAACTTGTCCGGGAGGGATAATAGACCAGGGCGAAATCGTGCCAGCGGTTAGATAAGGCACTCTTCTGGTCCCCGATATATGTGCTGAGTATTTTCCCGTAGATGTCCGGGTAGCCGCCCACGCTCACCAGTCGAGGGGTGATCATGGCAGAGTACTGGTTATATTCTCTTTTACCGCCGGGCTGGAACTGATTCAAATTCATCATGTAGAAAGGTTCGTCCAGTTTCCTGGAGCTGAATTCTTTTGCCTTGCTGGCATCAGGATCTGTATCCAGATCAAGGCTGTCAGCATGCTCCTGGATCTTCTCAATCCCTTTGGATTCTGCGGTGCCCAGCAATTTTGTCAATAATGATGACATAAATCCGAGCCCCTTGACAGCCTTTTTTATCGCCGGATTGGGTTGGACGATCAAAGCGTAAACTTCGTTGAGGGAATCCTGGCGGATCTCCCGGGTATTTTCATGGGCCAATAACAGGGATTGGCTGGAAGGAAATCTGTCCACAGTAAGATAACTGTAGGGCAATTCACCAACTGTTATAACCTGATCGATCTTGAGTTGATGTTCCCTGGTGCCGTCTTCTTTAAGGACAGCCTGGTTAGTAACGTTTAGATAATCCTGAACAAATCCCATATTTTTCATAACCAGAAACTGGACTAGGATCAATTTTGTTTTTCCGTGGGCGAGCATCCTGTCCCGCTGAATACTGGAGGGTTCTAAGGCCATTATTTAGTCCTTTTGAAAATGATCGATCAATAATTGGCTGACTTCCGGGGCTTTGTCATGCTGGACCCAGTGGGTGGCGTCTTCAAACAGGACAAGCTCACCATCCTGGCAGTGTTCCAGGCTCAAGGAAGCCATCTGGTGGCTGAGGTGAGGATCATTTTTGCCCCAGATGATCAAAGTAGGTGGCTGAATTGACTCTGATTTCCTGGATGTCCCCGATTTGCCGAAAGTCGCCCGGTACCAGTTGATCATGGCAGTGGAAGCTCCCGGTTGGGACCAGGCTTTCCGATACCTGTCATAACGATCTTCTTCCCAGTAATCTGGCAGTGCCCCGATCAGGAACTTCCAGTTTCCAGCTTTCACAAATTGCTCCGGAATCCCCGGCAGCTGGAAGAACATGGCATACCAGCTCTTTAACATCTGGGCAGAATGAGTTTTAAGATAACTCCGGAAAACCGCGGGATGAGGTACATTGGCGATGGCCATCCGACGGATCCTTTCAGGTGCCCGAAGAGCCAGGCTCCAGCTGACCATGGCGCCAAAATCGTGGCCGGCCAGGTAAAATCGGTCATAACCAAGTGTATCTGCCAATCCAAGGATATCATCGACAAGGACCGGCATCATGTACTGATCAACTCCCGCGGGTTTATCACTCAAGTTATATCCCCGCTGATCGGGTACGATGACCCTGAAACCAGACTGCCCGAGGGGTCCAATCTGATTTTCCCACCCGAACCAGGCTTCCGGGAATCCGTGAAGTAAAATAACCGGCTCGCCGTCGACTGGGCCAGCCAGAGCTGCATGAAGTTGGACCCCATTGGTTTTTATATATTCAAATCGGATGGCTTTGTTTTCCATATCACCAATCATACCGTGTTATGAAACGTTTTTGTGATTTCCCCGTATATTACTGGTAGGAAATACAATTAAGGGATTTATTGATCTTAAGAATCTCAATCTTATCTACTTTTGGAGAGATAATAATGCGTACATTAGTCAAACTTGTTTTAGTAATTCTAGTAATTACCGCAGTCACGACAGCTTGCGGAATTCCGTTCCAGCCGCGAATGGTCAGGGGATCCGGTGATGTGATTGTTGAAGACCGCAAAGTCAGCGGTTTTGACAAAATCCTTGTAGAAGGGGCTGGAAGGCTCATCCTGACCCAGGGCGATTCGGAATCCCTCAGTATTGAAACTGACGATAATCTGATTGAATACATCAGAACCGAAGTAGTTGGGGATACCCTCGAGATCGGTTTTGAAGATGACGTAGTATTCAGTTCTGGCAAGGGCCGGGTAGCCCTTGATCCTTCAGATGGATTCGTATTCCGGATCAGTGTGATCGACCTGGAAGCGATCTCGGTTTCAGGAGCAGCGGATATAGAGATGGATAAGATCAAAACAGATCGACTCGATATCACCTTCTCTGGAGCAGGGCGGGTATCGGTTGATGATCTGGATGCGGGTTCATTGAATGTCCATGTCAGCGGCGCTGGAGATGTGAATCTGGTCGGGAGAGTTGATGACCAGGTAGTCATGTTGAGCGGGTTTGGACGATATCAGGCCTTCGACCTGGAAAGCCAGGAAGCTTCCGTCACTATCAGCGGAGCGGGCGGCGCTAATGTTTGGGTGATAGAAACACTGGACGTGAGCATCAGCGGAGCTGGAGACGTGAAATATTATGGCAGCCCTTCCGTGAACCCGAATATCAGCGGGTTAGGCAGGATCCAGAGTCAGGGCGAGAAATAGATCCTTATCATAATTGAGATTTGTCAGGGACTGAGTCCTTCAAAAG
>JAGHAU010000230.1 GCA_021161345.1 Anaerolineales bacterium | reverse complement strand
CTTCAGAAGCTGTCCCTTTCTTACTACAACAAAACACCCGTGGGCTGGATTATGTCCAGAGTATCTTCTGATTCTGAAAGAGTTGCCCAGTTGATCACCTGGGGGTTCTTGGATTTGGTCTGGGGCATCCTTAATATCATCACAGCAACATCTTTTATGATAACTATCAATTGGCGCCTGGGGTTGATCGTTTTTGCCATTATTCCAATCCTGGTTGTTGTCGCTGCCCAATTTAAAAAGAAGATTATTGGAGAGTACCGCCAGGTTAGGAAAATCAACTCAAAGATAACTGGTTCCTATAATGAGAATATCACAGGAGTAAGAGTAACCAAAGCTTTCAGCCGGGAAGCTCAAAATATGGCTGAATTTGGAATTCTGACAGATAAGATGTACAAGGCAGGGTACAGGGCCGCCTGGCTTTCCGCCCTATTCCTCCCAATCGTGATGATAATCAGCGCTTTGGCGTTAGGCGCAGTTGTCTGGTACGGCGGTCTACAAGCGGAGATTGGCGGGATTTCCATAGGCGGTATCCAGGCCTTTATATCCTATATCACGTTTATGATCTGGCCTATCCAGGATCTTGCCAGAGTGTATGCTGAGATGCAGAGATCAATAGCATCAGCAGAGAGGATCTTCTCACTATTAGACTCCACGCCAGATATCCTTGATCTTCCAGGTTCTGTTACCCAGGATTCCATGTCTGGAGACATATTGTTTACAGACGTATCTTTCTATTATGACGATGACGATGATATGGTTCTTGAGCATTTTGATCTTGATGTCAAACAAGGAGAAACAATCGCCCTTGTTGGCCCGACCGGCGGTGGTAAATCAACCATAGTGAATTTACTGTGCCGCTTCTTCGAACCGCGCGATGGAAGCATATTGATCAATAATATTGACTATACAGGCTACACACTCGATTCCGTCCAATCCCAAATTGGTATTGTTCTCCAAACTCCCCACTTGTTTTCAGGATCTATTGAGGAAAATATCCGATACGGAAAGCTTGATGCTACAGAAAAAGAGATCCTCAGTGCTTCAAACTTGGCCGGAGCTCACGATTTCATTTCAGCTCTAGAAAATGGATATAAGGAAGAGGTTGGCGAAGGTGGGAATTTGTTATCAGTCGGACAAAAACAACTTATCAGTCTAGCCAGAGCTGTGCTGCGCAAACCAGATATATTCATAATGGACGAAGCAACAAGCTCTGTGGACACCATCACCGAAAGCCTTATTCAGCAAGGCATGGAAAACTTAATGAAAAACAGAACAAGTTTTATCATCGCCCATCGTCTGTCAACCATCCGAAAAGCTGACAGGATCCTTTATATCAAGGATGGAAAAATTGCAGAAATGGGATCCCATCAGGATTTGCTCAGACAAAAAGGTTTGTATTATCGCTTGTATACACAGCAATTCAGGCAGGACATGGCTCAAGAATTTGGCACGTTGTCACTTGACTCATCAAGAGTTTAGATTAACCATTGATTTAACTCAAGCATCACTAAAGGACACCTTAAAGAATTTGTGTATTTGATTTTAGATAACCATTCAATCATTATGTTTGGAATTAAATATCTCCCATGTCGATATCTTCGGTCCTCGGACGCTGGAAAACAGATCCGTCAGTCGCACCCAATATAACCGCCTGGCAAGAGATCCCTGAACGAAATCCCCAGTTCGAAGAATTTCCAAATGGGCTCGATCAGGGAATTAAGGATATCCTGAGAGAGATTGGGATCTCGTCATTATTCTCACATCAAAAAGCTGCCTGGGATGTGATCGAGGCTGGCCAACATACCGTTATTTCGACAGGGACAGCATCAGGAAAATCTCTGGTGTACCAACTCCCCATTCTTTCTCATATCCGAAAAAACAGCTCTAGCCGCTCCCTATTATTATTTCCAACGAAAGCCCTTGCTCAAGATCAGTTAAACTGGCTCAGCCTGTTTCCAGACGTCCTGGTATCCACATACGATGGCGACACACCCGCAAATTCCCGTCCGAAGATCCGCCAGACAGCACAGGTCGTGTTTAGCAATCCAGACATGCTCCATCTGGGCATCCTCCCGTATCATATTCAATGGGCTGAGTTCTTATCCAATCTTGATTTTATTGTCTTGGATGAAATCCACATCTACCGAGGTGTATTTGGTTCTCATGTTGCAAATGTGATCAGGCGTTTAAAAAGGATCGCTCACCATTATGGCTCTTCTCCCCAATTCATTCTCACATCTGCCACAATCGGAAACCCGCACCAGCTAGCCGCCGCTCTAATAGAAGAGAATCCAGTACTTATAGATAATGACACATCAGCCAGGGGAAAAAAGCATTTCCTGATCTACAATCCTCCTATCATTGATCCTAAATTGGGTCTGCGCGCCAGTATGCAAAATGAGTGCATTCGATTAACCTCCGACTTGATAACCAGCGGAAGCCAGACAATCCTTTTTGGCCGCTCAAGACGATCCGTAGAGTTCATGCTGCGCGGATTGAAAGAGAAAAATATCTTAACTGCCTATCCTGTACAATCTTACAGATCTGGATATTTATCAAAAGAGCGCCGCAAAATAGAGGCTGGCTTACGTAATGGTAGTATCCGGGGAATAACCGCAACTAACGCACTTGAATTGGGAATAGACATAGGCGGGCTGGATGCAGCCGTCCTGGCGGGTTATCCAGGCACCATTGCCGGCACCTGGCAGCAAGCCGGAAGATCAGGAAGGTCTGATAAGCCCTCTCTATCTATCCTGGTTACATCTTCTACGCCGATAGATCAATATCTCGCATTACATCCGGAATTTATTTTTAGCAGCAATCTTGAATGTGGTTTGATAGACGCCAACAATCTTCTGATTGCGCTGGCTCACCTAAAATGCGCAGCTTATGAGCTTCCTTTTACCATCGGTTCCAGCTATGGAACGTTTTCAGTACCAGAAACTGAGGAACTTCTGGAAGCTCTATCATCGATCGGAAACCTTCATAAGGCTAACGATAAATATTTTTGGATGGATGAGGATTACCCAGCATCATTGATCTCTTTGCGCAATGCTTCTTCTCAGCAAATTGCACTGTTGGTTGAATCCGAAAATTCAAAACATAGTACTATCGGACAAGTAGATCTTGAAAGCGCATACTGGATGGTTCATCCCGGGGCTGTTTACCTTCACGCAGGTGATCCTTACCTCGTAAAGGACTTGGATCTAGAAGGGTTTCGTGCCTATCTTAAACCCGCTTTGGGAGATTATTACACTGAAGCAGAAAAACAAACCAGTTATACAGAACTTGAACGCTACCAGGAAGAACCAATTCCTGGAGGCATAAAACACCTCGGAGAAATTCAACTCACTACAAGAGTTACCGGTTTCAAAAAGATTAAATGGCGTCCATATGAGGTTCTCAGCAGGGAATCTCTTGATCTACCTTCAACAATCTTGCTTTCGACAGGATGCTGGATCACTCTTTCCCAAGATACAGAGAACCAGATAAGGAGCATGGGACTTTGGTCCAGCAGTCCAAATGATTATGGCCCCGGCTGGGATCTGATCAGGAAAACTGTCCTCGAACGCGATCAACACAGGTGCCAAATGTGTAAAAATAATTCTCCTGGAGAACCTTTGCATGTGCACCACAGACAACCGCTTCGCAGTTTTTCATCTATAGATGACGCCAATAAACTTTCAAACTTAATCAGTTTATGCCCCCGCTGTCATCAAAGGGCAGAGGCAATTGTCCGTGTAAACAGCGGAATTCGCGGTTTGGGACACATCCTTCACGGTCTTGCCCCCTTGCTGCTGATGTGCGATCCTGGGGATCTGGGACTCTTCGCCGATTTTCAATCTCCATTTGGTGATAATCGGCCTATCGTATTAATCCACGAACAAATCCCTGCCGGGATCGGGTTCAGTAAATCTCTTTTTGTCCGACTTCAGGAGTTGATAAATTCTTCAAAAGATTTAATAGAAAAATGTCCCTGTGAAACGGGCTGTCCATCATGTGTCGGACCAGGTGGAGAATTAGGTTCAGGGGGGAAACAGGAGACTCAAGCTATCCTGTCCATTCTTTGCAGCTAAATCAGTGTATCTGATGAAAAGTTAATGTCAATAAGCGCTTCGATTATCAAAGGGATCATCTTCAAAATATTCTTTATCCCATAATAACCTATCGCCTTTTTCTGCATTTGTTTTTTTTGGATACTCTTCCTGGGGGTTGATATGTTAAACAACCATCCGCAGAGCTTAAGCTGATAGCAACAGCATGGTATTTTTTATCTTCATTATTTTCACAATCAAGATAGCCACAATGTACCTGGGCCATTATTACTTTTGATAAATGATAATCTCAAACAGATCGAACTCTGCGGGCTTCATAAACGTTATTTATTCGCTCTAATAAATCAAGTGTTCTCCTCAGTTCGGAAACATTCTTAACTCCCAGTACCAGATTGAAAATCGCTTCACCTTGATTTTCGTTTACATCAACTCGCAATTCAGTCAAACTGACACCGTTATTCGATAATACTGTCGCAATATCTTTTGTCAATCCATCACGATCATATGCCTTAATGATTACAGGAACCGGGAAAGTCCTTATCGGGGAACCCCAAGATACTTCAACCAGTCTTTCTTGATCCTTTACATTAAGGATATTAGAGCAATCCTTCCGGTGGATAGTCGCACCACGCCCCCGAGTGATAAACCCGATGATTTCATCACCCGGCGTAGGGTTACAGCATCCAGCTAGCTGATTCTTTAAACCTTTTAACCCAACTACAGCAACATCGCCTGAAGTTTCCCGGCTGATTTCTTCTGAATAATGCCTTGGAAAATCAGGGGAATCTTTTTCTTTGATAACAACCAGGGCGTGTATAACACGACCCAGAGAGATATCACCGCAACCAATCGCAGCATATAAATCTTCCGCTTCTTCGTAATTAAAAGATTTTGCTAATTCATCAAATTCTATCTCCGTACCCAAAGCAAGTCGAGCAATTTCTTTTTCAAGTAGCTGGATCCCGCTTTCTACATTTTTTTCTTTTTCTAGCTGCTTGAACCATCGTTTAATTTTACTTCTGGCTGATTTTGTTTTTACTAATTCAAGGTTTTCGTTCAACCAATCCCTGCTAGGTCCGCCTCTTTTTGCGGTCAAGATCTCTACCTGATCGCCAGTTGCTAATATATGGTCCAGGGTTACCAGGCGCCCATTTACTTTTGCTCCACGACAGCGGTTACCTACTTCTGTGTGAACATTATAGGCAAAATCAATCGGTGTTGCACCGACAGGTAAATCCAAAATATCACCTCGCGGTGTAAAAGCATAGACCCTGTCACCAAATACCTCATTTTTTAGGCCGTCAACGAATTCCTGGGCAGACTCTACATCCTGCTGCCATTCCAGCATTTGTCTGAGGTAAGCCACACGCTGCTCAAAATCCTTATCGCGTTTTTGTCCTTCTTTATATCTCCAGTGGGCAGCTATCCCATATTCCGCTTTCCGATGCATCTCTGGAGTTCGGATCTGAACTTCAAGAGTTTCGCCGTCATCATAGATTACGGCTGTATGGATTGATTGGTACAGGCTTGGTTTTGGAGCGGCAATATAATCATCAAATTCTCCTGATATTGGACGCCAATGCATATGGATAATCCCTACCGCCGCGTAACATTCCTCTTCTGATGGGACGATGATCCTTACTCCCCTAATATCTGATAACTCATTAAAGGGTATTTTCTTCCTTTTCATCTTTTTATAAATCGAATATATGTGTTTTGGTCGGCCAGAAATATCAGCTTGCATACCAGCTTGGTCCATCAATTTGGTGATCTTATTGGTAATTTTCGCCATCTTTCGTTCACGCACTGACCGTCTTTCATCCAGCTGATTGGCAATATCATGGTAAATTTCAGGATCAAGATATCTAAAAGCAAGATCTTCCAGATCCCATTTCATTTGCCAGATGCCGATCCTGCTGGCAAGCGGTGCGAATAGATCCATGGTTTCCTGAGCGATACGCTGCTGTTTCTCTTCCGGTACATACCGCAACGTTCTCATGTTATGGAGTCGATCGGCAAGCTTAATCAAAACCACTCTGGGGTCTTCCGCCATGGCCAGGAATGTTTTTCTCAGATTTTCCGATGCCAGCTCTGCTCTCCATTGCTTATGATCAACATCTTTTAAAGCAGGTTTCTGGCAATCCTTCCATTCCCTTTATCATCGTCAGAGTTTTTTGAAACCCTTGGTAAAGATCCAAGTTTTGTAACCGCTTGTACAAGGCTAAATATCTCGTTTCCAAATTCCCTCTTCAGATCTTTGAAGTCAATTCCTGTATCTTCAACAGTATCATGAAGCAAGCCGGCCGCGACCACAGCCGGCGGTACGTGGAGTTCTGCAAGGATGCTCGCTACAGCCTTACAGTGATTTATATAAGGTTCTCCAGACGCGCGTTTTTGGCCTTTATGGGCTTTTTCAGCTACATCCAGAGCGCGCTGAAGAAGCTCCTTATCCACTGGAGAGTATTTCT
>JAGHAU010000091.1 GCA_021161345.1 Anaerolineales bacterium | reverse complement strand
TTTTAATAACCAGGTTCCTACCAATCTGTATCTAACTTCTTCGGGATCAGGAGAATCAATATTGGGATTTACCTGGGGATCGTAATCGAACTCAATCCCTCCGGGAGGAGTAATAGCAATTGTCCTGGACTGATTCTCCGAACTCTTGTAATACAAAGATCCGCCGATTTCCGCTTCATCAGAAATGCGAATGCCGGAAGGAACAAGGGTGTCGATCCCGGGAGGACTGGGATAGATTTGTGGAGGCTGTCCATCTGAAGAACTGCCAACTTCTGCCCGGACATTATTTCCAACTGAACCGTTAATTTCCAGGGCGCCAACGCCAGCCTGGACATCGCGACCAATATCTCCAGAAAGCAGTGCCTGGTATGCACCAACTAATAGATCGCGGTGGATAATTGACCCTTCTTCAGCGGAAAAGTTAAATCCGCCATAGAACATATTCCGACCAATTTCTGTTTCTGGGCCAAGGGTTATTGTCATAGAGCCGGCGTAAATGCTGCCGCTCACCTTGCCGTTAACCAGGATGGTCTGGGCACCTGTAGCCAGGCTGCCGTTGATAGTACCGTTAACTATGACGACATTACCACCTGCAAAGACATCACCATTCACTGTACCATTGATTTCAACGGTATCAGCTCCGATAAAGAGATCGTCATCGATGATTTCTCCCTCTTCGATGATGCCATCCTCATCGTATTCTACGGCTTTTGCTGTCGCTGTAAATCCAAATCCAATCGTTAGAACCAGGAAGAGAGGGGTAAAGATCAGCAGGATTTTTCTTTTTGTGGACATAACTTCTCCTTATTAATATGATTCATCCCCTGGATGGGGGATAGTTTTCTATTGAATATACGAGGGAAGTCTTTAAAAGTTGCATTTGGAAAGGATAAGGATTTCTTAAAAGTAACTACCAGCCCTTCGTAGGCCGGGCTGGTAGGAACTTACGGATGAAGAATGTTCCAGATTGGTTTACTGAGGATCGATATATTTTTCCCAATAGCGTTTCATGCCATCTGCTGACATACCAGAAGGGTTGGCTTTTTCAAACGCATCCAGCGTGACTTCGGCAACTCCCAATTCCAAGGAGCGATTCCTGACCCAGACTAGAAATTCGGTTCTAAGATCTTCGATTGGGAGGTCCCTGGGCATGATCTTTTGCATCCATTCTTCAGCAGCGTCAATTTCGCTGAGTACGGAATCTATGTGCCATTCGACATCGTCGAAGATCCCGAAATGGGTTGGGGCGATCCGGGTGATTTTTTCCTTTTTAAGTTTAGCTATCGATTCCCTCCACCTGGGTGGGTGGAATTCTGGAGGCGGCATTGGTAAGCGCAGGTTTTGTTTGCCTGAAGACCCTATCCTAACACCGCCTACGTCACCGCTGAAACAGGTTTCATCAAGGATATAAGCCATATGATGATTTGCATGGCCGGGTGTATCCAGAGCCCGAAAAGTATAACTACCTATCTGAATCTCCATTCCATCTTCCAGGATTACCAACTGCTTCTCGGGAACCGGAAGGAAGTCTCCCCAGAGCTGATCCATCTTTTCTTGATAGATCCTCGCTGCGCTGGCCAATAATCTGGAAGGGTCGAGCATATGAGGAGCGCCGCGGTGATGGACATAGACTTTGGCACCAGACTGTTCTGCCAGCCAGCCAGCTGCTCCAGCATGGTCAAGATGTATATGGGTCAATAATACATGGGTTATATCTTCCAGGGAATAATCAAGTTCACGAAGATTCCTGACCAATTCATTCTGGGTCGATCCGGGGCCGCTTTCAATCAGGATCAAACCTTCTTGATAAGGAATTAGATAGCTGGCTATAGCATTTGGACAGTTCTGGAAATTTAAATCAAGAGTGATGATTTCCGGGTAATGGGTCATATTTCTATTCCATAGATTGAGTTTGATGACTTATTTTAACATCAAATGCATTGGAAAGTTTCGGTTCCGGAAATTTGCAAAAATAGGCTCGGTATAGATATACGCAGAGCAGGAAAAATCCAATTGGATTTACAGTTAACCTTACAAAATTGTTAGCTCGAAAAGTTTAAGGTTGAATCGCTTGGCTGTGGGTTGCTAGATCAGAATGGGTATGCTAGAATACGACCACTCAACCAGATATATATGGGAATAATGGAATACGACCCGTATATATGGGGGTATTTTAGTAGAAAAGAAATTGGACGCTGATTGAGTAAATTTGTCTTTATATTCAAGTGCAGGAGTCTCATTGATGGCAAAAAACGTCGATCCCAAAGAACAGATTAGCGTCGTTAATCCAATTCCACCACTACCAAAAGGGCTTGCTGTAGTTGAACTAACAGAAAATGCCCTTGAAGTATTCAAACGACGTTATATTCGTAAAGGCGAAGACGGCGAGCCAACTGAAAGCAAAGAAGAAACATTCTGGCGAGTTGCATACAATATCGCTGCTGAAGAAGAAAAGTGGGGCGGGGATGTAGATAAAATTTCCCGTGAATTTTATCAGCTGCTGGCAACCAAACGATTTTTACCCAATTCACCGACATTTACCGGAGCAGGCACACCTCTGGGGCAGTTAGCGGCTTGTTTCGTGCTTCCTATCAGCGATGATATGGGTAAGTGGAGCGACGGTATCTTCCAAACTTTAAGGGATGCTGCACTGATCCAGCAGACTGGCGGCGGGAACGGATTTTCCTTCTCAAGACTGCGCCCAACCAAGTCATTGATAAAAGCTTCATCAGGCCATGCAACCGGACCTGTTGGGTTCCTGAAGGTCTATGATAAAGCTTTTGGGGAGATCGCGCAGGGTGGAACCCGCCGTGGTGCGAATATGGCGGTCTTGCGCGTGGATCATCCAGATATTGAACACTTCATCACTTGCAAAACCGATGAAACCGCGATCACTAACTTTAATATTTCTGTTGGCATCACGGATGCATTTATGGAAGCAGTCATCAATGATGACACCTGGGATCTGCGCTTCCCGGATGTAAAGGACCCAGCCTACCGCAAATTCAACGGCACAATGGAACAAGCCGAAGCAGCAGGTATCAACATCCTGGTTTACAAATCAATTCGGGCCCGGGATCTATTTAACAAGATCGTTTATCATGCCCACCACAATGGCGAACCTGGTCTGTTATTTCTGGATCATGCCAACCGATACAATCCCATCCCCCATCTATATGAACTGGAAGCCACAAATCCCTGTGGAGAGCAGTATCTTGGCCCATATGAAAACTGCTGCCTTGGATCAATAAACCTCAGTCAACATGCAGCAGATGATGGAAAACCCGATTGGGAAGCGCTGCAAAAAAGTGTTGAAACTGCGACCCAATTTCTGGATGATGTGGTCGATGCCAATGCTTATGTGCCATCAGTCCCCCAATTAGAGGAAGCTGCCATGCGAGCCAGGCGGATCGGATTGGGTATTATGGGTTTAGCTGATTTGATGTTCCGGGCAGGTGTCCGGTACGGCTCAGAAGCCGGCCAGGAATTTTCTGCTCAAATCATGGAATTTATCCGCTATCATGCCATGTTCACCAGCATTCATCTGGCGGAAAAACGGGGACCATTCCCCGCTATTGAAGGCAGCCGTTATGATCCTCAAAACTTGAGCTGGGAAGTCCCACAATCGATCATCGAATATCAAAATGATTGGGGAAGACCGGAATTGAATTGGGAGGAAATTGTCCAGGGCATTAAAAAACATGGTATCCGCAATGCGGCCCAGACGACAGTTGCTCCCACCGGAACTATTGCGACTGTGTCAGGTTGTGAGGGATATGGGTGTGAACCTGCTTTCGCGCTGGCATATACTCGACACGTTGTTGAAAGTGACGGCGAATTAGACCTGATCTACACCAGCCCGCTATTTAATCAAGCCCTTGAGAGTTCCGGTTTATCCTCTTCTGCCAAAGAAGATATCATCACAACCATCCTGGAAACCGGTACCTGCCAGGGAATTGACTCCTTGCCGGAAGAGATTGCGAACACATTTGTTGTATCAGGTGATATCACTGCAGAAGAGCACGTTCGTGTTCAGGCTGCTCTCCAGGCATTTGTTGATAACAGCATCTCTAAAACCATCAATTTCTCATCTTCAGCTCAACCCGAGGACGTTTCGCAGGCCTATATCCTGGCCTGGGAAACTGGTTGCAAAGGGATCACTGTTTATGTGACTGGATCCCGAGATAAGGTAGTTCTGGAGACAGGTTCGACGGATGAAAAACCGGTTGTCCAGGAAGTTGAGAATCAACTGCAGAAATGGCAGGCTGCGAAAAAACCTCGACCGCGTCATTTGGAAGGTTACACATATAGTATCCAAACCCCGTTGGGAAAGGCCTATGTTACTATCAATGAAAACGGCGACAGCCAGCCTTTTGAGGTCTTTATCAACACTGCCAAAGCTGGATCTGATACCGCGGCTGTGTCAGAAGCCATTGGACGCTCCTTGTCTTATATACTCAGGATGTCTTCACCCATTCCTCCCCGACAGCGGTTGGAAGAGGTTTATCAGCAGTATGCTGGAATTGGAGGCCGCCGCCCAACAGGTTTTGGTCCAAATCGGGTCAGATCCCTGCCCGATGGTATCGCCCAGGCATTGCAGGAATATCTGGAGCATACTGGCTGGCAGTTCCAGGAATTAACTCCGGAAGAGATTGAAGCCATCGAAGAGATCAGGCAGCCTGAAACCTGGCTGGAGGTGGGAGATCTTTGTCCCGAATGCGGACAGGCAGCACTCGTGAATGAGGAAGGCTGTCGAAAATGTTATTCTTGTGGTTACAGTGAATGTTAAGCTGATTTCCCCACCGCATTTCTATTACTAAGCACTAGATTACCCCCCCGGAACGATTTCTGGAGAGGAAGGTTATGGCTACCCCGACAATTGATTTAATCCATCAACATGGATCCGTCAGGAACTATAAATCAGACCAGGTTCCTGAGGGCTGGATAGAACAAATTATAGCTGCTGCCCAGCATACTTCAAGCTCCTCAAATTTACAAACCTATAGTGTGATTGTCACCACAGACCCGGATAAAAAGACAAAAGTCCAGGAGATCAGCGGCGGACAATCCCATATCTCACAAGCCCCAGTATTCTTATTATGGTGTGCTGATTTCAGCAGATTGAAAAGAGTATCTGAATATCAGGGCTATGATATTGAGGCAGGGTACATGGAGAATTTTTTGGTCGGTGCTGTTGATGCGGCCATCACCATGCAGAGTGCAGCCTTAGCAGCAGAATCCCTGGGTTTAGGTTTTTGTTTTATCGGCGCCCTGCGTAATGCCCCGGAGGGAATTAGAGATATCTTCCAACTGCCAGATCTAGTTTTCCCGATTTGTGGGATGACACTGGGATGGGCAATGGAACAGCCTATGATCAGACCGAGGCTTCCCCTAGAGGCGGTGCTGCATCGGGAAACTTATCAGGAGAATGACCTGGATTATTTACTGGAATATGATCAGGCTATGATTGAAACCGGAATTTATAGCGGACGCCAGGTAGATCGAGAGGACCGGGATCCTGCGGATTACGGCTGGATGGAACATTCCGCGAGGCGGTCCAGTAAACCATCAAGGCCGCATCTCAGGCAAGCAATCAATAAAGCCGGATTCCAAATAAAATAAACTATACCTGTGACAAAGATTCTGAACAAAAATTGATCAGGAGTAAAAAATGGGTGCTGAGGAAAAAAGACCTAGCTGGAATGAATACTTCATGAATATTGCCCTTGAGGTGGCTAAGAGAAGCACCTGCGAGAGAGCTCAAGTTGGGGCTGTGATCGTACGCGATAAACGCATTTTGACTACAGGTTATAACGGAAGTCCTCGAGGATTACCTCATTGTTCTGAGGTAGGGTGTCTAATGGATAATGGACATTGTGTCCGCACTCTGCATGCCGAGCAAAATGCAATTATACAGGCAGCACTCCATGGCGTGATTACTGAGGGGGCGACCATATATGTGACCCACCAGCCATGTTTTAATTGCGCTAAATCGATTATTAATGCAGGTATATCTGAGATCGTCTATGACAAGGAATATAAGGATGATCGTTCGCTGGATTTTCTAAATCAGGCTGGGGTGAAGATTACTGCACTTAAATAAGCAGGACAGTTAAACACATAAGATGCGGGATCTTTACTCTTAAAGGTCCCGCATCTTTTTTAAGTCTCTTGTCCTTTTCAGGAGATCAAGTTTTAATAATGATCTTCCAACCGTTTAGTGTATTCTTCATAATCCGGAGCAATGCGTACATACTCGCTGCCCAGGAGGGGAGAAGTGATGATGTAATCTGCAGAACAGCGGTTCATTGCAACCGGGATATTCCAGACAATTGAAAGACGCAGCAAGGCCTTGATATCAGGGTCATTTGGTTGGGCTTCAAGCGGATCCCAGAAGAAGATCAACACATCAAATTCCCCTTCAGCGATTTTCGCTCCAATCTGAAGATCTCCTCCCAGGGGGCCGCTTTGCATGCGTTGGATCGGTATTCCCAATTCCTCTGACAGCCATTGGTCTGTAGTTCCAGTGGCAAAAAGGATGTGTCTGGAAAGTTTCTCCTGGTTGAATTTTGTCCAGGCCAACAGGTCATCCTTTTTATGATCATGGGCAATCAGAGCTATTTTTTTCTGTTCGAATGGGCCTCTTTATTGATATCCATTTTGGTTTTCCCGGGTTCTGCTGTTCGATTATCTATTTACCAATACCTGGAGGAAATTAGCATTTATTGGAATGTAATTTTCCTTTTATCTGGGGACGGGAGTCCGTAACTACAGCTAAAATTCAGGTTTAAATATTTAAGAGAAGTTGATCATCTAGATCCGCTATTATTTTTTCCAGTTTATAAAAGGACTAAAACCATCTATAAGGGATTTATGTAAAT
>JAGHAU010000275.1 GCA_021161345.1 Anaerolineales bacterium | reverse complement strand
TTCCAGCACAGTGTAGGCTGGACTGATGGAGAACACGAAATTCCTGGCTCCTTCCAGGGAATAGATCAGGGGGTCTCCCGCTTCCAGGGGAGCTGAACTGGCAGCCGCAATTAACCCTGGTGTGCCCAATTCCAGTCTGACCTTAAAATCGGCCGCGGGGTAAACCGAATATTCCCCAAATGCCCAGGGTTCATGAATGACCCAGCCTACTTCATCTTGGTAGGGTGGGACGGCAGGATACCAATCGACAAGGTTCGTTTGAAGGGTGGTATATCCAAATGGCGAGGGGGCAAACTCATTCCGGGCGCTCAGTTTCGGAAGGTCCAGGAAATATTGGATATCAAGTTCAAGATTCTCTCCAGGCAGCCAGCCCGGACTGCCTAGTTCAATATTCAGGATCATCCCGTTAATTTCATAACCTTCAACTGGCAGCTCTCCCGCAGAGATATTCTGAATAGAAAACACATCCGGCCAGTTGTTTGGCATGACAACCAGATCAATGTCATTCAATTGGTTATTTGCAGGATGGGGAATGAGAATCCTTTCTTCCACAAATAATTGCTGGTTTTGATAATCGAATACCGCCTCCAGGACGTATTGCGTCCTTTCCAGCGGAACAGACATTGGAAGAGAGGCAGGTTCCGGTGTGGGTGTGGATGGGGGCGGGGATACTTGATGGGCAGTTGGTATTGGGGGAGAAACTGTTGGGGAGGGGGACACACTAGTGGAAAACGCAGGTTTTTCTGGAGAATTACAGCCTGAAGCTACCAGGATCAATCCAATTATTACCAACCAGATTGGGGTTTTCCTGATACGTTTCATGAGTTGGGGATTAATGGATACTTCTACCTGTTCTCTTCGACATACTGAATGACAATTCCAGCCTCGTGGATCAAATCTACTTCAGAGGGCAGATTATGATCCTGGTTCACCCTCTGGACCAGCCAATCTACAGCCTCTTGAACCTGGATAGGTAAATTTTTCGACTGACTAAAAATAAGCAGGGACTGAATGGCATTCTCCTGTTTTTGACTAATTCCCTTTTTGACAAGATATTCTTTAACAGCGGCTCCTGCCGCCCGACGGGCACATACTCTGGCCCGGCCTTCATTACCTTCCTGGCGAGATTGTTTTGCCAGCAGAATTTCTTCTTTGATTTGCAGTCTTGGAGCTTCCATGTGAGGATTATACCGTAGAGAGAGCCTTCAGTTTCCCCATTATTGGAACGCCTAACGGTTTTTCATTGCCGATACAGCCAGGAAATCAACCCGCTCGTTTTCAGTATGTCCTGCATGCCCCCGGACCCAATGCCATGACACCTGGTGATCGAAGATAGCCTGGTCCAGTTCCTTCCAGAGATCTGCGTTGGCTAGTGGTTTGGTCTTTCCTGGTGACCCTCTCCGCCAACCCAGTTTTTTCCAATTATTGATCCAATCAGTAATTCCTTTCTTCAAATATTCTGAATCGGTGTAAATTTCCACCTGGCAGGGTTCCTTAAGAGCTCGAAATGCCATCACCGCAGCCGTAAGCTCCATTCGGTTATTTGTAGTTTCCTCGGCTGCTCCAGAAAACTCCCTTTCGTTTTTCCCGAACCGAAGCAGCGCGCCCCAGCCCCCGGGTCCCGGGTTTCCTGAACAGGCCCCGTCCGTGAAAATGGTCACTTGCGGTTTATTTGCCATAATTTCCCTCAAAACTGGTCCTGATCCTGAATTTCATTCCCTGGTATATTCCCATAATTCTGCCGCCAGCTGATCCAAAGCGAGCAGCTGCTCCTCTACATCCAGGGTTCCATCGATGAGGATCTCTTCAAATGCATCACCTATAGATAATTTAACAGTATTCCAGGATGGATACAGAGGTATCCCAATGCTGTATTTTAACAAATTTAAGCCCTGCGACCAATGGGGATTCTCGGTCCGGAAGTCCCGCAATAAACGCAGGCTGCTCTTTCGAGTCGGATAATATCTGCTGTACTGAGACCATTCCGCCTGCACTTCCGGTGAGGTCAGATATTTTAGAAACAACCACGATGCCAGTTCTTCTTCTGGAGAGGTATTAAAGATCACAATCGATTGGATCTCTGAAGAAACTGCTTTTTTACCTTCTGGACCTATGAATGGGAGCATTTCCCAATCATCCGCTCTCCCAGTCTTGTTAGCTCCCATGTTAACATAATCCATCATCTGGGAAGAACCCACCATCATCATGGTTTTGCGCTGGTTGAAATACTCAAAGGACAACTCACTCGACATGGGGTCAGGATACGTGTAAAAAGTCGTTCCGCAACCTTGTCGGAGTAAACTCTGCCAATCCTCGGCTACCTGCTGCATCTCGGGGGTGTTGAACAGGTACCCATCACCTTCCGGACTAAGGAAAGACCCATCATAAGCATAGGCCGCGGAAGCGATATTGGCCGCTTCAGGTGATAATAGGATCCCGGTTGTCTGGACCTGGGAACTCGCCGATAATTCTCGATCTCCTGCAGCAGAGCAGGCCTGTTCTTCCAGATCTTGCTCTGAGTTTGGCGGAGTGGAATAACCCAGCTCCCCCGCCCAGCTCTGATTGTAATAGATAACCTGAATAGCCTGGGAAAAGGGAATGCCAGGCCGAATTGATCCAGCAATGGTAAATCCATCCAAAAGCCCTGAGTAATAATCATTTTGGTCTTTCACGGGTATACCTGCCGCAGGATCATCCAGAAATGGTGCCAGATCCAGCGTTAATCCATCTTGATACCAGCTGGCGATTGTGGAAGCGTCGCTGAGCAGGAGATGGGGCACAATCCCCTCTTCAAAGGCCATCTCCATAGAATCCAGAGGGTCAAGCACCAACCCCTGATCTACAGGGTTAACCACAATACCCCATTGGTTCTCCTGATTAAACCGATCCACAATCGCGTTCATTCCTGTGTCTGGCTGGTCCAGATCCCACACGTACCAGAAATCCAATTCCAAGCCCTCCACAGAGGACCATGGCAAACCCATTGGTTCCGGGACAGGCGTCTGGCTGGGTTCCTGGGCAGCGCTGATCGCTGTTAATGTTGCCGGAGGGATAGTTTGAACCAGCACAGAGGTCGACTGCAAGCCTGAATCACTCGTGGAAATTTGATCACAGGAACCTGCCATCAAGGCAATGACGATTATGGTGAACAGCAATTGATGCTTTTTTTTGTATTGGCTCATTATTAATAAACCAGGGTACTGGATAACTACCTTATTGTAACAAAAAGCAAGGTACAGAACTGTACCTTGCTTGAATGTGCTCTAAAGTTCCAAAACTACTGCAAGAAATTCCAGGGGTTCACCTTTGCACCACCATAGATCATTTCAAAGTGCAGATGGGCCCCGGTAGAATTTCCGGTGGATCCCAATCCGCCAATACCCTGGCCCTGATTTACACTTTGGCCGCAGCCAACACTAATTGAATTCAAGTGAGCATAGAGAGTTTGCCAGCCATTGCCGTGGTCAATCACTATCAGGTTGCCATATCCGGAGTTGCTCCATCCGGCGTATACGATCACGCCGTTGTCTGAAGCCCAAACGGGGTTCCCTATACTTCCGGCAATATCAATGGCGGGGTGATTTGCGCCCGGATTGTAATCATAACCCGATACCCAGCGTTCTGTAGTAGGCCACAGGAAAACTCCTACACCGACAGAACCAGTGTAAATCGCACCGCAGTGGCCAGGCCCATAAGTAGCTGCAATAGCAGGGTTGTCCCGGGTTATGGCCGGCGGACCATAGTCCACTAACTCCCTAGCTCCTCCTGGGACGATCAACATCTGTCCAATGTCAAAGGAAGGGTTATCGAGATCAAAATCGTAGATATCGAGCTTATTGCCCGGATATTGAACGATTTCCAACGGATCTACTCCGTAATAATCAGCCACTTTGAGCAGATTTTCCCCATCCCGCCATTCGTGGTAGGTACCGTTTACTGGGAGGATATTCAACTCCTGCCCGGGTTGGAGGGTATGAGGGTTATCAGCCAGCGTGTCAAAATTGCCCCACAGGACAGTTTCAGGTTTTAAACCAAATCTCTCGGCAATCGCAAACAAGGAATCGCCCTGTTCCACTACGTATTTCAGCACATCCTCCCTGGACCTGGTAGGGATAGTGGTATGGATAACAGCCGCGCGGTGGATTCCCCTTGTCAAGGAGGTTTGGTCCTGAACAAAACTGGGCATTTCCAGGATGCTTTGATTTGTAGCGGGTTCTTCAGCTGAGGGCTGGTCCGCAAATACCGAGAGCGTCTGCTGAACATCCTGTGATTGAGGATAAAAAGCTCTAATTACAACAATAACAACGATAACCAGCAGGACAACTCCTCCGATGGTTAGTATTCTACGACCATTTTCTCCTGCCACAAGATCTCGTATCAGATCCCGAAAAGGAGAAAAGATCCCGTATACCTGTTCGTCATTATTATCTTCCAACTGATCATCCTGGTGGTGATTTTCCATTTGGAGAGCCTCCGCGACAACTATATCACTTGCCACAATTCACGTCAAGAAACGGCCTCCGGGATTAATAAAACCTTAATTTTGTGGATATTTAGTCTATTTGAGGACATTTTTGCATTATTTTAGATAGGATGGCTTGTCCATTCTATCCCTCTATGGCACAATTAGGAAAGATTTTTCAAAAGGTGATTTATGTCTCGTTGGACCATTTTTATCCTGATTCTGCTGCTTGGCCTGGGTTTAGGACTGGTATACGGCTGGGTGGTCAATCCGGTCAGTTACCAGGACACAACTCTGGAAAGCTTAAGAGTCGATTACAAAACCGATTACACCCTGATGGTTGCTGAAGTCTATCACCAGGAAGGTGATCTGGATTGGGCGTTGAACCGACTAACATTACTTGAGGATAAATCACCCCTGGTAAGTGTTGAAAATGCACTTAAGTTCGCCTCACAAGCAGAATACACACTTCCGGATATGTTCCTGCTGCGGGATCTTCATAACGCGATAAAGGAGCTTGAATAATCCCATGGAACAAAATCGGGGTAATTGGTATCTGCTAACGGGATTGATCCTTGGCCTGGCCCTTGGGATGATATACACCTGGGTAATTTCCCCTGTCAGGGAAGTGGATACACATCCCAACTTGCTCCGGGATGATTATAAGGATATTTACCGCTCTTTGATCTCCCGCGCTTACCAGGCCAATAACAATCTACCGCGTGCAGAAGCGCGACTGGAACTGATCGGAGATAATGATCCTGCCCTGGCTTTGGCGGCCCAGGCCCAGCGATTCCTGGCTGAAAACGGTGATAATGAGATGGCCAAAGTGCTTGCCAATCTCTCTGCTGCACTGCAGATATCATCAGGACCGGCAGCGACTCCCATTCCACCTACGGTGAGTGCAATATCAGAAGATGAGACTTCCAACGGGTCCAATAGCGGCAGCAATTCAGAAAACGATGGACAGGATTCTGCCACTTCAACACGGGAGCCAACCAGCGAAGCACTCTCCTCTCCAACGCCATCTCCTACTTCATCCCCTCCATTTATCCTGCAGGATTCATCTCCCATTTGTGATCCCACCCTGGGGGAAACATTGATCCAGATCATCGCTACAGATGGCTCTGGAGAAGGAGTACCAGGAATTACACTGGAAATCTCACTTGGGACAAATCCGTCCGAGGTTTTTTATACTGGTTTGAAGCCTGAACTGGGATTGGGGTATGCGGACTATTTGGCAGAACCGGGGTTGACCTACCAGCTTGAAGTCCCTGACAGCGGTTTGGTCATTACTGATATTGAAGTGCCTACCTGCCAGACCGAATCAGGGGATTCTTACTGGGGCAGCTGGGAAATCTATATCACCCACCCTAACTGATCTTATCTTCCAAAGTGCGAATCCCGATCCAAAAATGGTCCGGGAGGATTTTGTCGTTTTTCAGAACCAGGATCTTTCCGATCTTGAGCGGATTACCAACGGTTGGTTTTTTCGCTCCATTATTCTTTTCTTTTTCCCCCTTAACCATCTTGGGGTGGACATAACACACGTCAGGATTCTTGCCGTACTTCTTCTGATAATAACGGGCTGCCTTTTCAACCTTGCTGGGTATGCTGGACTTTTTATCATTATCAAACCACAACATGCCGATATCCATTTAAGTCTCCCTATTCCCTTGTCAAACAGAACATTTGTTCTATAATCATTATAGCTTACTATTCATATTTTGCAAGAGCAGTGCCAAACTAACCTGATCTTTGGATTTTCGCAAACTCTACCTTAATTTGAAGGCGTTATAATTTCCTTATGGCTAAATCACATACACAATACATTTGTCAGGACTGTGGTTATACCAATCCCCGTTACTTGGGACGATGCCCTACCTGCGGCAACTGGGACACCATGGTGGAAGAACGGATTGAAAAAAGCAGCCCATCTTCAGCCGCGTCCTCTGCTCGTTTTAATGCAACATCCGTGCCGCGACCGATCCAGGATATCCACTCTGACGAAGAAAATAGAATGCAGCTGAAACACCAGGAATTTTCCCGGGTGTTGGGTGGAGGCCTGGTTCCCGGTTCTATCAATTTAATCGGTGGAGACCCCGGGATTGGCAAGTCAACCTTATTGCTGCAAATTGCTCTGGAAATTGCCGAACAGGAAAAGGTGTTGTATGTATCGGGCGAAGAATCTGAAAGGCAGATCAAGATGCGAGCCGACCGTTTGCAGCGCGACCAGGCTGGCGAAGTTTCCAGTCTGCCTTCCAAGCTGCTGCTGGTCACAGAAACTAATCTGGACGCCATTCTTGACCATGCCGCAGAGATCAAACCCAAACTATTAATCGTCGACTCGATCCAGACCAGTTACTTGCCCCAACTGGAATCATCTGCCGGTTCTGTTTCCCAGGTCCGGGAGTGCGCCTCTCTTCTCCGCGAATATGCCAAGCGGACCGGAACCAGCATTTTTCTGATCGGTCATGTAACCAAAGAAGGCAATATCGCCGGACCTCGCGTCCTGGAACATATTGTAGATACGGTTTTATATCTGGAAGGAGATCGTTTTCAGGCTTACCGATTGCTTCGTTCCGTGAAGAACCGCTTCGGCGCCACTTCAGAAGTAGGAGTCTTTGAAATGCAGGAACGAGGCATGATTGAGATAACCAATCCTTCTGAGGCTTTCCTGGCCGAGCGTATGATCAATGCTCCAGGATCGGCGATCGCAGTTACCATGGAAGGCACCCGCCCTATCCTGGTAGAGATCCAGGGATTAACCAATCCCACCACATTTGGCAATCCCCGCCGAACTCCCAATGGGATCGAGTTCAACCGCCTGCTTCTGATCACAGCCGTATTAACCCGCCGGGCGGGGTATAAACTTACTGACCAGGATGTTTTTGTGAATGTGGTTGGTGGCCTGCGGATCAGTGAACCAGCTGCCGATCTGGCAGTTGCCGCAGCCATCGCCAGCTCAGTCAAAGATATACCAGTCAAAGCAGATACAATCCTGATCGGCGAGATCGGTCTTTCTGGCGAGCTGCGCATGGCCAGCCGGATGAGCGATCGATTGGGCGAGGCAGCCAAACTCGGATTTAAATCCGCCATTATTCCCAAGCGGCTGCGCAGTGGGGGGATTACCTTTCCCAAAGACATCAACGTGATCGAAGTCCGCTCCTTAAGTCAAGCTCTTAACGAAGCCCTGGTCAAGAAATAAGATGCCCAGAAATCAAACCGCTTTCCTGGTAAACGATCTGGAAATTAAAGGCAACCTGGTTTTAGCCCCCATGGATGGCTACACCGATTGGCCTTTTCGATCCATTTGCCGCGAACTCGGATCATCTATCAGTTATACAGAATTCGTAAAAGCCGAGGACGTTCTTCAGCGGCCTCATTACATCAAAGACAAGATCCATTTCACAGAGGATGAGCGCCCGGTTTTTTTCCAGATCTACGGAAACAGCGCGGACTCCCTCCTAAAGGCAGCCCTGATCCTGCAGAAACTTGAACCGGATGCAATCGATATCAATATGGGCTGTCCCAACCGCTCCATCGCCGGGAGAGGCGCCGGAGCAGGCTTGATGCGCACTCCTATCAAGGCTGCCCGGATTGTTAAATCCTTTTCCAAATCCCTTGATTTGCCAATTACCGCCAAGATCCGGCTGGGCTGGAAGGATTGTCAAAATGGGATGCTGTTGTCCCAGATCATCGAAGAGTTTGGCGGATCCCTGGTAGCTGTGCATGCGCGCTCCAAGGAACAGGGCCACGAAGGCAAACCTGATCTTAATACCCTGGCTGAGATCAAGGATCGTTTGAAGATTCCCGTGTTGGGAAATGGAGGTATCCGCCAGGTAGATGACATCGAGAACATGATCAACGCGACGGGTTGTGATGGGGTGATGATCGGCCGGGGTGCAGTTCATAATCCATGGATCTTCTCCAGACGCAACCGCCACGAGGTCAAACCATCTGAAGTACAGGAGCTTATGCTCGAACACCTGGATCGCTCATTATCATTTTATGGACCTGCAGATGGGTTGGTCTTATTCCGCAAATTTGCAGCGGAGTATCTTAAACCGTATAGCCTTGAAAGGGAAACCAGGAGAGAGCTTTTAATGGAAGTTGATGTGGGGAAATTCAAGCAGTTAGCGGGAGAGATTTTTAGTACCATCAACTGAACAATCCACAAATCTCTGAGCGGAGATACTGAACATGGCGAAGGACTTCAGAAGAAGAGCATCTCGATTGCCACCTCGACTGGAACTGGTAGATCACCGCCCTCACGCAGCTCCCGATATGATCCAGTAAAGGAGAGCAGGCGCTATCCTTTGAACGTATATTTATTACTGCTTCTTAAACTCCAGCCAAGCCGAAGGCTTGGAGGATTCTTCCCCATCAATCCGCTTGACCAGCTTCAACTTTTCACCCAGTTTCTTCAAACTGTCTTCGATCGCCCCATGTCCGGTTCTGGAAGATTCATCCAGATGCACATACAGCAGAAAGCTGCCGCCAGAAATCAAACGGGATGAAATATTTTCAATATACCGATTTATATTTTCACCAGAGAAGCTGTGAAAACAGCCAATATCCAGGATCAAATCATAATCCCCCTTAAATGCAGCCGGGGATAGCACGTCACCGACCCGAAATTTAACCCTATCACTCAGGCTGTTCTTCCTGGCTTTTTGTTTTGCGGTTCTCACCGCCCGGGGCACATAATCCACTCCTCTGCCAACCAGCCGTGTTCTGCGATGGTGATCACGTTGGTTCCTGTACCGCAGCCCAGATCCAGAGCTTTTCCAGGTGAGTTATCTTCCAGAAATTTGTAAACTTCCGGAGGGGTGACTCCTGTATCCCAGGGTGGAATACCAAGCCAGTACGTCAATGTGAAAAAGAGTTTTCCAATCATAGGTATCGGGATCTTTGCAGTTATAATTCGCTATCCAGGTACTCGGCTAATTCTATCAAAGCCTGTTCCCTGGATCGGAAATGAATGGCGTTGATACCGGCCTCCCGGGCCGCGTCGATATTCTCAATAAAATCATCCACAAATAGCAAGGTGGACGGATCTGCACCCAAAGCAGCGATAACATGCTGAAAAATCTTCGGGTCAGGTTTAGCCAACTTTATTTCACCCGAAATGAAAATGTCATCAAAAATGCCATCAATTTTCCAAAGATTGATCAACAATGGTCTGAGATCATCCCATGCATTGCTTAACAAAACAGTTCTGTACTCGCCTTGAAGGGATCTGATGAATTCAACAAGGACGCTATCAAGCGAGTCTCCGCCCCAAAACTCTTCTCCGAATTCATCAAAGGTGCCTGGGGCAATTCCTAATTCCCTTAAAACTGTTCCTTTGTGTTCCTCAGCTGTGATCGCTCCCCGAGTAGCCAGCTCTGCGCTTTCACATCCATAAACCAGATCGTTCAGATCCTGATAGGTAAGGCCGTATCTTTCAGCAAGTATCCGGCGGGGATCCTGGTTTTCAGTACGAACCAACACCCCGCCCAGATCAAAAATGACTGTTTGGATCATCCGTCTCCTTTGTAAATTATTTTACTTCTGACGTCTCAATAGCAATAACACTTACATCCTCACCCGGACGCAGCACTTTTTCATATGTGTCATACTGGCGCAGGACATACATACCCACTTTTTTGTACAGATCGGTTGCACCAGTAAGGGATTCGCCGTCCACCCCCAGATCCACTTTTCTCTTGCCGCGTTTGTAATACTCGCCAAAAGACTCCAACAGAAGGGCCTGGGCAATGCCCTGACGCCTCCAGGGGCGTTTTACACCCAGGCTGGACACATAACCTGCCTCTTTGTCCTCCGCGCCGTACCGGCGGCAGAGGCAAATAGCCACGATTTCGTCCTTTTCATTCACTGCCAGGAACCATAATGATGGGTCATAAGAATCGTCGCCCGCCATATGGTGCATAAATCTCTCAAAGCCCACTTCTGGCTCTTCTTTGATGAACCCAAAATGATCCTGGAAGACCTCTTCATCTGTTTCATACACCGCCCTGGCATCTTGATTGGGATTGTAGGGGCGCAGGGAGATGCCTTCGGCCCAGACTGGTGGATCAGGCTCCTGCTCCATTTCAATTCGCATCCGGAAACCATGCCGGATCTGTTCTAACCCCGCGGATTTTAGCGCATTCGCTGTAGAATCGATCACATGGTTAATATGAGCCCGGATCGCCACACGCAGGCCGGGATCGAGGCGGTCAAAAACCTGCTGAGCTCGCTCCTCAGCCCAACCCATCAGGTAGTCTTCAATGCCCTGGTTCTCCAAATCCGGGTCCACCGTGATCCTTATATATGGATGGACCGGAGGATCGGTTTCGTCCCAAACCTCCACCAGGCCTACCAGGGTTCCCCAGTGATCTTCAACCAGATGAACACTTTTATTGATCTCAAATCCCGGCAGCTCATACTCGTTCCTCAGCCGTTCCAGGGAAAAGCCGGGGACGCCGGTATAACGAAGTGACTTTTTTTCCTCCAACCGGTGGATTTCGGACAAATCATCCATCACAGCCTGGCGGGAAGTGTAATTTTCAGGTAATTTATTTTTCATCTTTCCTTTCCTTATTCTAACCCGTTTTCAATTCTGGATTTTCTGGTGAAGGCCTCCAATCCTGATCATGCCTCTTGCGGAGCCACAGGAATCCCAAAGCGGCGATCATACCCAGAATAGCACTGCCATACCAAACCCAGTTTGGGTCTCCATTGTCCATGATCAGGCCAGCCAGTAACGGGCCGATCATCCAGGGTATCATCCAGGAGAATCCCATCACCCCGGAGTAGCGACCCCTCATATCTTCCGGCGCCGCATTACCCACATAAGCCTGAGCGACCGGGATTATGACCATTTCTCCTATAGTGATGATCACCATCGCCAACATGAACATCAGGTACACATTCACAAAGCCATACATGCCAAAACCGATCACATACAGCAGCGAACCCAGGGCCAGGATCAACATGGGCGGGCGTTTTGAGATCCTGCGTGTGATCATAAACTGGAACAAGACCACCATGCCTGCGTTTAAGGTCATCAACCAGCCATAGCCGGACGCAGGAACACCTTGAACATCCCTTAAGAAGACAGATAATGTGCTGTACATCTGGGAGTACACCAGTGTAGCGATGGTCGAGATCACCACAAACATCATAAATTTCCTGTCCTTTAACACATCTCCATAGCCAATAAAGGTATCTTTGAAGCCCTTCTTGACTTTGGATTCTTTTTCTTCCGGCATGCTCTCCTCAATCACAAGATAAACGATCAAGGCAGTGATCAAGCTGGTTATCGTATCTGCAACAAACAGGATCAGATATGACCTGGACGCGAGAAATCCGCCAATTGCCGGACCAATCGCGACCGAAAGGTTCATCGCCACCCGCATCACGCCAAATCCCTCTGATCGTTTCTTTTCCGGAAGGATATCGATCAACATGGCTTCATGAGCCGGCCCGGCAGCAGTAGCGAACAGACCTGAGATCGCTCCCATAACATAGAACCATTCCAGCTCCTGAACAAATCCCATTCCCAGGCTGGTCATTGCGCTGATGACCAAACCCATAATGATCATGGTCTTTCGACCGAGGAAATCAGTTAGTGCTCCACCGATCATATTCCCGATCATGTCCGTAACAGAGAACAGGGCAAATAACAAACCTACTTCTGTCATACCCACTTGAAATTTCATGGTGATGTACAGAGCAAAGAAGGGAAATATCAAGGCTCCGCCAACGCGGTCAATGAAATTTGAACCAACAATGATCCAGAACTGCTTGGGGTATTCCTGGTAGATCGAATTTACTCTCTTCATTGAATTGCTGAACAACATTTTAAATCCTTGTGGTAATGATGAATTATTGCCTGTATAAAAAACAGGCCACGGGATTTCCCGAGACCTGATCCGATTAAGAAAAAAAGCCCCGGGGTTTTAGGTTCCCGGAGCTGAGGTTATGTCTTTTTAATTTACACAAGCTCAAGCAATGGGAAACCTCCCAGATAATTCTGCGTATCCGCAGGAAGAAAAGATTTTTACATTGAGCTTGTTCATAAAATTCCTTGGTAAATAAATTGAACGGACGCTAGTGTAACATTCTCTTCCGGTTAGGTCAAGAGGGGGGTTACTAATATCTCCAGAAGAAGGCATTTTCTCTTGATTGTGCTTCAGCGATCCTAATTGTCTGTCAAAATAGTCTTTGCTTCTTTGAGCCTAAAAGCAAAAATCAGGCTGATCACCAAAAGCCCGATCATGAGGGTCAACGGTAAGGTCATAGACCCAGTCTCGGGGGATTTCATGCTGTCCATAGCAAGGATAAAAACGATGCCCGAGATTTGCCCCATAAGCAAAAGCAGTCCGTTTGACGTTCCTTCTGGTGTTGGATAAGTAATTTCGGCCCCATACTGAAAACCAACTGGACCGGCACTCAACAAGAAGAACCCAAAAACAAAAGCCGAGACCAGCAAAAGCCCGTAACTTGTTGCAAAAGTAATACCGACCAGACCCAGAGTTGCACCGATCACAGCCAATAACACATAAGGTTTCCTTTTTCGAAAATGGTCAGAAAGCATCGGTATGACAACAGCACCGATAATTCCCCCCACAATCATCAAACCTCCTATATATCCAGCCTGGACTATCGAAAAACCTCTTGGCCTGACGATGTCTTCAATCCATGTAGTTACTGCATTGAACACTCCCAGCCCCACAAAAAAGATCACAAGCAGGAGTATGAAATCTCTCAATCGCAGGGATTCCTTCAGGCCATCAAAAACGAGAGAGCGCTCTTCCTGATCAGGACGGCAGGGAGCTGTCGGGGGGCGTTCCTTTACAAATATAAAGAACACAACCGCTCCAACCGCAGAAACAATCCCATAGATGAGCAGCATCCCGTTGATTTGAGATTTAATTGTAAGAAAGGGGGTCAAAACCAATGCCACGACAATACCCAGGTACATCGCCAGGGAACCCAATCCAGCGGCTGTAGCTCTTTCCTTGATCGGAAACCAGCGAGCAGCAACGGTAGTCATCGCGTTCAGGATGAATGGTTGGCCGATGGCGATTCCAATTTGGGCTATCAACACAAATGTAAAATTGTCCGCCAGGACGCCCCTCAGCAGGCCGAATAGTCCTGTCAATATAGCCCCGATACCTACTGCGATCCGGATGCCATAGGTATCTATCGCCCAGGAAGCGGGAATTGAAACAAAGACATAGACGATCATAAAGATCATGGACAGGAGGCCTATACTGAGATTCGATACACCGTAAAACGTGGTTGCAGTGCTTGTGATAGGAGCAAAAGTTATCCACAATAGTTGATTAATGGCGACAACAAACATGAAGGCAAACAGTACGACCCAACGATATCGGTAGACTTTAAATTCCGTTCCTTCAATCAAAATAAACCTCCTGGATATATCCTTGATGAGTCCTCGGTAATCAGTATTCAGTTTTTAGTTCCCATCCCTTGTCCAGCATATCCGTCGGCGCTGCACAGGGTCATTGGGAGCGAGGCAATGACGTATATTATATAAAACAGATTTTATTGCCGTTAGGTACTCATGTCTAGTGATCTAGCGAATGAGCTCAGCCCAATGGACTGGATGATCCGTAGCTGATTGGGGAGGCAGTATATAAACGGGATTACTAGCCTTTAAGGATTGGGAAAAGAAAATGTGGTCAATACGGTTTTCACCAGACATATCCGTACCATCCGAGCCAATTTCGGTGGGATATACACTTACCCATGCATTTGTGTACTCACTGGCAATCAGTTGGTATGCTTCTTCATAGTCCCTTAAATTGTAATCTCCCAAGGCAATTACATTGGATTTGTCTTTGGAACGTTCCAGGAGTGCTTCCGCCCAAACCAGCATAGCTGTGTCCGAGCCGTCGGGATGGACGTTGTAGACCGAGAAAAGCTGTCCACCTATTTCAATCTCAGCCTCTGCGGTGCCAATCTCATCCTGATCACTAAATGTAAATACTGTACGTGTATTTTGGAGAGGGTACCTGGACAAAATCGCCGTTCCGTATGTACCCGTGATTGTCTTCGGTCCATAATAAGAATAGTAGCCCAGCTTGCCAGCGTAATAACGCACAAAATCGTTGTTGTTCAAGGAAATCCGGCTGGAGTCTGACTCCTGTAAAGCAATGATATCCGGAGCAACTTCCCGGATAAGAGCAAGCTGCTCTTTATACGATCTCTCGCCAAAATCATCGTTTGCCTGCTGGATATTGTAGGTCATGACCACAATTGAGTTTGGCCTCGGTTCAAACGTCTGGACCCTGGTGGTATACAGGGCACTCCCACCCGTTCCCAAAAATATAATTAAAAGGAGTACCCCCCATCCCAGAGACAAATCGCTATACGTTTCCACTCGTTCGTCCTGAGCATTAAACCCTTTACGACCGATGATAAGCGTGATCAGCCCGGCCATCAACAGGTAAGGCAGCCAGAACTTATTCCGGAACCAGAGACTTACAGGCTCAATATAACCCCACACATTCGTGAAAATATGTATGAAGACCAGAACAACCAGGGCGAGACTCCCGAGGAGCATCCCAGGGATAAAATCCCGGGGGGTTGGATTTGCTTGCCGAATGCGGTTCGAGAATACACGCAAGTCAAGAAAAATGACAGGAAAGAGTAATAGGGTCAAAATCAATGGTATCTGCTGCAGCCAGGTAGGATCGCCAACCAAAACTGCAAGTGCGTCTGGCGTTTGTGGGAAAGAGACCCGATGCGCCAGAATGGTCATGGTCAGGGATACGGTGAACAAAAGGTTCCAAATCAGCAAGCCCATCGGAGGGATATTTTCAATCAAGCTCGACTTACGTAACGATACTCCAACCCAACTCACAGCCAGAAGGCTGACAGCCATGACGATCAATCTATAATCACCTTCTGTCCAGCGGGCAATCACCGTCGGAGCAGAAAAGGCAAAGTAAGCCAGGGCAACTATCAGAAAAATTCCGGTTACAGCCGTGGTTATTGGTTCGGGGTTGTTTCGTACTTTATCCGGGCTGGTCCATTCCAGGCGGGTCAGGAAATATCCCATTACTGCCCCCAATCCCCAACCAATCCAGGCGCCTTCAGGAAGAAGGGAGTAATCCAGGCCGTAATTCATGGTTCGTAGAAAAACAGATAAGCCTATCGCCAGTGCGAGCCCTGCAGAGGTCCACAAGTTGGGACAGCTGGAATCGTCTTTTACTCTGGCGGTCATCAGGAAGGGGAATAACATCAAACTCGCACCTGTGCCGATCCCGGATGCTAGCATCCGTCCCAATGTATTCAGATAGGGTGTGAATCCGCGAGCCAGGAAAAGCAGCCCAAACAGAATCCATGCTGTTATAAGGGGGTATTTTCTTCGATAAAAGCATAGCAAAACAGGTGAAAAGAAGAATAGCAATCCCAGCGCTTTCTCATCCAGGGAGGTATTCATCAAATCGAGGATATAAATGGATTCAACAAGGGAACCGGCCATTTGAATTAAGAAGAGAAAGAAGATACCAAAGGCAATAACTATTACTTGTGGCTTTTTCATATCTAGCTGCTCCTGTCTATCAGAGTCTGGAATTTCCACACCCTTT
>JAGHAU010000046.1 GCA_021161345.1 Anaerolineales bacterium | reverse complement strand
TTCAACCCGCCAGATCTCTGCTTCAGCCAGCAGCGTCCCTCCAGCATCGAGGAAATATGACACTGTTTTTTCTCCTGCGGGCAACCCCATCAGATTGGATGTGACCAATTGATTCAAAAATTGACTGGCCCTGAAACCAGTCACACTGATCTGGTGAATTTCCTTATCATCAACAATCTCGATTTCCTGATAATGCGGATATCCAAACCCTTCAACTTTCAGATCAATTCCTGCTCTTTTGGCAATGTCAGCTACCTCTGATCGGACTTCTTCCAATATATTCAAGTCAACTTTAGCTCTCGGGAGCTTCCCTACCAAACCTTGATATACAAAAGGTTTCAGGTTTGAGAGCAATTTACTCATTAAACCTGCCAGGGTATCCATATCCTTTTCTAGCAGGCCGCGCTGGGTCAGCCAGGGAGTACCCAGGCGGATGCCAGTCGCCAGGGATGTTTCCAGGTCGCCTGGAATGGTATTTTTGTTGGCAACCATACCTGCCAGATCCAGAATGCGCACTGCCGGTTCTCCCCAGACGGGGTATTCCATTCCGGTTGGCAGCGCCGACGGTGCGGGGATCGATTTCAGATCCAGCAGAATTAAGTGTGTATCCGTTCCACCATAGGCTAACCTTAATCCGCGTGAGGTAAATCCTTCTGCCAGAGCCTTGGCGTTTTTCACAATTTGGCGCTGCAGCTTTTTGAACTGATCAGTCTTTGCCAGTTCAAAAGCCACTGCCATGGCAGCAAATTTATTAACATGCGGGCCCCCTTGTTCTCCCGGGAAAATTGCCAGGTCGATCTTTCCCGCCAGATCCTCATCGGTAGTCAGCACCACTGCACCGCGCGGTCCCATCAGGGTTTTATGAGTGGTAAAAGTCACCACATCGGCAATGCCAACCGGATTGGGATAAACCCCGGCCACAACCATCCCCGCCACGTGGGAAATATCCGCCATCAAATAAGCACCGCAGGCATCTGCAATATCTCTGAATTGACCCCAATCTGGAGCCCAGGGATAAGAAGTGTAGCCAGCAACGATGATCTTGGGACGATGTTTCAATGCCAGATCACGAATGGCATCATAATCCAACCGCTCTGTATCAGGATCAACCCCATAAGAGACCACATTGTAGCGCTGCCCGGAAATATTAAACTCAGACCCGTGAGAGAGATGGCCTCCCTGATACAGGTCCAATCCCATTAAGGTATCTCCCGGCTCCATCAGGGACCAGTAAACCCCCAAATTGGCAGGTGTGCCGGATAAAGCCTGAACATTCGCATGGATCTGCTGCGCTGGCACCTCTGCCGTTGCGAAAAGCTGGGCAGCCCTGCGCTGGACCAGACATTCCAGAATATTGGCATACTCCTTACCTTTATAAAATCGGCGATCTGCATAACGCCGATAATTGGCCAGGTGCCAGGCAATATCACGCAAACCTTCTTCATCTTCCAGGACCATTTTTGAAGGGGGATAACCCTCGGCATATAGATTCTGGAAGCGAGTGCCTAACGCGTCCCGGACAGCTTGGGGCACATAGGATTGGGAGGGAATGAAGATCAATTTCCTCGCCTGGCGCTCATCTTCCCAGCGGATTAAATCAGCAACGAATGGAGCTGCTTCTTCGATTTCCTGGCGGAACAGGAAATCATCATAGTGGTTATTCGGCATAATTACCTCTATTCATCTAAATCAGGATCTCCCTGTGAGTAAAAACATTCCTGAACCAATGTGGATCAGGATGTAGAACTGATTTAACCATAGACAGGGGGCTGATTCAATTGACAAAAAACATGACATTTGAAGCCCAAAATCAGTCAAACGGACTGATTGACCTCTCAATCGCTTGCAACCTTTGTGCGACAGGAGTAAACTCTATGGAATATCTTTCTTGTATATGATCTTTAGGTGTGAAATCGGAAGCCCGGGAAACATATTGGTTGGATTCTTTGACCCAAACAACGAGTACAAAGCTCTCTACAAAGGTAAACCAAAATGAGAAAAGTGGATACATTCTATCTATCGAAAGATGAATGCTGGGGAGTTCAGATCAATGGACTTAAACATTGCCAGAATTGCAAATGGATAGGAATCACCGCCTGTGAAGGTAAAAACGTCCGCCATACAGGCTTTAATTCCAAAGGATATCGAATTGGAGACGAGGGAGTGATCTCGCAGGATTACAACCTCAATTTTGACAAATCAACAACTCTTCCGTAATGGATCTGGAATATTATTGATCTGTAAGGGTCTTCTTCATATACTGAACACGCTCAAATGCAGCCGCATTTTTACCATCCCTGCCTAATTTACCCTTGATCTGGCTGAGGGTAGAATAGTTCTTTTTCTGGAACCATTTTTCAAGCTCATCTAACATCGTCCCAATATAGTCAATACCATTTTTATATAATACTGAACAAATCTGGATGGCGTCTGCACCCACCATCAGGTGTTTTATAACACCATCAGCGGTATGAATGCCTGTATTGCCGGCAATGTCACAGGATACACTGCCAGAGAGTATTGAAATCCAGCGCAAAGGTTGAGTAACCTCCTCTGGGCCGCTGAGAACACTCTTTCGAACAACTTTTTCATTTTCGACATCAATATCAGGACGATAGAATCGATTGAAGAGAACAACTGCGTCCGCTCCAGCTCCTTCCAACCGTTTTACCAAACCCAATATATTTGTAAACATAGGGCTGATTTTTACAGCAACCGGAACTTTCACAAATTTCTTTACTTCTTTCACGATCTCAATATAAATATCTTCGATATCCTGGCTGCTGGCCTCGCTATCGAAAGGCATAATGGAAATATTTAACTCAATTCCATCTGCACCCGCTTCCTCCAGTTTGGAAGCGAATTTTGGCCATTCATCAGGTGTATTGCAGTTAATGCTGGCAATGATCGGCAGCTCTGTTTCAGTCTTTGCGGCTTGGATGAACTCCAGGTATTCATTCATTCCCTGCTCCCTGGAATGGCCGTTGATAAATTCAACTGCCTCGGGGAACCAGAAGTATTTTTTATCCTGATCCATAAGCCTTTCCGGATCAACCAGCAACTGCTCCTCAAAGAGCGATTTAAGCACAATGGCTCCTGCACCGTGTTCAGCACATTTCTTGATATTATCTATCGAGCCTGTAAGCCTTGAACTGCTAATGATGATAGGGTTCTTGAGCTTTAATCCCATATAGGTTGTAGAGATGTCCATATTCGAATCCCTTTTTGTCTTAACATGATTTTAGATGACCAGGTGATCCAAATACAGTGGATGGATCTTCCAGTATTGGTTTCAGATAATCAAAAGCGCGATCTAGATTTTCAAGAGCTCGGAGTGAGATTCCTTCCTTGAATTCCCATTCATACCCTTTGATATGGAGCAGAAAAACGCACGGTTCTTTTTGAAAAAGCTCATTGCAGAGCTTGACGATATACCCGGGGGAAGCTGCATGGGTAGTGAACGATAATTTACCTTTCCCATCTACCTTACTGAAGCAAAAACCATCGATCTCCTCTTCAGAAGCATCTGCAAATATCACCAGATCCTGATCGGAGATAGCTTCGGCGTCTTCTATATTCAACTGGTAATTATTTTCGAAGGTAACACCTTCCAACCCGGATTGGGCTGTCCACTCCTCCAATCTTTCCACCAGGCTTATACCCAGACCATCATCCTGCCTGCCAGGATTCCCATAGCCGTAAACCAGGATATGCATCGAAAGATCAGGTCCGCTTCTGATCTATTAATTGGTTGTTTACATCAAATAACGAGATTTCCAACGGCATCTGACCCAGAGCGTGAGTGGCACAGCTGAGGCAGGGGTCATAGGCCCGAATAGCTACTTCTACCGCATTCATCATCGGTTCAGTGATCTCCGCCTTACCATCCATCCAGGAATGGGCGACATAATTCACCGATTGATTCATTGGTTCATTATTATTGGTTGTCGACACGATCAAATTTGCTTTGGTAAGCTGATCATCATCATTGATCTCATAGTGATGGAACAGTGTGCCCCGGGGAGCTTCCAGCAAACCAATACCCTTATTCACTTTGGTGCCTTTTATGACCAGTTCGCCTTCCATCAGGTCAGGATCATTCAACAGCTCTTCGATCATCTCAGCAGAGTGGAGTAATTCAATCAATCTGGCATAGTGGTAGTGCAGACAGTGATTGTTGGGTTTGCCATTAGTAACGGCTTTATACTGCTCAAACTCAGCCTGCGCTAGGGGTGACGGGATAAAATCACAGGTGTTCAACCTTGCTAAAGGCCCAACCCGGTACCAGCCTTTTTCCTTTCCCAATGATTTGAGATAAGGGAACTTCATATAGCTCCAGGAACGGACTTCCTCTTCGATATATTGCTCATAATCCTGGTAGTCCACATCATCAAGGATCTTATTCCCTTCGGAATCAACAGCTCTCAACACACCATGGTAAAGGTCCATCGCGCCATCTTTCCTAACCAGGCTAAGGTGATTGGATGGGAATGAAGCAAATCCATCAATAAAGCTCTGATTCTTCTGGTAATAATCTTTGAAGAACTCAAGAACTCCCTGGGACCATGCAAGCATCTTGGTTATGTTCATCGGATCTGGTCCATTCAAAAAAGCTTCCTTATCCTCAGGACTGAGATGTTTGTTAATACCTCCAGGAATGGCTCCTGTTCCATGGATCTTTTTACCTGCTGTAGCACGGATGATCTCCTGTCCGAATTTCCGCATCATCACACCCTGCACCGCAAGATCTTTGTGTTTCAGCGCTACACCGATAACGTTTCTAATCGCTGGATCCGCATCAATACCAAATAATAGGTCTGGAGAGACGAGATGGAAGAAATGCAATGCATGGGACTGGAATATCTGTCCATAGTGCATCAGCCTCCTCATTTTTTCTCCTGTTGGGGTCAGTCCTTCACCGGTTCCGGCACCGACGAGAACGTCAATCGCCTTGGCAGCAGCCAGGTGATGGCTTACAGGGCAGATCCCGCACAACCGCTGGACCAGCACAGGGGCTTCCCAATAAGGCCTTCCCTGTACAAAGCGCTCAAAGCCCCTGAACTCGACAATATGGAACCTGGATTCAGACACATTATTGTTGTCATCAAGGTGAATGGTGACTTTTCCGTGCCCTTCAACCCTGGTTACGGGTTCAATGGTAATTTTCTGTGACATATTTGTATCCTTTTATTAATCAAATTTTACAACTTCATAAGGTAATTTAAGTTCATCACCGGTGACCAAGGCCACCAGGGCATTCCAGATCAAATCAGCAGTTGGTGGGCAGCCCGGAAGATAATAGTCGATCTTCACAATCTCATGGCAAGGATACACTCTGTCCAGGATCATTGGCAGCTCATCATCATTGGGAAGGATTTTTTCGGTATTCAAGCCCACTGTAGGACCGTTCAAATAAGCTTCTTCAATGCATTCTTTCACGGACAAACCATTTCTGAGCGCTGGGAGGCCGCCCATGATGGCGCATTCCCCTACAGACACGAGGATCTTGCAGTGTTTTCTGAAATCTTTCAGGACTTCAATATTCTCACTGTTGCAGCATCCACCTTCAATCAAGCCGATGTCACACTGCTTTGTGAATGTCTTGATATCATCGATGGGAGATTTGTTAAACTCGACCAATTCAATCAGCTCTAGAATCCTTTCGTCGATGTCCAATAAGGACATATGGCAACCGAAGCAACCTGCAAGTGAAGTTGTTGCTAATACTGGTTTACTCATGGTTTTTTTCCTATGTTTAGCTATTTATTTTCAATGTCGCTGCCAATTGGCAATTTATCAAATTTCCGTTCCCCGATGGGTACGAGATAACCCTGCTCTTTTTTGAGTATGGCACCAACTGGGCAGATTTCCATAGCCTCTTGTGCTTCCTCTTCTGTTAATTGAGAAGCAAGTTTTTCATCCATGACTACATGAAGATGTTCTCCTCCCCTTCCGTTGAAAGCAAAGACATTTTTGCCATCTTTGGTGACTGTCCTGATGCAGCGTTTACACATGATGCAGCGGTTGCGGTCGTGAAAGATATGCTCAGAACTTGCATCCACTCCCTTAATGGGGAATTCATAGGGGAATCTGGGCACCAGCATCTGGTAGCGATAGGCCAGGGCTTGAAGTTCACAATTACCGCTCTTTTCGCAAGATGGGCAGAAATGGTTTCCTGAAACAAACAGGACTTCAATGATAGCCTGCCTCAATTCATTCAATTCGGGGATATCATTTTCCACGACCATACCGTCAGTTACCGGGGTTGTACAAGCGGTCATGTTGCGCCCATTTATCTTAACATTACATACCCGGCATGAACCAGCTGCCTTAACACCTTCGACGTGACATAAAGAAGGGATAAAAACGCCATTGGCTTTGGCAGCGTCGATCACCGACTGACCGTCTTCTGCGTAACATGCCTTTCCATCGATCTCAAAGTATAGTTTTTTGTTTTTATTCATATCGTTTCCACTTTTTTACTCTCACTCGATTAATGGGATTTGATATTCGGAACCCTGCCTACCACTTCGCAGGATTCAGCTACAGCCTGTTCCATATTGAAGGCTGATAAATAATCCTCATCGGTCTTTACAAGGTCTTCGTAGAGGTTCCTGAAATTTTCGATGGAGGTTATGATCGGATTTGCAGCTGTCTGGCCAAGACCACATCTGTTGGCAGTCTGACCAAGACGAGCCCAGTCATATAATTCGGCAATATCTGACTGCGTTCCATTGCCGTCTATGATCCTGGTCAATTTATCCCTCAGGATCACAGTTAAGGACCTGCAGGGAGCACATGAACCGCAAGATTCCTCGATAAAGAAGTTGGTAAATGGCAGAATGAAATCTTTTAATAAATCGCGCTTATTGCCAATGATGATCATCGAACCACCAGTGGCAAGATCTTCAAAGGCGATGCTGCGGCCAAATTGGGTTGGGTCAATACATGTCCCAGATGGACCGCCCACCTTCACCGCCTGGACATCTGTAGCACCAACCATTTTCAGCATCTCTTTGATGGTCATGCCCCATTCAACCTGATAAACACCGGGGGCATTACAATCGCCAGATATACTCAAGAATTTTGTACCTGCCGATTCTTTGGTGCCAATAGACTTAAACCAGTCTGCCCCGTTCTGGATGATCGGGACCACTCTGCAAAGGGTCTCAACATTATTCACCACAGTGGGTTTATTCAGGTAGCCACTCTCCACCGGGAACGGAGGGCGGTTTCTCGGCTCCCCGCGTTTACCTTCCATGGATTCGATCAGACCGGATTCCTCACCACAAACATATGATCCTGCTCCAAGCTGAATCCTGATATCAAAATCAAATCCTGTTTTTCCGGCAATGTTTTTTCCAAGCAGGTTCTGGTCACGCATTTCCTGAAGTACATCCTCCAGGTATGCAAGCAAATATCTGTATTCATAACGTAAATAGATTATGCCCTGCCTGGCATCCAAAGCATACCCGGCAATTGCCATACCTTCAAAGAGCATTTTTGGCAATTCAGTTAAGATCACCCTTTCTTTGAATGTACCGGGCTCCCCTTCATCCGCATTGCAGATCAAGTAAACCTCGTCACCACCAGATTTGCGGCAGAATTCCCACTTTAGGCCTGTCGGGAATCCAGCACCCCCGCGGCCTCTGAGATTGGATTCCTTGATCTCACTAACGATCTGTTCAGGAGTTAGATCCAGAGCTTGTTTTAAAACACTACCAACTTCTTGATCATCATACGGAATAGGATTATTGAGGTGGATGTGATTCTTAACCATTGTTCGCAGAATACCTTTAGTATAAATAACATCTGCGACATTCTCGGCAATATCTTCAACTTTTTTCCCGTCTTTAATTTCCCCGATAATTTTCTTCACCTTGGCAGGATCAAGTTCTGTGAATACTATCCCATTGATGATGGCTGCCGGATCTTGGTCGTTCATTCCAATATCCGCAGTATCCCAGAGTCCAATCAGGCCATCCTGAGTGACGCTGTTAAAAGATATACCTACTTCTTCTTCAAATGCTTTTGCAACCTCTGCCCGTCCATACATATAGGCTCCCGGGCTGTCATTTAGATAAATGGCATATTCCCCAATGGGTGTTTGGGTCAAGAAATGATAGAAGGAAATGGTCTGCTCAACATCGACTTTTGACAGATCAAGCTGATCAGCAAGGATCCCAACTGCTTCATCAGGTACCTGGTGATATATCTCCTGGATATCAAGTAAGATGTCAATCAACCTGCTTCTGTCATTGTCATATTGTTTCAAGAGATTCGCGATTTTATCTTTCATATATGACACCTTTCCCTGGGATCTCACCCAATCTAAATATTGGATAAAATTTTACAAAACAACTTAAGAGGAAACCCTCTTGAGATTGTGAGTATTTTCACATAGTTGCCATTATAGACGATTTTTGGTTATTGTCACTATGACTTTCAGAGAAAACTTAGCCGATAAGGCATTAATGTAACATTAAGTTATGCGAGGTGTTTTAGATATCCTAAATTGAGGACACATTTGGAAAATTAACAGGACAAAACCTTCATCACCCCCTTATAAAACTACTCAACTCCCAAATTTTCTGACCCGATAATCGGAAATTGATCAGAATTTTTAGCAATCCCCATTGAACTTTTTCCAGCGTTTTAAAAAGAATTTTCCTAAGAAAAAGTCTAATCTATTAACGGCTTACAACTTACTGCTTACTGCTTACTTTATAACTTTCCTCATTGGCTGGATCGACAAACCATAACCATCAAAGCTCCAGCTATTTCGGACCCCTGTTGATTTTTTGTATCCTAGCCTTTCAAAAAGATGTACCGCATATAATGAGGAATCGACCCGGATCAGCTGATCGATCGCAGCCTGGTGTTCTGGGTCTTGGTCTCCTGCAAAATGAAAAGGACCCGGAAATAGCGCCTGCTCTTCTCGTGGAATATAAGCCAAATTAAATTCGGTGTAAGTTTTTTTGATCAAGATGCCAACATCAACTGCATCTCTATCTGAATATTCCCTGATGATGGCCATTGAATTTCTTATTAATGAGCAACGATGTCAGGCTTGATCTGTTTTCTTACCAGCATAGGCCAGGATCAGGAAAAGGATCCCGGGAAAAGCAATGATCAGGAATACCGGTCCCCTGGGGAAGTCACCTGAAAAAATATAGTCAAATAAGTAGAAGGCCAACATGCCGCCTACAGTCATCCAACCACCCAGACGCTCCCATTTCCAAGCTAGGCCCAACCCGATGACCGACCCGATCATTGAAACCATCATCAAAGCATCTCTGGAGGAGAGGTCAAATAAAGGGCCGATTCCATCATCAACGATATGGGCGATGAACATGAACAGCATAAAAGCCACCATCAAGGCAGCCCAGATGCGGGCGATCCAGCGGATTATTTTTCCAGTCTGGGGGTTCATGAGATTCTCCCGTTTATTAAGTTGATTATATAACAAGGTTGAAGGTTTAGTCTTGAAAGTTGGAATATCGATTGTTTTCGATCTCCTTGGACAAGTCAAGACCACCCGCATAGCGGGTGGCTTGACCTGGCCCTATAAGGGCCTGTTACTTGCTGCACCTCAAGGTGCTGCTTTCTCTTCGTTCAAGCCCGATGCACCGATTACCTAGCTACCCCTGAAGGGGTCTTCTACCTCTTTCGTACTGATTCGATCCATCATCTGATCATGTTTATATTGCTCTCTCACATATTTCGCTATGGTCGCTTCATTTAAACCCACTGTACTTACGTAGTAACCCCGCGACCAAAAGTGCCGATTTCCAAACTTATATTTCAAGTTCGCATGTCGATCGAATATCATCAACGCACTCTTACCCTTCAGGTATCCCATGATACTTGATACACTGTACTTCGGCGGAATTGAGACTACCAGGTGAATGTGATCTACCATCGCACTTCCTTCTATTATCTCTACCCCTTTCCATTTACATAGATCTCTCAGTATCTTAACAATGCTTTCTCTGTATTGATTGTAGATAATTTTCCTTCTATACTTGGGGGTGAATATGATATGGTATTTACACATCCACTTCGTATGTGCTAAACTTTTAGCCATAGAAATCACTCCTTGTTGTTTTGGCGGCTTGAACTACTGCCATTCTACCGGAGTGATTTCTTTTCTATAAGCCTTCGTCTTCCACCAGCTTAGCTGGTGGTTTTTTGTTTCGGTCGCTTCGCGCCCTCAACTCACTAAAGTGTTAA
>JAGHAU010000042.1 GCA_021161345.1 Anaerolineales bacterium | reverse complement strand
GTATTCCAAGGAACTTCCCATTGAAAGATACTACCGGGATGCGAAGATCACGGAAATTTACGAAGGCACCAGCGAGATCCAACGCATGGTTATTGCTCGCCTGGAAACGGGTTTAAGATAACCCGGATCCACTTAATCCCATAAAGTAGAAAGTAGGGGTAACTATGAATGCTGCAATGTATACCTTGATCATCATTGTAGTGTGTGTTGGGATCACCGCCTTTCTGGTGTGGAAATTGAACAAATTCCGCAGTACTGAGGTATACAAGAAGAACGAGAACGGGTTCATTAAGTTTCTGAAATGGGAGGAGAAATTTATTCTCAATCTCAAGACAGCAGGAATTAACATCCTGAAATGGTTTAATCCCGGAAAAGAAAAAGCCTGGCTTTATTTTGAGATCGTCCTGCTGGGGATTTGGGTGCTAATTGTCGGCCGGGAATATTTGAATTTTGATCCCCATATGTGGCCGATCGGAAGGGAATTTGGAGTCCAGGTCATCTCCCACAACTTCTGGAATCAGCTCTTGGAATGCGGGGAATGCGCGTTTTGGAACGGCAGCATCAACGGTGGATTCCCCGCTCTGGCGGATACGTTTGGTTCTGCGTTTCACCCCTTGGTGATGATCACAACATTATTATTCGGGATCATCAACGGTGTGAAGGTTACAACGCTGCTCAGCCTGTGGATCATGGGGATTTCACAGTGGGGAATTGCCCATCTTCTTGGCGCGCGGAGGTCAATCCGGATTTGGAGTGGAGCACTGGCCATTGTTGGCGGACATGTACTTGGAAAACTGGAACTTGGTGCTTTTGGCATCATGCTCTCCACAACAATGGCAGTCCTTACAATATTGAGTTTGCTATATTTCTTAAAAAAGAAAGATAAAAAGTCCATGCTCTTTCTGGCATGTTCAATAACTTTGTTATTATTGTCAGGTCATGGATATCTTCAAGTCGCGATTTTATCCTGGTTATTGATCATATTCCTGTTGGTAGTAATAAAACTGCGAGCCGCAGTAAAAAGGAAGTTTGTCGTTGCCATCATATTGGGATTATTAATGGCCTGTATCATCTTTATTCCAGTATTTCATTTTTCCCCAAATATCGAAAAATGGTCTGATGATGATCCAAGCATTCATCAAAAGCCTGAATATATCCCCCTTAATCTGGTCATTCGTGATTGGAATTATTACATCAACGAATCCCTCGAGAAACCACCATTCCCCTATTTAACAAATATATATATCGGCTGGGTTCCAGTTTTATTGGCGATCCTGGCTTTGGCTGTGCCCAAGGATGATGGCAAGCCATACATATCTATATTAACAATTGGCGTCATATATTTCTTTTTTTTATCTACAGGACTCCCATTTAAATGGGTCTCAAAGATATTCCCTTTCATTTCAGGTATCCGGCATTCACAATTAATTGCAGGGCTGATGGCGCCTGCCATTATAGGCCTGGCATCCTACAGCTCAGAACAACTCTTGCGCCTGGAGTGGCCTTCAATCAACCTAGCCTACGGCTCCAGAAAACCTTTGTATGCAATGGCAAGCCAATGGCTGCTGCTCATTCCTTTTGTGTTTTCTATATACTCCAGTTACGAATTCAATAAGGAGTTTATAAAACTTACCAACACTCACGATATATACCAAACGATCAATAAGGTCCCAAAATACGACTCTCAATGGTTTGCCACACCGTATGCAGAACATTGGTGGGTATTACCATCTATTGAAGAAGATCTAAAAATCACGGATGTTGTTTATCCCTGGTGGTGGAAAGGTCGATATGCCCCCAAACCATATCTTCAACTAACGCGCGGAACTCCTCACGAGGGCATGATTCAAGATGGGGATATCGATGATATCTCCGTTTATACAAATTCAGACTATGCTTACGCCTATATCGATACCGGAAAGGACCAACTACCATGTTCCGCCACAGCAAAGGGTGGTCATCTAGAGGTGTATTGCCTAACTGTTCATTCAGGGCAGCTGATTGTCAAGGAACATAACTGGAACGGTTGGAAAGCTTGGAGCGACGGATACAGGATCAGAATCCGCGGTGAAAGCTGGATCTCAGTAGATGCAAGAGGAGGAGAACACTTTTATACTTTCCGTTATATTCCATGGGATGTTTACTTTGGATTGGTTTTGTCAGTGATCGGAATTGTTTTAAGTTTTTATATCTGGTTTTCATCAACACCAGCTATGGAAGATTTCCTGGATGGTAAAAAACCGAAACCATCATCTAAATAGGTTTCCCCTGACACTATGACCGAATTATCGAATAATAATGCGATCCAAATTGAGGAAGTCAGCACTATTAAACGCCCCCGATTGTTAACTGGTCTGGGCTGGTTTTTCCTATTGGTCAGTATTTTTCACTTTTTGAAGTTCACCCAGACCATCAGGAATATTGAACTCTTGCAGTCTTTACCGATGGCAATCTCTCCGCTCTACCTGGCAGGGGATGGTTTAATTTGGGGTTTATCTGGGATGGTCCTGGCCTGGGGGCTATGGAAAGGAAAAAGGTGGTCCAGCCCAGCAGCCATAATCCTGAGTTTATTCTACAGCCTTGCCTTTTGGGCTGACAGGATCTGGATCGCTGAACCAGAAAGCCTGGCGCTGCGCTGGCCTGTCAACCTGGTATTGACAATCAGTGTGTTTGGTTTGATTGTCCTGGTTCTCACTCATAAAACAAGCCGGGCTTATTTCCGGAAAAATCCTGCTAAAATACCATAACGGAGCTAAGCTATGGTTGAAAAATCAAAAAACCAAAAGATTCAAGAACTGCGTGACAAAAAAGCCCAGAGCAGGCAGGGCGGCGGTCATGACAGGATTCTAAAACAGCATGAAAAAGGCCGTCTGACAGCCCGGGAAAGGCTGGATATACTCCTGGACAAAGGTTCATTCCGGGAAGTGGACGCATTTGTTGAACACCGATCCACGGATTTTGGCACAGATCAAAATAAGTTTCTGGGCGATTCAGTTACCACCGGCTGGGGTACGGTCGAAAACCGGCTGGTATATGTCTTTTCGCAAGATTTTACAGTATTTGGCGGCAGCCTGGGGGAAGTTCACGCTGAAAAAGTTGTTAAGATCATGGATATGGCGTTGCGCAACGGCGCACCCATAATCGGCATCAACGATTCAGGCGGGGCCAGGATCCAGGAAGGTGTGGTCTCCCTGGGAGGTTATGCGGATATCTTTTTACGCAACACCCTCGCATCTGGCGTCATCCCCCAGATCAGCGTTATTATGGGACCCTGCGCCGGCGGTGCAGTCTATTCACCAGCAATGACCGATTTTATTTTCATGGTCCGGGGTTCTTCCTTTATGTTCATCACTGGTCCGGAAGTGGTAAAAACTGTCACTCATGAAGAAGTGACTTTTGAAGAATTGGGTGGAGCGGATGTGCATGCAGAAAGATCCGGTGTTTGCCATGTTGTCGCAGACACGGAAGCCAATACCCTGTTTCTGGTGCGAAAACTACTCTCCTATCTTCCCCAGAATAATATGGAGGATCCTCCATTCCTTCCCACAGATGATAGTCCCCTGCGGCGGGAATCAGCCCTGGATAGCATCATTCCAGATGATCCTTCAAAACCCTATAACATCAAGGACGTCATCTGCCTCCTGGTAGATGATGCAGAATTCTATGAGATCCAGGAGGCCTATGCCCAGAATATCGTGGTTGGTTTTGCCCGCCTGGGCGGCCATACCGTAGGCATAGTAGCCAATCAGCCGGCTTTCCTGGCAGGCGTATTGGATATAGATAGCTCCGAAAAAGCTGGCCGTTTTGTACGCTTCTGCGATTCCTTTAATATCCCGATCCTAACTTTCGTTGACGTGCCAGGTTTCCTACCAGGCCTGGAACAGGAACATGGCGGCATTATCCGTTCCGGTGCCAAACTGCTTTATGCTTACTGCGAGGCAACTGTCCCCAAGATCACCCTGATCACCCGCAAAGCCTACGGCGGTGCATATGACGTGATGAGCAGTAAACATATCCGGGGAGACATTAACCTGGCCTGGCCCAGCTCGGAGATTGCCGTGATGGGGCCGGAAGGCGCAGTGAATATCATCTTCCGCAAGGAACTGGCCAAAGCCAAAAACCCTGAAAAGAAAAGGGCTGAATTGGTTGAAGAATACCGCACTAAATTCGCCAATCCTTATATTGCGGCTTCCCGGGGTTATATCGACGATGTCATAGAACCCAGCACAACCCGGGCCAGATTGATCAACGGCCTGGAGATGTTAAGCCATAAACGGGATTCCAATCCTGGTAAAAAACACGGAAACATACCTTTATAAGGTCAAGTGGATCAAAGAGCTGATGTTTAAAAAGATCTTAGTTGCCAACAGAGGTGAAATTGCAGTCCGGATCATCCGCAGCTGTCGGGAGCTGAATATCCAGACAGTGGCGGTTTTTTCCGATGCCGATCGGCACGGCCTGCATGTACGTTACGCGGACGAAGCCTATCACTTAGGTCCTTCCAAAGCCAGTGAATCCTATTTAAGAAGCGAAAAGATCCTGGAAATCGCTCAGAAATGCGGGGCAGATGCCATCCATCCCGGGTATGGTTTCCTGGCTGAAAGGGCTGATTTTTCCCAGGCCTGCCAGGACCAGGGCATCAGTTTTATTGGACCTAAACCCTCCGCGATCTCAGCCATGGGAGACAAACAGATTGCTCGAGAAACCGTTTCCAAGGCCGGTGTGCCAGTTGTGCCCGGTACAGAAGGACAGGGGGACTTAACAGATAAAGCCCTGCTCAAGATCGCTCCAGAGATCGGCTTTCCATTATTGATCAAACCCAGCGCTGGCGGCGGCGGTAAGGGCATGCGTGAAGTCGCAAACATTAAAGAGATGCCCGGGTTATTGACCGCATCTCGCCGGGAAGCAGAATCCTCCTTTGGCGACGGGAATATCTACCTGGAAAAATTGATCCAGGGTGCCCGGCATATTGAGATCCAAATCCTGGCGGACCAACATGGCAATGTGCTCCATCTGGGAGAAAGGGAATGTTCCATCCAGCGCCGCCATCAAAAACTGCTTGAAGAAGCTCCATCACCCTTCATTGGAGATGATCAAGCCCTGCGAGACAAAATGGGAGAAGTGGCAGTCCAGGCAGCCCGGGCAGTGAATTATATTAACGCCGGGACGATCGAATTCCTGGTCAATGCAAACAAGGAATATTATTTCCTGGAAATGAATACCCGGCTGCAAGTGGAGCACCCTGTTACCGAAGCCGTGACCGGTATTGATATCGTCAAGGAGCAGATCCGCATTGCTGCCGGTTTGTCCCTGCAGCATAAACAGGAAGACATCATTCTTAAAGGCTGGGCCATGGAGTGCCGAATAAATGCCGAAGATCCCTTCCGTGATTTTATGCCCTCTACGGGACTGATCACACAATCCATATTACCCGCCGGTCCCGGGATCAGGATAGATACGGGAGTCTATTCAGGATTTGAAATATCACCATATTATGATGCATTGATCTCAAAATTAATCGTCCACGAGGAAACCCGCGAGGAAACCATTACCCGTATGAAACGAGCCCTGGACGAATATCGAGTGTTAGGGATCCGTACGAATATACCATTCCATCAGGCCCTCCTTGAAAACACGGACTTTCTAGCCGGAGAATTCAACACCCAGTTCATCCAGGATGGCAATCTGCCAGTTAGCGATACTCCAATGGATCAATCCCTGCCTGAAATCGCTGCCCTGACAGCTGTACTGGCAACGCATAAACGGACCCAGCGATCAGCTGTATCCATGCAGCGTGGAAGGCGGGATACCAGTAATTGGAAATGGATCAACAGATGGGAGCGGACAAAAGAATAATATGACCAGCGAAATCTATTTTGCAGAGGTTGAGGGAAAAGAATATCAAATTGAGATCCTTTCTGAAACGAGAGTGGTCATCAATGGTGCTTCCCATGAGATCGATTACCAGCCCCTCAAAAAGCACTCTTCCTGCTCACTGCTGGTTGATGGGAAATCCTTCGAACCCAATACCTACCAGGAGAACGGTGGTTGGGAGATCATCCTTACGGGCAAAAGATTTAATGTGTTAGTTGAGGATGAAAGAGAAAGGCGTCTTCGGCTGGCAGCGGGGGAATCCACTCTGCAGGAAGGCCGATATATCCTAAAATCCCCAATGCCTGGTTTGGTAATCGATATTCCCGTTAAAGTTGGCGACCAGGTAATGGAGGGACAGGTTCTGCTGATATTGGAATCAATGAAAATGCAGAATGAGCTGACCGCTCCCCGGGATGGAAAGATCGCCCGGATCCAGGCCAAAGTCAACGACAATGTCGAACGCAAACAAACGCTGCTGATCATGGAATAATTAACCAGTCGAACCTATTATATAAACGCCAGATCTTGCAGAGTACCGTCTGGTTCCTGATAAGAATCATCAGGTATGATTGTCTTCTGGTATTGCTGGTGACCCATAGCCTCACGAACCAAATCCAGGGTTTCTTCCGACTTTATTCGCATCCGGCGCGATCCCTCATTTAAGATATCCAGAATAATGTCTGGTTGGCGTTTATATTTCTCCCGCCTGTCCCGCAGCGGATCCAGGAACTGATTGATGGCTAGCGCCAGCTTCCTTTTCACCTCAACGTCCCCCACCTTGCCCTGCCGATACCTTTCTTTCAATTCCAGGACTTGATCCCGGTCGGTATTAAAGTGTTCATGATAGACAAATACAGGGTTTCCTTCCACGTTTCCCGGGACATCGGCGCTGGTGCGATTGGGATCGGTGTACATCCCCATCACCTTTTCCGCGACAACGACTGGGTTGTCTGACAGGAATATCGCATTATTAAGGCTTATACTCATCTTGGCCTGCCCGTCTGTGCCGATCAATGTGCCCTCCAGTTCCATCTCCGGGATTGGAAAAACCTCGCCGTAATTGCGTTTGAATCGCCGGGCGACCTCCCTTGCAAGCTCGACATTGCCCTGGTTGTCCGTTCCCACCGGGACCAGATTTGCCCGCGGTAGTAAAATATCGGCAGACATTAAAACCGGATATCCCAGCAGCCCAAAAGGCATGGCAGACAGACCTTCAGCCCGGGCCATCTCTTTCAGGGACGGGATCCTTTCCAACCGGGGTGCGGTGACCAACATCCCCAGAAGAGTGCTCAATTCCGCAATGCCGGGCACACTGCTTTGAACAAAGATCGCTGCTCGATCAGGATCGATCCCGACCGCCAGGTAATCCAACACAATGTGGTGGATATATTCATTCATACGCGCAATCTGTTCTTTTCCTGGCCGCGTTGTTAAAGTATGCAGATCTGCAATCACAAAAAAAACACTCGTGCGATTCCTGGTACTTGACTCGATTGCGCAGACTGCCCAGATAATGGCCCAGGTGCAAGGGTCCGGTAGGCCTATCACCCGTTAATAATCTCTCTTTCATTTTTCCTCCTCAGCCATCAGGCTTAAATAAAATTGCCCTCATCCATAATGGGACGAGGGCATAATCTACTCGCGGTGCCACCCAAATTAGCCTGGCTCCAGGTTAAAACAAAAACCCGTCAATGAAACAACGGGGATCCATGTCTAGCAGCCCTGAAGGCCAGCCTCACTTTGCAGATACGGCCCGGAAGATCCGGGATTATATCTTTTACCTTGATAACGGTGGCAGTTCCGGCACGGGCTAATTGGGGAATTCCCGTTCGCCCTGCAACTCCGAGGCCCATTCGACATCTTTGGACGGGTGAGACTTTCACCAGCGCTCACTCTCTGTGCCGTCACAACCAATGTGTACTATTCCTCATCACAGCCTTAAGTTATTCAGTTTGAATGGTGTCTTTATACAATAACGCCTGATCTTTGTCAAGCTTACCCGGGAGTATATCCAGTTCAGATAAGTCATCAACTACCAATATGTTTAAAATCAGTCCAGAAGACATAACTGCTGCCCAGAAGGGATATGGTCAGCGCAAAATCAACAGCCGCCACTGCCAGCATGTAATAATAATGTCCCTGGGCGAAATGGTTCAGCAGTATCCCACTGGTAATCATAATCACCAGGGCCAGGAAAAACCCGGGGCGGTAAAACTGCCACAGGCGGGGATCATCCAGAAGGTTGATTCGCTGCATATTCTTCCGGCAGCTGTGCCTGAAGATAAAAAGGACCTGGATTATTCCCGCGACGATACCAGAGGTAATGAATATCGCCGGCCAAAGAGTGCCTTCCTTCAGCTCATGGGCCTGGATGACCAGCTCCAAACCGCTGCGGAACAGCATGATCCCGCCGATATACCACACAGCCGCTGCTAAATATACGAGTGTTTTTTTAGTTGTTTTCATAATATTAAGAATTCCATATACATTATATCAATATAGATAGTTACAATAGAAGGGATAAGAGAATTTTTAAGGAGCAACTATGAATACTGTTCGCTGGGGATTATTATCCACCGCAAATATCAACCGGGCATTGATTCCAGCCATCCGGGAGGCGAAAAAGAGTGAGCTGGTTGCAGTGGCTAGCCGCAGCCTGGAAAGCGCTGAGAAGTACGCCCGTGAATGGGAGATACAGCAGGCTTTTGGCAGTTATGATGAAATGCTGGAAAGCGGGGAAGTGGATGCAGTATATATCGGGCTGCCCAATCACCTGCACGCAGAGTGGACTATCAAAGCCCTGGAAGCCGGAATGAATGTGCTATGTGAAAAACCCTTTGCCACATCCCTGGATGACGTGGACGCGGTGATCGCTGCCAGTGACAAGTTCGGTAAAGTTGCTGCTGAGGCTTTTATGTACCGCCACCATCCCCAGACCAAGATTGTCAAGGATTGGGTCCAGGAAGGTAAGTTGGGGCAGATCACCCTGATTCGGGGCGCATTTGATTTTAGGATGGGTCCGGATGGCCGAAAACCCGGCAGCCTGAATGTGCGTATGGTCCCGGAATTCGGAGGCGGCTGTCTGTGGGATGTGGGGATCTATCCTCTCAGCTACACCCAGTTCCTGATGGAAGGCCCGCCAGATTGGGTCTACGGCAGTCAGAAGCTAGGCCCTACTGAGGTAGATGAAGTATTTGCCGGACAGATGGGATTCCAGACAGAAAATGGTGAGGTTTTGGCCCAGATATCCTGCTCCTTTAATACACCCCTGCATACCTTTTTGGAAATTGTGGGTACCGAAGGCAGGTTATATATCTCCCGTCCATTTTCTGATATGGACCGCAAAGCCCAGGTGATTTTCACAGATCACAAGGACAAATCGAAGGAGATCCAGGTCCCCAAGAAATCACTCTACCTCGGGGAAGTGGAAGATCTGCAGAACGCTATCCTGGACGGCAGCCCCACCCTGATCAGTCTGAAGGAAACCAGAAACCATGTCCGGACCGCTTTGGCGTTATACGAATCTGCCAGGACCGGTCATCCAGTTCGGTTATTCAAACTGGGGTAAAGGCTGCTGCCCAATACCTTTCTTAAAATATTACGTTTTGCTGTGGAATCCTGTTAAACCACAACAAGCAGGGATCTTTCTGCTTTGGGAGAAAATATTTGGATAATAGATTCCAGGATCTCCAGCTGTTCCTGGACCTGGTCCTTGGATATCCCCGGGGGGGCGTAAGTCGTAAACACAGCCTGAGTTGTATCCGGGCGGATCTGGGTCCGCTGGTCCGGTCCATAGATCACTGATGAAAGGATGCCCTCCTGGTCCCGGATATACAAATCTCCTTCTTTAAGGGTTTGTTCAGAACCATCCAGCCGCTGATAAGTTTCCAAACCAACAGCTGCATCCGCAACCAGGGGCAGCCCCAGGGCTGTCAGATCATGGGCCGCGGTTAATAAACCTGTTTCCAGTTCAGCCATGAACATGCAGGCTACCAGGGCAGAAGGAGAAAAGATCGGTTTACCCTTAAACACCACCGATTCCAGCTGAAGCTGGACATGATAGGATTTCTTGAAGGGTCGATAAAAGGCATCATAAGCTGCAAATACAGGGGTTTCCCGCAGTGCTTTACGGTCCAAAGCCCCGTACCTGGACCGCAATTCGGCTTCTAATTTCTCCCGGGCGGATTTCAGACCCGGGTGGTCTTTTTGATTGGGTGCATTCTTTACTGCAAGCAGTCCAATACATGCTTCGGGAAAGACTTCTTTCCAGCGAGGGCTGAGTTCAATCATTGATTTTTCCACGAAAACCAGGAGTTAAACATCAAATTAGATCCAGTCGATTTTTTCGATGGTCATTTCTCCACCAGCATCGCCAGTGTTCAGCGTGCCAGCAGGTTCTACCATCAGGATCTGGCATTCCCCCACCGCGGATGGTTTGTGCTCCACTCCTTTGGGAATGACGCATAATTCTCCCTGTTTGAGATGCAGGAGCTTATCCCGTAAATGGATAGTTAGTTCGCCATCCATCACCAGGAACATTTCATCTGTTTCCGGGTGGCTGTGCCAGACAAACTCGCCTTCGATCTTGGCGATCTTCAGATGGTAATCATTCAATTGGGCAATGATCTTGGGGTCCCAGTGCTCAGTGACCAGGGAAAATTTCTTCGTAAGATTTACTACCTCTATCATCATCTAAAAATCCTCTCTGAGTAAGATTATTTTTATTGTAACCTGTACTTGTCTAGAAACTTATATTCTCAGGAGATTTAGGTGCAAAATGAAAAAATTAATATTACTGATCGGCTTGGCCCTTCTCCTGGCCGGCTGCGGAATCCAGGGAAACCAAAGGAATCTGACATTGCAGAATCTGGGACCAGCTCCGGGGTTGGAAAACGAGGTCTGGATCAACTCAGATGAGCCATTACGACTGGTGGATTTGCAGGGTAAAGTAGTACTGCTAGAGATGTGGACCTTCGGTTGAATTAATTGTAAAAACGTAATTCCCTCGTTGAGGGAATGGCATAAGGAATACAAAGACCAAGGATTGGTCGTCATTGGCAACCACTACCCCGAATTTTCACATGAAAAAGATCTGGGTAACCTCAAGCAAGCAGTAAAGGAACTTGGAATAGAATATCCAGTTGCCCAGGATAATGACGGCAGAACCTGGCGTGCGTATAACAATCGCTACTGGCCAACTTTGTACCTGATCGATAAAAAAGGAAATCTCCGCTTTATCCACGTCGGGGAAGGCGCCTATGTGGAAACCGAGTCTGCTATCCAGATACTGCTAGCAGAGACTTATCCTTAGATAATAATCAAGACATCCTACGGCTTGATATCAAATTCCTTTTTCAGGCACTCTCCGGCCATTCCGTTACTAGTGCAAACCTTGATCCTTACCGTCAAGTTATGTCCGGTTGGGTCCCCCAAGAATGTAACATTGAGATAAGATCCTTCGCCTGGCTCTAGATCATTCTGGGATTGGGTCGTGGGGCAACCATCCTGGTAAAAGAACTCGTCTTTCTGTCTTTCTAAATTCGCTATTCCGCCAGAATTATCCGTTCCTGTAGATTTCCATGACTCAAGCGGGGCTGAACCCGTATTATCAATCTGGAATTGTACATAGGAGTTCCCCACACAATGGGTAACATTATGGAAAGTAAGTTTGTAATCAAAGCCTGGAGTGGGCGTTGGGATCGGTGTGAAAACTGGGAGAGATTCCCAAGGGCCTGATGGGGTGGCATATTTACCCCACAACCAGCAGAAGGCGGATGGATTATCCGGGCGGCGGATGTACCAGTAATCCCCTGATGTATCAATTCCTACAGCTTCAGATTCTTGCCCCTGTTGCATGGTGACCAGCCACTGAAAAAATGTGCCCTGTCCTGTGCGGCAGTTTGTATTTGCCGAGGCGTAGATCATTGCCACATCCGGAGTGGGTGTGTCGGTTGCCGTAGGTGTCAGGGTTGGTGTATCGGTAATATCTGGGTCGGGGGTTTCAGAAGGAGGAAGCGAATCTGTATCCTGGGCTGACT
>JAGHAU010000056.1 GCA_021161345.1 Anaerolineales bacterium | reverse complement strand
TAAGAAATACCTGAGTAGTATAGTAAATCGGTAAATTTTCACATAGTGATAAAAATAACAATGGACATGAAATTGGACAAAAATTCATATAATCAGTTGATTAACATAATATAAAAATGACGAACAATAACAAGATGTAAAAAAAATGTGGTGGGTATGAATCTGATTGTTACTCGAAAAGTAAGGATTTTATTGTAGGGGTAATGGAATCCCTGGCCAAATAGTCTAAGTGAAGTTGGATTACGGTAGAATTGGAATAGAAAAATTTATTGAATGAAGGATAGTAAGCTATGAAAGATAATAATAAAATCAAAAACACTGCTGTAAATACGATACGATTTTTGTCTGCTGACGCTATCCAGAAAGCCAACTCTGGACATCCTGGACTTCCGATGGGGACAGCTGCCATTGCTTATACGCTATGGATGGAACATCTTAAACATAATCCCCAAAATCCCGCTTGGCCTGATAGGGACAGGTTCATACTTTCTGGCGGACATGGTTCAATGTTGTTGTACTCCCTTCTGCATTTAACCGGATATGATCTTTCGTTAGAGGATATCAAGAATTTCCGCCAATGGAATAGCCTTACTCCTGGTCATCCAGAGTATGGGCTTACCCCGGGTGTTGAAACAACATCAGGCCCGCTAGGTCAGGGATTTGCCAATGGTGTTGGTTTTGCAATTGCAGAAGCTCACCTGGCGGCGGTGTATAACAAACCTGAATATCCGATCATTGATCATTATACTTATGCCTTGGTAACAGATGGCGATCTGATGGAGGGAGTAAGTTCAGAGGCTGCTTCACTGGCCGGGCACTTGAAACTTGGGAAATTGATCTACCTCTATGATGACAACCGGATAACGATTGAAGGGTCAACAGAAATTGCCTTTTCGGAAGATAGGGGAGCGCGTTTCGAAGCTTATGGATGGCAGGTATTATACGTATCCGATGGCAATGATATCGATGAGGTCAGCAGGGCTATAACAATTGCCAAGGCCGATCCTCGTCCTTCATTGATCAGTTGTCGTACCCATATCGGTTTTGGAATGCCCAATAAACAAGATACAGCCTCAGCACATGGTTCTCCTCCCGGTGATGAAGAATTAAATGCAGCCAAGAAAAATCTGGGTTGGCCTATTGAGTCAAGATTTTTGATCCCTGATGAGGTAAAAGAACATTTCCTTTCCGCGCGAACGGCAGGATCCGCAGCTGAAGAAAATTGGAATGATCTATTCCGCCATTTTGAAAAGGATTTTCCAGACGAGGCATTGTCATTAAAGCGAGTCCTCCATGGCGATTTGCCTGAAAATTGGAGTGTACCAACTTTCCCGGAAGATCCAAAAGGGATGGCCACCAGGGCTGCTTCAGGAAAAGTGATCAATGTCCTGGCTGGACAAATTCCGGAGCTTATTGGCGGTTCTGCAGATCTGGCTCCCTCGAACAAGACCTGGATTGATGGTTCTCCTGCTTTCCAAGTGGAAGATTATTCTGGAAGGAACCTCCATTTTGGTGTGCGAGAAAATGGAATGGGATCGATCATCAATGGTATGGCCTTACATGGCGGATTGATACCTTATGGCGCCACCTTCCTGGTTTTCTCCGACTACATGAGGCCGGCGATTCGGGTATCGGCTTTATCGAATATTCCAAGTATCTGGGTTTTTACTCATGACAGCATCGGTGTTGGGGAGGATGGTCCTACCCATCAGCCTGTTGAACATCTAGCAGCTTTGAGAGCGATCCCGGGGCTAGTAGTTCTCCGGCCTTGTGATGCAAATGAAACCGCCCAGGCCTGGGCTTATGCGATTCAGCACAGGAATGGACCAACCGCGCTGGCATTGACCAGACAAAATCTTCCAACCCTGAACCGTGATATTTACAGCAGCGCAAAGGGTCTGAAACAAGGAGCTTATGTACTGGCGGATTTGGGTGATTTGGAACCGGAAGTGATTCTGATGGCTTCTGGATCTGAAGTTGATCTGATCGTAAAAGCGGGGGAGCGTTTAGCAGCTGAGGGAGTTAATCTGCGCCTGGTGTCAATACCGAGCTGGGAGCTTTTTAAGGGACAGGATCAAACATATCGGGATTTGGTGTTACCGCCTAAGATTCGAAAACGAGTAGCTGTTGAGGCCGGAATTTCCCAGGGTTGGAGAGAATGGGTAGGGGACGAAGGTAGGATCCTGGCGATTGACCGTTATGGTGCTTCAGCACCTGCTGGAAAAATATTTGAAGAATTCGGATTTACAGTTGAGAATTTGATTAAGATAACTGAAAACCTGCTGAGGAGCGTGGAATAATGCGTATAGCCATATGTACTGATCACGGGGGAATTGAACTAAAAATGGCACTAGTTGAATATATCAAGAATTTAGGTTATGACCTGGTGGATTTTGGGACGGATTCGGAGGAAAGTGTTGATTATCCGGATTACGTTGAGAAGGTTGGTAAAGCCATCCAGGATCAGGAAGTCGAGAAAGGAATTGTAATTTGCGGCTCAGGTGTTGGCGTTTGCATCACAGCCAACAAAATGAAAGGAGTATATGCTGCGATTTGCCACGATATTTACAGTGCTGCTCAGGGTGTTGAGCATGATAATATGAATGTTCTCTGCCTGGGGGGACGAGTGATTGGTGTAGAGCTGGGTAAATCTTTGGTTAAAGGGTTCCTGGAAGCAAGATTCGTTGGTCATGACCCTGGGAATGAAAGGCATCTTAGAAGAGTATCCAAGGTTAGAAAAATTGAAGAAGAGGAAATGAATTGATGACTTATATCATTGAAGAGCTTAAAAAGAACGGACAATCCATCTGGTACGACAATATTGAAAGAAAACTTTTAGAAGATGGAACCTTGGCTGGCATGGTCGAGCGGGAGGAGATTCGGGGTATAACTTCAAACCCCAGTATATTTAATAATGCCATAAGCAATTCAAGCGATTACGATCAGGAAATTGAATCTCTGACTATAGAGGGATTATCTCGGGAAGATCTTTATGAACAGCTGGCTGTTCGTGATATCCAACGGGCAGCTGATATGTTTTTACCTCTGTATCAGGAAACAAATGGCGGTGATGGTTATGTGAGTTTGGAAGTAAGTCCTTTCCTGGCCTATGAAACAGAAAAAACAATCCAGGATGCAAAAAAGCTTTGGAAAATGGTCAATCGTCCGAATTTGATGGTTAAAATTCCAGCTACATTAGAAGGTTTACCAGCAATTACAGAAGCGATCGCTGCAGGGATCAACGTAAATGTCACTTTGATCTTCAGCATCATTCGCTATCAGGCTGTGATGGATGCGTATCTGGCTGGGTTGGAGAAACGAGTCCAGGAGGGGAAAGAAATAGGAGGTATGGCTTCAGTAGCCTCATTTTTCATCTCCAGGATCGACGCCAAAGTAGACAACCAGCTGACAGATCTTATACCAAAAGCATCAGAAGCCGAGCAGAAAATTATCAATAACCTCTTTGGTAAAGCTGCCCTGGCAAGCGGAAAGCTGGCTTTTGATGTTTACGAAGAAATATTTGGAGAAGAAGCCAGTAGATTTGCAACTCTGGTGCAATCTGGCGCAAATAAACAGCGGGTGCTGTGGGCTTCAACCAGTACTAAAAACCCGCAATATCCGGATACCATGTATGTCGATGAGCTGATTGGGCCGGATACAGTAAACACCGTTCCACCGAAAACCCTGGTTGCGTTTTTTGATCACGGTGCAGTGGAGCGATCTATTGATCGCCAGGTTGATGAAGCTAGGCTGGCATTTGAGGATCTTGGTAAGGTTGGAATAGATATGGAACAGGTCGCGGAAGACCTGGAAATTGAAGGGGTCAAATCATTTGCAGTCGCTTTTACTTCCCTTTTGGATTCGATCCAGGTCCGGATGAAGGATTTCCAATCCTGATATGAAAAATGATTTTCGCCGCCATGTTTTGGTAGTGTTTTGAGAATGAATAATTATCAACAGACCGGTTCTTTTTTTGATCAGCGCCTGTGGGAAACTGCAGAAGGTTTGATATCTCCTGATCCTTATCTAAGGGAAAGTTCACTCGACCAATTTAAAGAGATCGATGGGTTATATCGGTCTCCTTTGATTGCTTATCTGCTTGTATCCCGCATCTCTGAACCGGACCTGGAAATTCGCTTCCATCTTATCCAGCTGCTTGGCAGCCTGATGGATTATGATTCTTCAGGCCAGCATTTAACAGATCAGGCTTTGAGTATTGCCAAAGATGCCCTTGATCAAATGAATAAATTCCAGTTAATTAAGTTATTGGAAGTTTCGGATAGCTACCTGGCTGCAGAGAGTGCAATCAAAAGTATTCTGAAATTGAGTTCCTATGCAGGGGCTATCTTGAGTGGTATAGTGAACGACTGGAAATTACCGGTTTCAATACGCCAACAAGCGGTATTTTACTGCGGTGAAGGTGGGTTTTTAAGTTCGAGACCTACACTCCAAAACCTGATTCAACGTGTTGAAAAAACTAGAGTTAGGCCGGGGGGAGGAAGTGAGAGAAAAAAGAGCCGTGAGGATGAGATTTTGTATCCATATGTTGTTTCTGCAATGGAAAAGTTGATCACCTGATCCCACGTTTGAAGGATCCAGCCATGTTAAAAAAATTTCCACTAATTATTTCAGTCGCATTTATTGTCCTGGCACTGGTTTTATTCTTTGAAGGTGCAAACCAGGCCAATGCTTCTGAATCTTATCAACAACCAACGGTATCCATACCGACTGTGACTGGTACACCCAAAGGACCAATCGCCATTGTTTATTCCGATCCTGAAGATCAGATCAATGTTCGTTCTGGACCTGGTGTGTTGTATCCAAAAGTGGGTGTTCTCATTAACCGGCAGGAAGTTCCCGCCTTAGCAAAAACAGAGGGTGGGTCCTGGGTCAAGATTGCCTATCCGGGAGTTCTTGAGGGAGTCGCCTGGGTTTATGCGCCGTACGTGCGTGTCACCGGCGAGCTTCCAGTTGTTCCAAAACCGCCTACTCCAACTCCTGAAACGACTCCAACGATCGATCCAACTCTGGCATCCCAGTTTATTTCTGAGATCCCGCCTACTAGAAAACCCACTTATACTCCTCCACCTCCTTTGGTTATTCCAACTTATGAGAGTGCTCCTGTTACAAGTGGAACAGGGGGCCTGCCTAGCGGATTTATCATACTGGGATTGGTATCAGTAGGTATTTTTGGATTGATAGTGTCATTCCTTAGACGATCCTGATCGAGTTCTTGTAAAAAAAAGACCAGGCATTTTTATGTGCCTGGTCTTTTATTTTTAGGTGATTTCTGCTTAACCGCAGCCGGTAGAGGGATCACAGCCGGCGCAGCCAGAAGCAACTGTACTGGGAGCGGTCTGTTCTATTTGGAAACCACTTCGCCCATTTTCTTCAACAAATTTGATGGTTGCCCTTTGGAGGTAAGCCAGGGTTTGGTCATCAACGATGACCTTGACGCCATGACTGGAATATATCTGGTCGCTATCGCTGACCTTGTCATCCAGTGACATGCCGTACTGGGGACCCCCTCAACCAACCCCGGCGACAAATATCCGCAGGGATTGTCCTTCCAGGTTTTGCTCCTTCATCAGCTTTTTAATGGCGATGGCTGCTTCCGGTGTCAAAATGATATTGTCGGTGTTTTCCATATTTTTCCCGTAAATTGAAAATAATAAATGTAATTTCTGAATTGTAGCAGGAAAAGAGAAAGTGTCAACTGTTATTAGGGGGTTATACACAAATTCTTAAAAAAAAGTGATAATTTTCCAGTTTATCCTTTGGAATTTGATTATATTTTTGTAAGAAGATCGGGGACGGAGATATCAGGAAAGGGATTGTTGTTATAATCGACCCTGCTTTTTATCATTACCAGGAGCCTATTTGTGAAAAGGACAATTTTATCAGTATTGGCCCATCCTGATGACGAATCTTTTGGTATGGGCGGAACTCTGGCAAAATATGCAGCCAGCGGGGTTGATGTCCATCTGATCTGTGCGACCAGGGGCGAAGCCGGAGAAGTGGATCCGGAATACCTGGAAGGTTACTCATCCATTGCCAACCTCAGGGTCCATGAACTGAACTGTGCGGTTAAAGAATTGGGTATTGAACCCGTCCGTATGCTGAAATACAGGGATTCTGGAATGACCGGCTCGGCGGATAATCAACATCCCCAGGCCTTGATCAATGCTTCGCTGGATCAGGTAGCCGGCGAGATCGCTGATACGATCCGCGAGATCAAACCCCAGGTAGTGTTAACTTTTGATCCGATCGGTGGTTATAGACACCCGGACCATATTTTCATCCACGAGGCAGCAACCAAAGCATTTAAACTGGCCGGAGATCCTGAACATCCGGGAAATTACCCCCCATTTCAGCCCGAAAGATTGTTCTATCACACCATCCCCCGTTATTTCATCCAGTTCAATGTTAGATTATTGAAGCGTCTTGGTAAAGATCCCACCAAATATGGCAAAAATCATGATATTGATCTAACCCAGATGGCGGTAGATGAATTTCCTGTTCATGCCCGCATAAATTACGCTGAGTACAAGGATAGAAAAGTAGCCGCCGCAGCCTGCCATGTCAGCCAGGGCGGTCATGGGTTGACTCGTGGTTTTGTACGCTGGCTATCCTGGCTGCTGGGAGCAAGATCTGTTGATCAGTTTATGCAGGCCATCCCTGAGCCAAATTCTATGAGCATCAAAGAGGACTTGTTTTTATAAGTTTGTTTTTTCATATAATTGGAAAATAGATCATTGGCATCGCATACAAAAACACCTCCTGCAAAGAAATTCCAGGAGGTGTCTTGTATTGAAAGGAGAAAAAGATCTTTAGGGTTCTTGATAGGTGACTATAATCTTTAAACTACCCCGGAATACATCAGCTATACCATCT
>JAGHAU010000222.1 GCA_021161345.1 Anaerolineales bacterium | reverse complement strand
GACCAGAGTCCATTGTACGTTATTCTTGGACAGCCTGAAGAGGAAGGAGAAGATAATCTTCTCTCCCTTGAGCGCCTGCAGACATTTGCGGATCGTATTAAGAAAGCTTGTCAAGCACAGGTGATTTTCTCTTCTGAGAAAGACATTCCACAGGAAGAGGATTAGAACTTACCCATTCTAAAAGGATTTTTCGAAAGGTAAAGGCGGCGTTTGTGGCCAAAACCAGATTAGCGGGAACCATTCTATTTATATTAGCCCTGGCGATTTTCCTGTTTTCAATGGAAAATGTGTCTGCCGCTGATGAAAATAACGGGTTTTCATATATCTTTGGAAAAATTCAGGATGCTCAACTTCAACCAGTTGAAGGGGTTGAAGTAAGTCTTGTATCTGGTGTCGATTCAAACCTTGAAACCCTGTCCTCTGCTCTCACCCAGGCGGATGGCAGTTATGCTATCGAAGTCCCTCTTCTTGTTCCTAAACAAGCCAGGCTTAATTTCTCTCGCCACCACTTCCAGCAGAAAATCGACAGCATTCCGCCAGATGATCTAAGACAGCTGCAGCTGGGAAACTCTGTATCGTTTCCATTGGTAACCCTGGAAAGGGAGATCACACCTGCGTTCTGGATTGCCTCCCTGATCTTCGTGATTGTCCTGGTTCTGATAGCTACCGGTTTTCTGCACAATACCCTGGCGGCTTTTGCTGGAGCAAGCGCGCTCCTAGCAATCAGCTACCTAGGCAGTCCCTTTTTTCCTGATTTGTATATATTCGATTTTCCCCAGGCTATCACCTATATTGACTGGAATGTGATCTTCCTGATCATGGGCATGATGATGGTAATCGCCGTAGTCGAGAATACAGGCATTTTTCACTGGCTTTCCTACCACGCATACAGAATTTCTGGGGGCAAGATGATTATCCTGCTTCCGATCTTGATGTTGATCACAGGTATATCGTCAGCCTTCCTGGATAACGTAACCACAATGTTGTTAATGACGCCGATCACGGTCCAAATCGCTCTGGCGTTGAACATCTCTCCCCTGATCTTATTGATCCCCGAAGTATTTGCCTCGAACGTGATAGGCGTTAGTACGCTGATAGGTACGCCAACCAATATCTTGATCGGTTCGTTTGGAAACATTACATTCAATGATTTCCTAACAAATCTAACCCCCGGCGTATTCCTGGCTTTCCTTGGGCTGGTCATATACAGCTGGCTCACCTACAGAAAAGAACTCACTGAAGAAAAGCCCGGCTCTCCCCTGCTCCTGGAAAAACTTGAAGAAAGAGGAAAAATAACAAATCCCGAAAATCTGAAAAAAGCCGGCTGGATTGGAGCAGGTATGATGCTGCTTTTTATTTTCGGTGAAAAGGTCAACTTGCTGCCATCTGTAACCGCATTGATCGGCGCCTCTGCTCTGCTGATCTGGATCAGACCTGATATTGATGAAATGATCGGAGCTGTCGATTGGACAACATTGGTATTTTTCATGTCCCTGTTTATCGTTGTTGGCGCCATCCAGGAAGTAGGGCTGATCAGTGCGATTGCAATCGTTATCGGCGAACTTATTGGTCAGAATCTGGTTCTGGCAATGATCGTGGTCACCTGGTTCAGCGCGATTTTATCAATGGTGATCGCCAATATCCCATTTACCGCTGCCATGCTCCCCGTGATCGCTTATCTAACCTTGGTCATCCCTGGTGCGGAATCAAAGGTATTGTTCTACTGCCTCTCGATAGGCGCAGCCATGGGCGGCAACGGCTCATTAATTGGAGCCTCAGCCAACATGATCACCGCCAGAATCGCTGAACGTGCCGGATACAAGATCACCTATAAATACTTCTTGAAGAAAGGTTTCCCTGCTCTGGTAATCACTGTCAGCTTAGCATTATTATGGCTTTTCATACGCTTTTAAACCATAGAAATTTATTTTTTAGTAATTAAGATGATCAATCGACTGAAACTACAACAAAAATTAGATCCTGCTGAATGGATCATGGTTTTTCTCAGCTGGATGATCTATCTGGGAGGATTGATCTACTTCTCAGAAGATAACAATTATTGGGTTTTAATGGCGTTAGGAGCTTTCCCAGTATTGGTTACAGCCTGGTCTCTGGGCATGGGCCTGGGTATAATTGCAGCATTCATCAGTATCTCCATCCACCTCTTGATGCATGTCCTTCACCCGTATGGTATAGAAAGCCTGAACACACTGCTTTTTAACCATTTAATCGGTTTTTCCCTATTGGCAATTACAGCCATGTTTATTGGCCATCTCAGGGAACTCCAGTTCAAATCAACTACTGAACTAAATTCTCTTTCAGAAAATAACAAAAAACTGGTCCGCTTATCTCAGGCTCTTGAAGCAACCAACCAGCTTACAACCGACCTGATCACCTCTCATAATTGGATGGAAAAGATCCCTGACCTGCTGAGTAACATAGGCCTGGCAGCAGGAGTTGATCATCTGGTCCTCTTCCAATTAACCGGAAGCGGCACAGTGAACTACTCCGGCAAGCTTTATCATTACTGGTCTGAGATCCCATCAAGCTATCCCGAAAGGGATAAAACTTCCATCACGGAAGATTTATCCACCTGGATAGAGTCAGCAGAAATCGATCAGCCCCTGATCGGAACCCTGGATGAACTGTCTCAAGAAACCAGGGAATATTTCTTCCTTCAGGATCAAGGCAGTTATGTGATCTTTCCAATTTTCACCAGTGTTTCGCTGTGGGGTTTTATCGGTTTCGAATCCTATTTGCCGGATAAAAAATGGGAATCGCCAGAATTAAACACATTTCGCAGTATAGCCCATACTCTGGGATCAATAATCTACAAAAAACTTATCGAAGACCACCTGGATCTGCGAGCCAGGGAACTTGATTCATTGCAAAAAGCCAGCACCAATATATCCTCCAGCAATCAGCTGGAAACGGGATTGCAATCAGTTTTATACCAGATCTATGAGCTTTCTCCAGCATTCAACACCAGCGTCTACCTGGTGCAGAATAATGGTCTGAAATTAACCTTGACACTGGGAAAGAATAAACAACAAACTTTGCCATTTTCTCACCCGGGTGAAGAAGAACTATCTCAATTGGTCGCAACGACCAATCAAGATCTGTTTATTTCCGACATCGCCAAGTTCGACGAAGTCGCTCACGGGAATGCAGGGCCGGAACAAGCAGTGATCTCGCTCTCGTTAAAGGCTGCGTCCGAATCAATCGGCGTGTTAAACATTTGGTATGACACAATTCGGATCTTTACCGATGAAGAACGGACAATATTGCGTCTGCTGGCAGACCAGGCCACAACAGCAATCATAAATATGCAATTTATCCAGGCAGAAAGGGAACAGCGCATCCTGGCAGACTCACTCCGTAAAGCAAATTTGCAGCTTTCGGATAACCTCGAATTGACCGATGTATTGGAAAGCATCCTCAAACAAGTATTATTATTAGTCTCCGCCAGGGAAGCGCAGGTTTTCCTTTATGATGGGACAAATCTTGAATTCGGGGCGGTAATTTATGCCCAGGAAGTTCAGGAGGATCCAGTCCATCCTCCAGGCCCGGACAGTATTTTTTACAAAACAGCCCGGACCGGAAAAAGGATCCTTGTACCAGATATTCAGGCAGAAGAAAATTTCCAGAACACATGGAAATCCGGATCGCTGGTGAGCTTGCCGTTGATCTTCCATCGGAAGGTTATTGGCATCATGAACGTGAGCTTCATCAATCCTGGAGAATTGGACGAAGGATTGCTCCAAGTCCTGGATCTGCTTTCCAGCCAGGCATCCATTGCCATCAATAATGCCTGCACTTTCGAGGCTGAGCGGGAGCAAAGAAGGCTGGCCCAGGCGCTTCACGAAACAGGTCGGGCAATCCAATCCTCACTGGACCTCGAAGTTGTACTAGACCAGATCCTTATCCAAATTGCTACGGTGATTCCCTACAATGCTGCAAACTTGATTCTCATCGAGGATGGAGAGATGCGAGTAGTCCGTCAGCAAGGTTTTCAGGTAGATCATAACAAGTTGGACGACCAAAATAATCCCGAATTTGATATCTCGCAATTCACAACCTTGGTTAGAATGACCGAATCAAGAAGACCAATGATCATTCCAGATACTAACAAACACCCGGATTGGATCAAAACCAATTCAACAAGTGGCGTTATGTCGTGGGCTGGTGCGCCAATTCTTGAAGGCAACCACGTGATTGGTTTTTTGTCCCTCAATAATTACATCGTGAACTACTACAGCCAGGATCATGCTGAGATCCTCTCCGCATTCGCCAGCCAGGCCTCCATCGCCCTAACCCATGCTCGCCTGCACAAGGAGATCCAGGAAATGGCGATTACTGATCCCCTAACGGGCATTCTAAACCGCCGCGGGCTGCAGCGCTGGGGGCAGTATGAGATTGATCGCGCCAAACGATTTAACAGTCCCCTATCCGCGATTTACTTTGATCTGGATAAATTCAAGATAGTAAATGACACCTATGGGCACAATACCGGGGACGAAGTCCTAAAACAGGTTGTCTCTTGCTGTTTAAGCGTGATCCGCAGCATCGATTTATTCTCTCGGGTAGGCGGCGAAGAGTTCCTGATCATCCTTCCCGAGACTTCCCTGCCAATCGCTATTCAGGTAGCTGAAAGAATCCGTCTTGCCGCGGAGGGTTACTCTTTCAAAAACAATTCACATCAAATCAAGATGACTCTCAGTTTGGGTGTAGTCGAACTCAATGAAGATATCGATACTTTGTCCGACCTGATGAATGCCGCAGATCAGTATATGTATCAATCCAAACAATCCGGCCGCAATCAAACCTCCAATCCCTAATTCAATTCAACTAAATAAGCACACCGGTCTGGAAGTTATTTGGCACGGGATTACTACTTTGTATACTATAATTGACTGACTGGTCAGTTTAACCAGGCAGATAAGATTATGTCCCCAAAACAAGACGTCTCTGATGAAAGGAAATCCCAGATCCTCGATGCAGCGTTGGAAACCTTCACAGAAAAAGGTTTCCACAAAACTCGCATGTCTGATATCGCGGAATCATCGGGGCTGAGCAAGGGGTCGCTTTACTGGTACTTTGACAGCAAAGATGCCATCATCCTCAAACTGATCGACCGTGTTTTTGAATTTGAAATTAAGGATTTGACTGCCCTGCTCACTGATGACCATTCCGCTGAAGAACGCCTATACATCTATACGGAGCGCAGTGGCCAGGACATTATCAAGATGCTTAAGTGGATGCCCCTGATTTATGATTTCCTGGCCCTTGCCTTTCGGCAGGAGACGATCAAGAAAACAATCCAGCGGTACTATAAAAAGAACCTCGGCCTCCTGGTAACCCTGATCCAACAAGGCATAGACGCAGGAGAATTCCTGCCAGGAAGCGCCCTGGAGGCTGCCTACGCCATAGGATCAATAATAGAAGGCACTGTGATGCTCTGGCGTTATGATCCTGACCAGATCGATATTCAGGACCATATCAAATCCAGCACAAGTCTGCTCCTGAAAGGTTTGAAAAGTTCTAACTAAAGGAAATTATATGAAATTCCCTACTCCTCCCCGCGGACTTAAAGCCCTTCCCTGGCGAATGCCGATCTGGATCTACCGCCTAGGTTTGGGAGGTTTGATGGGAAAGAAGTTCCTGCTGCTTAATCATACAGGTAGAAAATCAGGAAAACAGCGCCAGGCGGTTCTTGAACTCATCCAGATCAATTCAGAAACGGATGAATACTATGTCGTATCAGGGTTTGGAACGCGCTCACATTGGTACCAAAACATAATCCATAACCCAGCCGCTGTCATTCAGGTAGGAAACAAGGAAATGACTGCGATAGCCAGGCAGCTAAACCCTGAAGAAGCCAGCCAGGTGATTCTTGGTTATACTCAGAAATATCCCAAGAATTTGAAAAATTTAGGGGCTATGCTGGGGTATGATATCGAACACACAACAGAAGGATATCTAGCTTTTGGAAGGGAGATCCCGGTTATCTGTTTTTCTTCATCACAACCAAAATGACAAATATCAAGTGCAGGATTGACTTATCGAATTAAGGAAGAAAGGAGAATCTTATGTCCATTATCATGCAGGCCGTAATTGTGATCAGCGCCATGATAGCAGTT
>JAGHAU010000045.1 GCA_021161345.1 Anaerolineales bacterium | reverse complement strand
TACCAATAGAGCCATTAATGCATGCGCCCATGTTTTTTTTACCAACAAATAGACAGTTCCCTGTCCTAGCCAGGCAGCCACCAGAATAGCTCCAAAAAGGTACCACATTCTGAAAACAAAAGGATTCCAGCCAATGATGCCAAAATATCCTTCACAAAATCCTCCAATTCCGTAGAAGATCATGCCGATACCCCAAAGCATCAAGTGCAAACCTTTACGTTCCCAAAACCTTCGCAGGATGATTACTGCGAAAATAAAGCTGAACAGACTGGATAACAAAGGCAAAATAGAATTCATAAAGTTCATCTGATTTTCTCTCCAATAGGATATTTTTCTATCACTTAGAACGCTGACATTCCCAAGGCAACCCGAATCGTAATATAGGCCAAAAACGCAATAATCACCGCGATCAAGATCACAGCAACAGGTATGAATTTATCCCAAAATTCTGGGTAAACGCGTTTTGTTGATTTTTTGGTTGGTTTATTAACCATACTTTCCTCATTAATTTCTGAAGATCTAATAATCTTACAAAAAGGCAATATCCAGTCCCAATACATAAGGACAGGCCCGATCAATTATAACTTAACTGGTTGAATCTTAAAGGAATCTATTAGGAAAACGGAAATTGGTCAGAAAAACAAAAGAACTGCATATATCCAATCTAATGGACCAACCTGTGGGAGACATCATTCAGCTGGTGCATATCCTCATCTGCTAAGGATAAATTCATAGCGCCGATACCTTCTAGGACGTGACCAACCCGGGAAGCACCAGGTATGGCCACAATATCCTTTCCCTGGTTGATCAACCAGGCTAGAGCCACTTGGGCGGGTTCAGAACTGTACTTCGCAGCTATCTCGTCCAGGACCGCGATAACTGGACGGCTGGTTTCAAGCTTCTTTTCCAATCTTTTCCTCCGAACTGATGGTATTCGGGCCAGAATTTCCGGATTTTTGTGAAATTTTCCGGTCAATATTCCCGATGCCAGGGGCGCCCAGGCGATCAGCGATATTCCCAGCTCCCGGGCAGTTTCCAGCACTCCATTAAATTCGATTTTCCTGTTCATTAAATTGTATTGGACCTGATTGGATGCCAATCCCAGATCTCTTTTTTTCAGTGCGGCATGGGCCTGGCGCATCTGATCCGGGGTGAAATTACTGACTCCGATGGCGCGGATCTTCCCGTCCTCCATCAGGTCAGCCATGGCGTTCATCTCCGCTTTCAGAGAAGAAAATGGATTCGGATTGGGGACCTGGTACAGGCAGATAGGATAGGGATCGAGTTTATCCAATCGCTCATGAAAAGCCTTTTTTATATTGCCTGCAAATCGCAAATAGGGAGACCATTTGGTGGCAATGATCGCCTGCTGGTTGAATTCACCCAATCCGTCAAGCGCTTCCACCAGGTATTCTTCAGATCTCCCAGCGCCTATTAGTTCCGATGTGTCAAACCAGTTAATACCTCCTTCCAGGGCAGTTATAACGATCTCGACTCGGTCTTTTTCCGGGATTGCAGGGAGTACAGCCTGGAGAGCTCTGGAGCCACCCGCAAACTGGATCACACCCAGCCCTATAGGTGAAACCTCAAGTTCAGAATTGCCTAGGGTCCTCAATTGGATCATTCGTACTCCTTAAGTTTTGGGCAGCAGCAGGTATACGCCAAAACCAGTCACCAGGAGTCCCAAAATCCTGGTCAGCGTGAGCGGGATAGGATTCGCTCCGCCAATACCAAAAGAATCGATCACAGCGGATAAGAGCAGCTGTCCAAAAATCACTCCGGCCAACCCGGCTGCAACGCCAGCCCGCTGGAGAGAAAACGAGATCCCGGTAATGATCATTATTCCCAATAATCCAGACGCTGCAGTGGCCCCAATCAACACCGGGGGTATTTTCCAGGCCTCCGGACCCTCTCGCAGCAGCCAAACCAGCATCATTCCCCCAGCAATCACCCCGCCCATTGTATTGGTAAGGATGCCGGTCCGGATATCACCTATCTGAGCCCCTACCCGGCTGGTAATTGTGGATTGAACCGCTATGGCAATGCCTGTTAATGCCGCAAGCACTGCACCTGTAATAATGGACAAACGCATAAAACCTCCCACCCTAAAGAGGAACTAGAACTCCGGGATAGTTTACCTCAAATCTTGAGATCTTCTTCTTTCAACCAGCCAGTAAAGATGCTCAGTGATGTCACTCCCAACATCAGGCTGAAAAAACCCAGCAGGATCTTCTTGGACAAGAAAGCCCAGCTGCTGAACAGTCCCAGGAAAACTGCCAGCGGTCCATTTACTTTCTGCACTATTTGATCCGCTTCTTCTATTGTTTTTCCCCTGTCCACCAGGCTCCATTTTAAAATTGGCCCCCCGTCAATACCGGGTATCGGCAGCAGTGAGACCAGACTGAGCAGCAGGTTTGTTTGAAAGGCAGTTTTAGTAATTTCTCCTGCAATTGAGTCCGATTTTGTCATTGTCCTCATCAATCCCGTAACAGATAAAAGCAGGAGACTAACTATTGGGCCGCCCAGAGAGCGGGCAATATGCTGGCGTGGAGTGACATCCTGGTCATTGATCTCATGATAAATGCAGCGGGGCATACCAGCCTGGATCCGCATCTGATCCATGGGTTTACCGATCCAGTTTGAGGTGATCAAATGAGCCAGGTTATGGCACCATTCGGATCCCAACACAACGGCCATTTTCAAAAACCCTTCCCGGGACCACTGCAGGCGCGAATTTTCCAGTTTTCTCCTGGAGGCAAACCTGGTGAAAATGGCCCATAGGGCAAGCTGGGTGATGGGAAACCAGGTGTAACCCACTCTGGTGATGGGAGTTTTTCCGATAATTCCTATCGTTTTTTCATCTACCTGGTGTGAAGTTTGACCATCATCAGCAGAAGGCATAATAATCTCCTCAAACTAGGAAATTTGGCTCATATCTGGATTATACCGACCTTTCTCAAATACTACTCCAGAGGACTATGTATTTGTTACAGCAGAAAACCTCCTATTCGATATAATAAATTCCTATGACCGATACAACCTCTCCCGAAACTACTCCACGTAAAAAATGGGCTGCTCCGTTCTTTACAATCTGGAGTGGCCAGGCAATCTCGCTGCTGGGAAGCCAGATGGTGCAGTTCGCTTTGATCTGGTGGCTGACCAAAACTACAGAAAGCGCCACTGTTCTCACCACTGCAACGCTGGTGGGAATCCTGCCCTCGGTTGTTCTGGGTCCTTTTGTGGGCACCCTTGTTGACCGATGGAACCGCCGGAAAATCCTGATCATCGCCGACAGCAGCATCGCTATCGTGACCCTGATCCTGGTCTATCTATTTTCCATCGAGCTGGTCGATATCTGGATCATTTACCTGATGTTATTCCTTCGTGCCCTCGGTGGTGGTTTCCATGGGCCAGCCATGGCAGCTAGCACATCTCTGATGGTCCCTGACGAACATTTGACCCGGATTCAGGGTGTAAACCAAACCCTGTACGCTGGGCTTAATATTGTCTCTGCTCCTCTGGGGGCTCTGCTGTTGGATCTGCTCGACGTTAAGGGTGTCCTGCTGATTGATGTGTTCTCAGCTCTGTTTGCCATCGTGCCGTTGTTCTTCATTTCAATCCCTCAACCTGAGAAAAAGTCCGTCTCACAAGAAAAGAATATGATCAAGTCTGTCTGGCAAGATTTCCTGGAAGGACTTCGATATGTAAAAAAATGGCCGGGGCTGCTATTTTTGATCGTTATGGCTTTAAGTATCAACATGATTATCACGCCGGCGTTTTCCCTGCTTCCGCTGCTGGTTCGAAGCCATTTTGGCGGCGATGCTCTTCAATTAGGATGGCTGAATTCATCCTTTGGTATTGGTGCCATTGTGGGGGGAGTCTTGCTCGGGATCTGGGGCGGATTTAAGAAAAAGATCCACACTTCCCTGTTAGGATTAATTCTCCTGGCTGTCGGATTAGCCGTGATGGGATTTACGCCGGGCACATTATTACCAATGGCAATTGCGGGGATCTTTATCGTCGGGATAGGGATCCCCCTGGCCAATGGACCGCTAAATGCCATTGTCCAGGCAGCTGTTGATCCGGCCATGCAGGGCAGGGTATTCACATTACTCAGCAGTTTGGCCACAGCGATGTCCCCGCTTGGGTTGATAGTGGCCGGTCCCGTTTCCGATCTGATATCCATTCAAATCTGGTACATCGTTGGCAGTGTCGTTACCCTTGGATTTGGGATCGGTGGCTTTTTCTCCAAAGCCTTGATGAACATGGAAGAGAATAACGCATCCGCTTAATTTGATATTGGACAAGAGGCCTGGAAATCTTTTCCATGGGGGTAAAATCCGTCCATCCTCTAAATGAAATGAACCAAAAATTGTCTATTAAGAGCACAAAATCCACCCTTTCCATCCCAATTGCACCAGGTCTGCACCAATAAACACATACCAAACCAACTGGATTGGCGGCTCAATTTAAAATATAATTGCTGTTCCCCCTATGCTATTCAACTAAAAAAATCCACTTTCTTGTCATCAAGCCAATATCTGCAGAAACTTAAACCTTCTAGGATTTGATATTTCCAGTTCGGCTGTCCTGTTTTAGATTTTCACCGATATTTCAAATCCACCTTTAAAAGGTACAGTCATCGTCTTGAAACGATTCCGGGGATCGTTGAGGTACTCAAAATACTCTCCATACTCGGCAATGTCTACAGCCGTATTATCACAGGCCACGATTGCGCCAGGGCGTAAATAAGGAGACACCATTGCAAGAGCAGGCTGAGCAACTTCCCAGATATCAATTAGCATAAAATCGACTGGTTCGTACAGATCCTGCAAAGTTTGCCTCAGATCTCCCTCGCGAAGGTCAATATAGTCATTCAATCCTGCCTTCCGAAAATTCTCTCTGGCGATCTTTACCTTGGCAGGTTCGATCTCTGTCCCGATAACCAGGCCATTAGCATTCTGATTATCCCGAACTGCTGCTGCTAGATAGAGGGTGGAAACTCCATATGATGTGCCCGCTTCTACGACTCGTTTTGCATTCAAGGAACGGCAAAGTAAATAACAAAATAACGCTTTATCCCTATCAAGGGCTGCGAATTTATCAGCCAGGAAGGATCTCAGTTCTACGTCATAATAACCCTCAATATCAATAGGGATCTGCTGTTCTCTTCTCTCAAAAGCTGCATCGGTTTCCACAATCTGGGCATCACTCATTTGATGCAGACGATCGAGGAGCTGTTCCAGTCCTGGGTCATTTAAAGGAGAAGTCATTTTATCTCGAAATCCAAACCTCGTTGAAGACCACCCAAACAAAAAGTTCTATTCACTAAACAGGTTTACCGCCTCACCTTCAGCGGCCTGGATGACCTTGTCCAGTTCTTTCAGAACCTCAGGGGGCAGCGGTTGAGGATGATGATTTGTTTCTATCTCTTTGAATTTCTCCAAAGCTACCTCTCGGGCATCCCGTGATTTTCCCTGGCTGTCTCTCTGGCGCTGGAGGGGCGAGAGTCTGAAATCCCTGATATGTTTCCGGGTATGTTTCTGGGCTAAAAAGTGGCCCCGTTGACCAACTTCCTTGATCTGTTCCAGAGCAGGATCAAGCTGTTTAAACTGATTGGTTTTTAACTGCTCATAAATATGAAGATAGGCATCATTATCCAGGATCACTTCTTCAGGATAAAGGGTGGTCGCAGAACCTACCAGGCCCATCAAACCGCAAATATCCCCTCCAGACAAAGCTGTCATCACAGAACCAAATCCTACCTCATACCCAGACTGCCAACCCAGGGTTGGTGCATCTCCGCTCACACGGGCTCCACCCAGGCAGGGAACATTCCAGGCCCCGGCCAGCTGCCTTGCCATTGAATAGGATGCTGTCGGCACTTCGCTGATATAACCTCCGGTCCTGGGATCCATCAGGGATGTAAAAATAGCATGGAATACTGGAGCACCCGGATAAGCCAGCTGGGTCAGGGTCATGGCGCTGATCACTTCCGCATCACCCATCACCAGTGCTCCCAGGGGTGATGCTGGCGCAGTGGAACCCATAGTCGGCATGGCCATAAAACTTATCGGGATTCCCGCCCCGGCATATATGAGGGCACTTTCTATTCCTTCTTTATCATGGCTTAGGGGTGAGATGGTGCAGATATTGGCATCGATCGGCGGACGCTTAACGACAGCCTCAGCGCTTCCAGCAACAATTTCTGCCATTTCCACAACATATTGAGCCAAACGGGGATGCATGGTGGTGCCACCCCGGACATGTTTCAGCGTATGGGTCAAACCGGCATGACATTGGTGGAGGGATGCCGTCTGGCCGTAATCACTGGCGCTGACCATTGGCCAGAAAAAACTGACCATCGGTAAAGCATCACATACCCTGGCCATCAAAGCTACATCTGCCTTGCAGGAAGTTCTCTTTTCCCTGGTCTCAAAATCGATCACATGGACCCCGGTACCGTCAGTGGATAGATAGGAGCGGCTTCCGTCCAGGTGCAAATCAAATCTCTCCTCCCGGCCTCCCAGCACAAAGGATCGTGGAGCCGTAGACATAGCTTTTATGACCAGCTCGGGCGGGATCTTTACGATCTCATTTTCTAGATCCACCTCTGCTCCATGATCGGCAAAGATATCTAGCGCTTGCCTGGAAGGAAAATGCATCCCAACCTCAGCCAGGAGGATAAGGGTTTTTTCTTTCAGCAATTCAAGCTCTGTCTTGGATAACACCTCGCCGCGCAGGATTGAGGGGATAGCCAGGATATCGGGGGTTTTGGTATACAAAAGATCTCCTGTGGAAGAGTTCATTCCAATTACTTATTCCGAATCTACAACATAAACCTTATCACCTGGCCGGACTGTTCCATCTTCCTGCCCTTTTGCAAGGACAAAAAGGAACCCCCGCCTGCCCTTCCTCAGGAACTGGAGAGTTTCTTTGAGCTTACCGACAGGCAATCTTTCATCTTGGCTCTGGGTCACAAAATGGCTGAACTCATCACAGGGCTCAGCCACTTGAACCTCCCCCAGGATCATCAGCTGCCCAGTCTCCTGATTCTCAACGGCTATCTGGTTCCCAAGATCAGCCAGCCAGATCTCTTTGGGATTCTCAATGATGATATTCTCTCCGGCAGAGCCGTAAACCATATGCTTTCCAAAACGCTCCTGCATCTTATCGTAATGAGAAGTGAAACCGATGCAGACCAGATCATCATCATCATATTCCTTATCTGGATGATCCAGGTGATGGATATCCAAAACACGCTCTCCAGAGGGAGCAATGGCTTCGATTCCTTTTGAATTGACAAGCAGCTGATCAACCTCGACACGCCTGGATTCATCATAAAAATAGTCCCCATCTTTTTCTATGATTAGTCCATTCGGCTGCAGCTGTACCAATTTGACTGTTCCAAGACATTTTTTATTTTCCACCATAATACTTACTCCAATTAATTGAATTGGTCGACCTTATCCTTTTTCAGCATTATTAATAAGTTTTGAAAATTCAAGTAAGATCTCCGGTGATAAGGGTTCTGGTTCGTGTTCCAGGAGGATTTTCCTTAATCTCTCTCTGGCCCTTTCCCGGATTTCAATCGGCGGTTTATCATCAAGCACCGGTGCTGGAT
>JAGHAU010000247.1 GCA_021161345.1 Anaerolineales bacterium | reverse complement strand
CAAGATCAATGATCTGGTGCTGGCTGATTCACTGGGAGTGGTCGGCAAGGCACCCAGAGGGGCTATTGCCTATAAATTCCCAGCCCAGGTTGTGACAACAAAATTGGAAGAAATCCGTATAAATGTCGGCAGAACCGGAGTGTTGACCCCTTATGCCGTTCTTGCTGCGGTGGAGATCGGAGGTGTGACGGTAAAGCAGGCCACACTGCACAACTTCGACTTTATATCCGAGAAAGATATTCGAGTGGGTGACCGGGTGATGGTGAAGCGAGCCGGAGAAGTGATTCCCTATGTTATGGGACCGGTAACTGACCTCAGGACTGGAAATGAACAGGTTTTCTCTCCCCCAGATCAGTGTCCGGTATGCCGCGAACCTGTTGAGCACCTTGAGGGAGAAGTTGCCTGGTACTGTGTAAATGCCAGTTGTGAGGCCCAACTGATTCGAAATATTGAGCATTTTGTTTCCCGTCCGGCAATGGATATTGTTGGGATGGGAATAAAGATCGTAGAGCAGTTAGCCCAGGAAGAACTGATACGCAACGTCAGCGATCTATATCTCCTGGACAGGGAAGACTTACTGGCCCTGGATGGCTTCGGCGAGAAAAAAGTTGATAATTTACTGAATGCAATAGAGTTGTCCAAGTCACAGCCCCTGGCCAGATTGATCACCGCTCTGGGTATCAGAGGTGTTGGGGAAGTTGTAGCCCGCACCTTGGCATCCCGATTTGGCAGCCTGGATGCCCTCCAGGATGCGACATATGATGATCTGGATGATATTGCCGGCATTGGGCCCAATATTACCCAAGCTATCCTTGATTGGTTCGATATTGCAGGAAATCTAAAAATATTAATATCATTGAAAAACTCTGGTGTCTGGCCGACGATGGAAATCTTGGAGCCAGATCAAACCGATCAATTGCCCCTGGATGGGAAAAGTTTTGTTCTGACAGGAACACTTGCAAGCTATACCCGCAATGAACTCAAGGAGCGTCTGCAATTGTTGGGAGGACGGGTGACTGGATCGGTCAGCGCGAAAACGGATTTCCTTGTTTTTGGGGAAAATCCCGGATCCAAATATGATAAAGCATCAGAGCTTGGTATAACACTCCTTTCGGAAAGTGAAATTTTAGCGATGATCCAGGCAATTGTTGAAAAACAGGAGGGGGAATAATCTGACAGCTGCAAAAAGATTAACCCTCAAGAAAGGGCGCGAAAAACCTCTCAAATATAAACATCCCTGGATCTTCTCCGGCGCAGTAGAGCGCGTGGATGGCGATCCAGCTCCCGGCGAAACCATAGAAATTCGCAGCTTCGGTGGTGAATTCCTGGCACATGGAGCATTCAGTCCTGAATCTCAGATCCGGGCCAGAGTCTGGAGCTGGCGGCAGGACCAGGCTATTGCGGCCGATTTTTTTAGATCAAAAATCAAAAAAGCTATCCAGTATAGGGATAAGATCAAGTATGACTATCCGATGAAGCGTTTGATACATGCTGAATCCGACGGTCTTCCCGGCCTTGTTGTGGATCAGTATGGGGATGTCCTTGTTATGCAGCTGCTCAGTGTGGGCCCTGAGCTCTGGAGAGATGAACTGATCCAGATCCTTGTCGAGGAAACTGGGGCCAGATCCATCTATGAGAGATCGGATGTAAAGGTCAGAAAGTTGGAAGGTTTGGAACCTCGCACCGGGCTGTTATTTGGCCTGGAGCCAGAGGAGTTATTGCCGATCGAACAAGGCGGTTTGCAGTACTGGATCGATGTCCGGAAAGGACATAAAACAGGCTATTATCTGGACCAGCGGTCTAACCGGAATAAAGTGGCGAAATTATGTTCCGGGTTGAATGTTCTGGATTGTTTTTGTTATACTGGTGGGTTTTCGATGCAGGCTCTGAAAAATGGCGCTGAGTCTGTAACGCTGGTAGATGAGTCTGAAAGTGCTTTGAAACTGGCAGAAAAACATATTCTTTCCAATCAACTTCCTGGGGACTGTATGGAAACCCAGAAGGGGGATGTTTTTGAGGTCCTGCGGAAATTCCGGGATCAGGCGAAAAGCTTCGACGTCATTATTTTAGATCCACCTAAATTCGCCCCAACGGCTTCTTTTGCAGACAGGGCGGCCAGGGGCTATAAGGATATCAATTTACTGGCTTTCAAATTGCTTAAGCCAGGAGGGCTTTTAGCGACTTTTTCCTGTTCCGGCGGGATCAGCAGGGATTTCTTCTTAAGAATTCTGTCAGGAGCCGCTTTAGATGCTGGAGTTAATGCTAGAATACAACTACATATGGGACAAAGTGCGGACCACTCAATAAACTTGAGATTTCCGGAAGGGAGTTACCTCAAGGGTTACGGCATTCGTGTCGATAAAGAGGAGGTTTGAGATGTATAAAGATGCCGGTCAGGGACTGGTTGAATATTCCCTGATCTTATTGTTCATCGCATTAGCCATAATACTTATTTTATCTATTTTTGGTACTGAGCTGGGTGATGTATACAGCAATATCATCGAAAATATTCCTTAAACAATTTATAACATATAGTAATTTTTACATCTTAATGATCAAAAAAAGCGAGGATTATCCTCGCTTTTTTGTTGAAAAACTCCAATTTTTAGATAGGAAAGTATCAGCGATCCGATTCTGAGAGAGGGGTTTTCCCGGAAGGATCAAAGACATAAACTCGATCACCGAGGTCTGCCCAGTCAAACAGCCAGTGGGAATCGCCAACCGACAGGTTCACGCAGCCATGAGATTGGGGGTAGCCTAAACTTGCCCGCCAATATGCTCCGTGGAAGGCTCTGCTTTCATCAAAGTACATCGTCCAGGGGACGCTTTCCAGATTGTAGGCAATTGAAGGATCGGTCAACCAGCGCATGCGGGTCACGTCCTCTTTTTCTTCGATAGTAAAAATGCCTGGATAGGTGAAAAAAGGGTTTGAACCAGAGGCGACCAGTGTGGCAAAAACGAGCTCGCGATCATCATAAACTGCCAGGGTCTGTTCATATAGATTCACTTCTATCCAACGATTCCAGGCCATTCCTTCTGGAGGATTGGAGCGGGGTGATATTTTAGCAACCGCTGTCTGAATGACCCATTCGTCTGGTCCGATCAGGTACCAATCAAAATTTCCTACAGTTTCCACATCATAGATTTGCACCAACTGCTGGTGTTCTAGGTAGCGGCCAGTGTAATCGTCGTTATCGTAACCAGGTGTATATTTGGTTTCTGCTTTACCGCCTGGCGAGAACATTGATAAGACCCACCCGAAATCATTATTTGGTGTTTCTATAAACTCCACTCCCTGGAAGAGAGGCACATCTGTGATCAGCAGGTCATCAGAAGACATCCAGCCTATCCCGGTATAGTGGTAGTACTTTCCACGGCTGTATTCTGATTGGGAAATTGAAACGTAATTGAATCCAGGTGTGATCCAGCGGACGATATTCTCTTTATTCTTGTTTATGGCGTCGTTGAGGGATTGGTAAATTGGCGCCCGATTCGAACTGACATAAGCGTACCTGTATTCCACATCCGATAGTGATGGGTCAGGTTTGTTATAGAGAAGGGGGGTTTCGGGAAAAGTGATCCCTTTTTCGGCCATATTAAGCAAATAGGTTGTCGGGCCTGAAGGATTGCAATCCTGGGTTGTGTCGATAAACATATCAGGTGGACAGAGAGGCAAGGACCCATTCTCTGGACCGTCAGCTGAAACCATGCCGGGAGTAAATAGATATATAAACCCTGTAATCAGCAGGGCGATGAATAATTTTGATCTGTTCATAAGTTTATTTATTGTTCTTTTACATCAGCAGGCAAATGCTGTACATCAATTGTGGCATCATCACAAAAGATCATAGCTCTTTCTATGACGTTCCGTAACTCCCTGATATTACCCGGCCAGGAATAATTTTTCAACAGATCGAGGGCAGCCGGGGTCATATTTTCGATATTGATGCCCATTTTGGGGTTGTTGGTTTTAATGAAATGCCCTGCCAGACCGGGGATATCTTCTGGGTGTTCCCTGAGGGGGGGAATCTCTATATTGATCACTTTCAGACGGTAATACAGATCTTCCCGGAACTCGCCTTTTTCGATAAGATCCTTCAGGTTCTTGTTGGATGCAGCCAGGATCTGGACATCCACCTGAATAGAGGTCGTACTGCCTACCCGGCGGAAAGATCGTTCTTCAAGAGCCCGGAGGACCTTGGCTTGCATATCCGGCGACATTGACGAGATCTCGTCCAGGAAGAGGATACCTTCATCGGAAACCTCTATCAAACCGCGCTTCCTTTTCTGTGCCCCAGTAAACGCGCCGGCTTCATAACCGAAGAGTTCAGATTCAAGCATAGTATTCTGGACAGCTGCACAATTGATGTCGATAAAGGGTTTGTCACTGCGTGGACCCATGCGGTGAATGGCCCGGGCCACCACTTCCTTACCAGTACCAGTCTCACCTGAGATAAGAATGGAAGTGGAGCGTTTCGCAGCTCTTTGGGCTTCTATGAACACTTCTTTCATAACCTCGGAATTGATCACAATAGAATCCAAAACTTCGCGCTGGGAGCGCCGGAAATGAGCCAGCTCTTCCCTCATTTCCACGATATCCTGGGCCCGTTTAATGCTCTGTTCCAGGCGATCGAATTTTATTGGCTTCTGAATGAAATCATGGGCCCCGTTCCTCATGGCTTCCACGGCCATTTCGATCTTGCCGTGAGCTGTAATCATGATAATAGGAGGGCGGAAGGCGAGTAGGGCTGTCTCAGCCAGGAGATCAGGACCGTAACCATCTGGCAGCTGCACGTCCAGCAGCACGATATCTGCTTCCTGGGCTGAAAGATGTTTGCGGGCTGTTTTTAGATCGGCGGCCAATAGAACTTCATAGCCCTCCGACTCCAGGTATGCCCCGATATTATTCCTGGCATTCTTTTCATCGTCAACGAGCAAGATGGTTGCTGTCATTACCTGGGTTCCTCCTGCGTAACTCCGGGAAGGATGATCTGAAACGAGGTGCCTTCAGGGAGGGGTTCTAGTGTAATTGTACCTTCATGCATGGTAATGATCTGTTTTGTAATTGATAACCCAAGTCCTGTGCCATCTTGTTTGGTGGTGAAAAAGGGCTCAAAGATGCGGCCCTGATCTTCGGGTGGGATTCCCGGGCCTGTATCCAGCACATCAACCTGAACTCCAGGTGTGCCTGTGGTTTTCTGAATGGGTTTAAGTCGGACAGAAAGAACTCCGCCGCCAGAATCTTCCATGGCTCGCACAGCATTGCTGATCAGGTTATTGAAAACTTGGCCTAAGGCGCGATCGTCGCCGGGTACCAACGGCAGATTATCTTCAACTTTTAAGACATGTGAAACCGAGGTCCTCTTCATACGGGGAACCCAGCGGTTCAAGATTCTTTCAATCAAGACCGGTAAGTCCAGTGGGGTTCGGTGATAACTTTGAGATTTTGAAAAAGTTAGTACGGTATCAACGATATGGGTCAATCTATCACAATCGTCATTGATTCCTTTTAACACATCTCGCTGCTTAAAATCCGCAGGAAGGATCTTATCCAGAAGCTGGATCCCAGATGTTATGTT
>JAGHAU010000249.1 GCA_021161345.1 Anaerolineales bacterium | reverse complement strand
TCTGGCTGAGCTGAAAATACCAATTCATTCGGTATACTCCACCTAACCCCCCGAGAGCCTGCTTGATAAAGGGAACGAACAAATCATCCCCTTCCACTATATGGTGGATGATGGCGCGAATGGACCAGTTCTCCTCGTCAAGCGCCAGCCCCAGGCGATCATCGGGAATATCCTCGAGGGCACTGAACAACAACTCTGGCCCCCGAGCATAGCCATTCAGGGTCTCCTGCCAATTATCCATCCCTTTCCTCCTTGGATGATATTGCCCGAATTAGACCTAAGAAAAAATTTAATCGAGGGACTCGCCGTTGATAGTCGCGATAGGCATCCCCGAATTTTTCGAGGTTTTTTCCTCTTCGGAAAAGGTGTTTTGAAAGTAAATAGCCCAGGAGATGATCCCCAGTAGGATAACTAGCCAATGGGTGGTGATCAAGCAGACTCCAATATTCATCAGGATGCCTGCCAGGTATTGAGGATGCTGGACAACCCCGTATACTCCGCTGTCCACTAATACTGTTGTATCGATATAACTTTTCCCTTCAATCTTTCCATGAGATCGAAACGTGAAGATCGGCAGCCATCCGAAGATAGCTGATAAGAAAATAATTCCCCAACCACTGTTGATCACCAGGGCATTGTTGTCTGGATTGTATAACAGCCAGGCAGCCAGCATCTGGCCACCGGCAGTTAGCGTTAAGAGAATGTTTTGAAGGATCATCTTGCGGGAAATAAAAGACCTCCAATTTTCAATCTTTGTTTAGGGATCTGGTGAAAAAGATCAACTCTCCGGGGTAAATTGATCCCAGTGGGTTTTTATCATAATCCGCAAAGACATCCAGCACTTCAAAACCGCAGCGGGCAAGCAGGTGTTCAGCTTCATAGCGGAACAGATAGCGCATCGGGAAAGCGTGGACAATCCGCTCCTCACGTCCATCAGGATGGGTCAGGTAATAGATCAGCTCTACATCCAGAACTTGCTTGAGGTGATCCCGTTGATTGGTTTTATTAAAGCGGCGCACTTTAATTCCTTCCGGGGTGGAGAATTCAGGTTCTGCGCCCACTTCCTGGCCTAAATTGTCAGCTGTGATACCTGCCAGGGATGGGTTGAAGATATCGAGGATAAAAGTGCAGCCTGGTACAAGGTGGCTGTGGATGTTTTCCAGACAGTTGGTTTGATCCTCGGTTGAGATCATATGCTGAAAGGATCGGAATGGCGTAGTGACCAGGGCGAATTTCTTGCCGAGATCAAAATCGCGCATATCTCCCCGCACCAGATCCACCCGCTCCTGGACTTCCCTGACTTCTTCCTTCAGGGCAGCTCGGCAGACATCCAGCATATGGTCTGATAGATCCAGTCCGGTAATGGGAATCCCCGCTTGAGCCGTAGGGATGAGAACCCGACCGGTTCCGCAGCCGACTTCCAGGACCGGGCCGCCAGATTCAATTGCCGCATCGACAAAGAGTTTCACATCAGGACGGTCCCGGTAGGGAATAACCTGGTCATAAATTTGGGCTACAAAGGGATTGGACTGATACCCGCCAGTATCTTGGGACATGGATTTCTCCTATTAGTCCTTTAAGTGTATATGAAGGGGAAGGTGGTGTCAATTAATAGCTATTAACGAAAAAGCTCTCCCGGGGACGGGAGAGCGAGCGGATTCTATAACTTGGAACTCATTTTATTCCTGGATATGTTCTCAGCGCACACCCCAAATAATCCAGATGATGATCATAGCAAGGCCAATCAAAAAGCGGGCCACAAAAGATAGCCCCCAACCCGTTAACAAGCCCTTGGTGGTATCCCAGGCTTCCTGGCTGTCTCTGATGCGGGCGTATTCCAATAAAAACAGCAGGGTTGGCGCGGCGATAATACCTCCGATGGGAGGAAAAGCAAAAGTGCCGATCAAGCCTCCTAATAATGCTCCGCCGATCGAGAGCCAGCTGGCGCCGGCCTGGCGGGCTTTGCCGCCCATCAGCACGTTATCCACTAACGTGCCTCCGATCATCAACAGGGTTAAGATGACCAGGACCCAGATCTCAAGCATGGCAAATCCAGTTGCCAGAGCGTGGATCATGACAGCCGCCCAGATGATCACCACGCCAGGATAGATGGGAATCACCATTCCGAATAGGCCTACAGCCATGATCAGGTAAATGAAGATATTAAGAGAGAGATTCAACCAGTTTGGCATAAGAAACCTCAAGGTCTCTGTGTGTAAATAATCTACTTTGTTCATAAACCTCGCCCGGGGACGAGCGAGGGAGCGTTTTGTTAATTAGTATCAGGCTCTATCACTTCAACCCCGCCCATCCAGGGACGGAGTACTTCGGGGATGATGACGGACCCATCTTTTTGCTGGTTGTTTTCCAGCACGGCGATCATAACCCGCGGCAAGGCCAAACCTGACCCGTTCAAGGTATGGACAAATCTGGTGCCCTTCCCTTCTTTAGGCCGGTAGCGGATGGCAGCCCGTCGGGCCTGGAAATCACGAGTATTGGAAATCGATGAGACTTCCAACCATTCTCCGCAACCAGCAGCCCAGACATCAAGGTCAGCGGTATATGAAGCTGCAAATCCAAGATCTCCTGTACAGAGATTATTTACGCGATATGGCAAATTAAGTTTCGAACAGATACCTTCCGCATCCGCTAACATGCGCTGGTATTGATTTTCGGAATCATCAGGGTGACAGTAAATATACATTTCTACTTTATCGAATTGGTGCCCGCGCTTGATGCCGCGTACTTCCCTGCCAGCACTGACTTTCTCCCGTCGGAAGCAGGGGGTGTAGGCTGTATATGAAATGGGTAGATCGTTTTCTTCGAGGATCTCATCTTTGTGAAGCCCGGTCAGTGATACCTCGGCAGTAGGCACCCACCAGAAATCCTCCTCATGGTCATGATAGAGATTGTCCGCAAACTTAGGCAGTTGGCCGGAAGCGTAAACGATATCTTCTTTAACCATAAAGGGAGTGTAGCGCTCCTGGTAGCCATTTTTTGTATGAGTATCCAGCATAAAGCTGATCAAGGCCCGCTGCAGTCTGGCCCCCAGGCCATTCAAAATATAGAATCTGGTCCCGGACAACTTCGTGCCGCGCTCGAAATCGAGGATGCCCAGCTCGGGGCCAAGGTCCCAATGGGCTTTTGGTTCAAAGTCAAAGAGTGGTTTTTCGCCCACTGTTTTGATGACCTGGTTTTCGCTGTCATCCAACCCTTCAGGAACACGGTCGTCCACCAGGTTTGGGAATGTTCCCAACAAGGCTTTGAGGACTGGTTCTAATTCCTTTAATTCAGTTTCAAGGCTGTCTTGCTGATCACCCAGGGCCTGCATGGCGGCGATCTGTTCCTGGCGCTGGTCCGGTTCCTTGGTCTTGCCTATGGCTTTAGAAGCCTGATTTTTTTCAGCCCGCAAACTTTCCGCCTGCTGAAGCAGGGCTCGCCTTTTTTCATCCAGTTTAATTACTTCGTCAACTGCTGAAGCATCTTGATGCCGTCTGACCAATGACTGGCGCACAAGGTCGGGATTCTCTCGGAATAATTGGATATCTAACATAACTGCACTCCTGAGTTCCTTTAATTAAAACACCCCTTCGCCAGCAGGACGAGGGGTGGTCGTGGTGCCACCTGCTTTCACCGCACAATGCGGTCTCATTGGCTGCGGAATAACGGCCGCTCCGGCTCCCTTACGGCAGAATGCCCTTGCGAGAGCGATGTCCTCTACCTGGCGGTTTTGGATGCGGAGAGGATTTTGCCGGTTTCAACCAATCCCCTTTCACCAGGTGGGGACTCTCTGTATGGAGGGACCGGGTACTGGTCTCCGCGCACATCATATTCAGTGATATTTCTCTCATTATACAGGAAGGTTATAGAATGACAAGTGAGCGGAAATCTTCAAAAACTCCCCGGCCAACGAAAAATAACAGGTTGTGCTATACTATTTTCGAACAAGGATCCGCTTCAAACAGATTATGAGATTTAATTTTAGGCTTTACCTGAAAACGATTAAGTTTGCCTTTTTCGAATCGGAAGGCACGCCTGCTAAGTTATCCCCAAAGAGATTTTTCATTAATTTATTTATCTTCCTGTTCTGGCCGGCATGGATGCTCAGTATGCGGATCGCGTATTTGTTTGACAACCTTTTTTATCCGGATCACCAGGACCAAGATATAAAAGAGCCAGTCTTCATTGTTGGTAATTTTCGCTCAGGCACGACTTTCCTGCACCGCTTATTAACCAAAGATCTTCATTCAACCAGCTTTACGAGTTGGGAGCTTTACCTTGCGCCATCAGTGATCGGAAGAAAATTCTATCATTGGTTGATGAAGATCAATCGCGCTGTGGGGAATCCTGCCAGATGGGTGATCGGATTGTTCAACCGCATCGTGGAAAAAGAAGCCTATATGCATAAAATAGGCCTGAACGAAGCCGAAGAAGACGGCCAGGTATTCTTCCAGATCTGGTCATCTTTCCACTTGCTGGCTTTTTTCCCTTTCCCAAAACTGATCAAAGAATATATCTATTATGATGATCAGATCCCTGAAGAAGTCAAAGAACGGGACATGCAATATTATTCTGAGATCATAAAGAAACATATCTACGCCCATGACGGAAAACGTTATATATCCAAAAACCCCAGCCATTCCCCCAAGGTGAAAACTCTCCACCGCCAGTTCCCCGATGCAAAGTTCATTAATATTGTGCGCAATCCACTCCAGGTGATACCCTCATCGATCAGTTTATTTTCCAAACACTGCCATACCTATGGAAATCCAGAAAATGAATACAACCTGCAGGAAACAGTCATCGAGCATTCCAAACATTGGTATTTGTACCCGCACCAGTATTTAAAAACCCTGCCTTCCAACCAGTACGTGCGCGTTTTGTATAAAGACCTCGTTGCTGATCCGGAAGGTACGATCAGGGATATATACAGCAGATTCAACTTTGAGATCAGCCCGAAATTCGCTGAGATATTGCGGGCCGAAGCGGAAAAAGCCAAATCCTTTAAGAGCGAACACCGCTATTCCTTAAGGAAGATGGGATTGAGTAAAAAACGTATCGAGCGTGAGTTCCAATTTGTAAACAGACAACTGAAATCCTAATAACTACCTGCCGGGATGGGCGGTTCTGTAAGTTCGATCGAAAAATCTTCGATAAGAAGATTTTTGTTTATATAGGTATGATTGAATTATGCACAAGGGATCAAATCCAATTAATCTGATATTTCGTTTTCTCCTTGAGCTTGCCCTGGTCATTGATGAAAACGGGGGTTCAGTTTATCCCCGGAATTTGAGATCCCGGCCTATTCAATCCTGTTCCTGGAATTGGTACCAGCAAAATAGGAAAGGTGAAATACCATGGTGGCCGACCTTATCATTCGTGAATCCACTCCCTCTGATCTACAAGCAGTGATGGAAGTAGAAAGAGAGGCATTTGGTTCTGAGGAAAACGCCATTTTAGTCAGAGATCTCCTCAATGATCCCACCGCCGAACCCAGATTATCTCTTCTGGCTATCCTGGGGGACCAGCCAGTGGGTCATATCATCTTTACCCAGGCTATATTCGATCCGCCAATCTCCGTAAAAGGAGCGATCCAGGGTCCCCTGGCGGTTATCCCCGCTCACCAGAAAGAAGGAGTTGGCGGGAGATTGATAGAAACCGGTTTAGATATTTTGAGATCCAGGGGAGTTGATTGGGTCTTTGTGCTGGGCCATGAATCTTATTACCCAAAGTTTGGGTTTACTCCGGCCCAGAAACAAGGATTTGAGCCACCTTATCCAATCCCGGAGGAATATACCGACGCCTGGATGGCCATGGCTCTGACCCCAACCCTCATTGCAGCTTATCAGGGTTTGGTCATTCCCGCTGATACCTTTGATGATCCCCAATACTGGGGAGAATAATTGGTATATGAGATATCCGGAAACAGCCATGAATTCAAGCATTGAACTTACTTTATATGGTTAGGCAGCGCTACTCAGCGCCGCAGCCACCATTCTGACAATCATTATTGGCATCTTATTCTTCATTGGCGCCAAATGGATCGAGAAACTTAATGACCTGTTCAGTATTTTTTAGACCCTTTTGATGATTCCCTTGATCTTCTTCTTTAACCAATTGATCACCCCACCAAGTTATTCGACCCGGATTATCAGCAGCCTGTTTGGACTGGGCGGAATCCTGGTCAGTGCCTATGGTCAGATCCAGTTGCTGTTAAACCAGATAGACTTTGAGCAGTCCCAAAGATATTTCCCGGCCGGGGGTGAGATCGGATTCTGGCTGATCATGGTTAATGGATCCCTGATTGGTGCCAGGGCGCTGCCAACGGCTTCGATCTGGATCGGTATTGCTGCCGGAGCCGGTTACCTGCTGGTTGCGGGTGGTTTTGTTAGGGGAGGGCAGAAGGATCACTGTTCTATTGGGAATCCCTGTTGTTGGGAATTTGCTATCTAGTTTGGGGATTCTGGATGGGAAGGTTGATCCTGGCGAGCCTGGGATAAAAACAAACTCAGCCCAGATTGGTTGCGGAATGGTCTTCCGGGGTCGGTTATACTTACTCC
>JAGHAU010000023.1 GCA_021161345.1 Anaerolineales bacterium | reverse complement strand
CTTTTAATGAAAGGGAAGAGGACTGGATCCAGAAACTGATCTCTGTTTTGGAAAATTTGATTTCTTATTAGAAACGGATTGATCACCGATGTGCTTGTTAGGAGCAGCTGAAAACTGGACTCTTTTCGCTTCATAAGTGGATTCTAAAACCTTTCAGAGGAAGGGTGAGTGAATGAACCATAGCGCTATTCCACCAAATACGAATATTCATGGAGTTCTTTTCCGGATCTGGGACCAAATGGATATCGACGTATTTGTGCAAGGGGGTATTTGGAACTTGGATATCGTGTCCGAAAAGGGAGATGCGGCTGTAGGAATTGACTCTTCTCTTCTCACGCAAACAAAAGACATCATCGGGGGAGGTATAGGGTTCAGGGAGAGAAAAAGGCCTGATGAGGCTGTTTCCCTCAGCTAGCGCCCTCTCAAATCGTATGCGAGGGATTTCTCCGGTTGTGGAATGGACTTGATGATTATTATAGCGGTCGAGTTCTTCTTCCAAGACTTCTCTTACCTCAGAAAGCTCTCCCAGGTTTTCCAGTGCGCAGGTTCGGATGATGCGGTCCTGCATCCAGCGATAAGGCCGCTCAATCTTGCCCTTGGCCTGCGGTGAGAGGGCAAAGATGACTTCCACGCCCAGCAGGCGCATCATCTTGCCCCACTGGGTATCAACGTCATCGGTCTCCAGCACATGTTTGCGCCAGTAACTGTCTCGGCCTTGCACAAACCGGAAAACGCGCAAAGAGTCAACGTAGTAGCGCAGGGGTAAGCCAAAGGACACAAAGACGGCCTTGGCAGCCTGAATATGCGCCCAGGTAGTCTCTCCGGAGAAGAAACCAGCGAACAGGATCAAACGGCTGTAATCGTCGATGGAGGTGATCAGAGTCCATTTCTTTTCAGCAAAGGGAGACCAGCGATGGGTGGAGCCATCATGTTGAACCAAGGCGCCAATGGACTCGGTAATGACCTTCCGATCGTGAGCCTTCTTTTTCTTTCGGGGTTTATGACAGCCCAGCTTCTTGGCTCGATCAATGATCGTGTTTACAGAGACTTTGATCCCTTGTTTCCGCAGACGGTCACGAATAGCTGAGTAGTTGTATCCAGAAATCGGTATCTCAGGATCATTGATGAGGTCCTTCTCTCGCATCAACTCATACTCAATAGCTTCTTCTGATTCTGGAGAAATTTTCTTGGGAGTAGTTCGCTGATACGAGATTGAGAAAGATCCGGGATCTTCCCGGTACTCTTTCCAGAGGACAAAGAAACGAGATCTACTGATATCCAGCGTATCCTGAATTTCTTCTCGTGTCATGAGGCCCTGCTCGTAAGCCTGAAGTAGAAAGATAACCTGCTCATCGGAAAACCGTTTGTGCAGCTGTGCCATAGCTCCCTCCTTAGTGTAGTGAGGGAACCTATTATAGGAGTCCAGCTTTCAACTGAAAACAAGTCCAGCTTTCAATTGCAAAGAGTCCACTTTTCAATTTCAAATGACATAAGAATCTAAAATTCTTGACATTTCCCCTCTAAAAAGATACAATCTTCACTCATGGCCCGCTAGCTCAATTGGCAGAGCAATTGACTCTTAATCAATAGGTTGTAGGTTCGATTCCTATGCGGGTCACAAACGCAAAGCCGCCCTTCGGGGCGGTTTAGTGTTTTAAGTAGTAGTAGATCGAAACTAGAAAGTCATTATGCTTTCAACAAACGAGGGGAATATTCAAAACATGCAACACTCTTTACAGATATGGTTTAGAATAAGTATGTAATAAGTAAAATTTCTATTTGTTACAAGATCCTCGAGGGCCTACATCCAATTTTCCGTATTCAAAGAGAATAATATGAAAAAAAGGAAAAAAACACTTTACTGGCTTGCCGGTCTTGCTTCCATATTCATTCTGGGTGTCTTTGCCTGGGTGGTGATCGAAACCGGAATCGAGGTCACATCCCGGGCGGAATTCTGCGGCACCTGCCACGCCATGGAACCGATGGTCAAGTCCTACCTGGACTCAACCCACGGCGGCAATAATGACCGCGGTATCATGTCAGCCTGCACCGACTGCCACGTTTCTCATGAGAACGTCTTTGTCCATTTCCTGGGCAAGGCCCAATCAGGGACCCATGACGCCTGGGTCACCCTGACCCGGAAAGAGGGCACCCTGGACTGGCAGGCTACGCGGGAGCGCCGCGAGGAATTTGTCTACGACTCGGGCTGCCTTACCTGCCACCAGAATCTCGAAAAAGCCACAGCAGATAACGGCTTCCATACTATGTATTTCAACAACACAACTGACTCGCAGTGCGCCACCTGCCACACCGAGATTGGCCATGCCAACCTCAACATGTATTTGCTCGAAACCAAATATAAATACCGCTTTGATGAAGATGTCCGTCATTAGTATAGGGATAGGTGAAATATGAGATCTATAAAACCCCTGGTAATCCTGTTAGCGATTTTATTGATCAGCGTTGTCCTGGTATCCTGCGCAGACCAGCCAGCTGCATCTGAAGTTAGCGAATATGAACTCACGGATGCGGCCCGAGATTGCATCGAATGCCACGCCACAGAGACCCACGGTATTGTGGCAGACTGGGACAGCAGCCGCCATGCCGAGGAAGGTATCTCCTGCATTGACTGCCATCAGGTAGACCCCGATTCTCCTATGGCCCTCTCGGGTGTGGAAGGTCATGAGGACCTGGAGGTTGCAGTCTCAATGTTGATCCCGCCTTCGGTCTGTGCTGAATGCCACGAAGACCAGGTGGCCGAGTTCAACGCCAGCGGCCATTACCGGGCCCATATCCAGCTCATCCCAAAAGCCGGCCTGACAGCTCTGGTCGAAGTTCACGAAGGCCAAAACCACCCAGAGTTCAATACTGCATCTGATGAGACCGGCTGCATGCTCTGCCATGGCACAGATATTATTGTGGATGAGACCGGCCACCCCACCGCTGAGACATATCCCGTTCAAGGCATCGGCAATGTCTATCCCAATGGCGAGATCGGAAACTGTGCTGTATGCCACACCCGGCATGCCTTTGAAAAGGCCGAGGCCCGCAAACCACAAGCCTGTGCCAGCTGCCACCTGGGCCCCGATCACCCGGATATTGAGATCTATGAGAACACCAAACATGGCCAGATCTACGACACCGAAGGTGGGGACTGGGTCTGGGACAGCGCCTATGGGGAATGGGAACCCGGTGACTACCGCGCCCCAACCTGCGCAACCTGCCATATGAGCGGCATTGGCGATCTGGCGCCAACCCATAATGTCAACCAGCGTCTGTACTGGAACCTGTGGACACCCGAAAGTAAAGTCAGGGACAGTGACGATGTTATGTCTCCCTTATTGGGCGACGGCGAAGCCGGACGGGTAGAGATGATGGAGGTTTGCTCCGCCTGCCACAGCAGCTCCCACACTGCCGGTTATTTTGACAGCGGTGACAAGGCTGTCAAACTCTATAACGAAGCTTATTGGACCCCGATCGAAGCCATGCGGGTTGAGCTGGCAGAAGCCGGGCTGCTGAAAGAGAACCCCTGGAACGATGAATTCCAGATCCTGCATTACTACATCTGGCATCATGAAGGCCGCAGGGCACGCCAGGGCGCTATGATGGGTGCGCCCGATTGGGCTCACTGGCATGGATTCTTCCAGCTCCAGCAAAAGCTTTATCGAGCTACAGAGATCTATGAACTGCGCCTGGAAAACGGATCGATAGAACAGTTCGGAACATACGTCGATAAGGACGAATAAACTAATTCACAGAAGAAATAAAAACCGCTTTTATGGAGTGCATCCCATAAGAGCGGTTTTTATTATCTATAAAGTTTAGTTCCTTAGAAAAGTCCATAGACCAAAGCAACTACAATACCAAATACCATGTGGCCCATCACTCCACCCATAAAAGCCATCATGCCGCCCTGGTTGGTCATCCACAGACCCGGTTTATCTACCTCTCCACTTTTAATGCCAGCATGCATCATCGGAATCAAGGCAAACATCACTCCAACCACTAACCAGTGGCCAATACCAAATAACAAACCGACTAACCAGCTGGCACTGCCAATCCCTAGTGACCAAAGGAATGCATAGATCAAGGCAAATATAACACCCATCATCAGATGCATAATCCAACCCAGGGTCCGGTTGGGTTTACCGAACATGGTACTGAGCATGCCTACGATATCCATCTTTGGCAGACCCATTTTAGGTCCGAGGGCCATCACCATGCTGATTGCCATTGTTCCAACCATTCCCGATACCACTGCAGCTAAAATATTCATTTATTTCCTCTCTTTATCTAAGATTGCATAAAAAACTCATGTTCATATTACTTTGACATTCCATACGCTAGAAAACTTACATCGGGAATTTACCAAAATCTCTGCAATCGAGACTTTTTTCGCTCCAATTATCTTAGGGGGGTTGTCTTCCAGGCATAACCACTGTGGTATAAAACGGTTATTATTTATTGGTGTCTTTATTGGTATGGAGGAAAAATGAAAAAGATTAGAAAAAATAATTCAGGAGATTTCCCGCTGCCAGCAGGCGCCCACTTATTAATGGCACAGGTTGGGCAGCGATTAAGAACAATCACAGGAAATATTCGATGAATTACCGCAGATTTGGACACACAGACTGGCAGGTCAGTGAAATCGGATACGGGATGTGGGGCATGGTCGGAGAGTGGCCAAAGAAATGATCCTTAAAGATAAGGTAATCCAAGCCTTCAGGGAGAAATACGGAGCTGATCCAGTTTATCTCACCCGCTCTCCTGGCAGGGTCAATATTATCGGCGAGCACACCGACTATAATGACGGTTTTGTTCTGCCTATGGCAATCAACTTTGCAACCTGGATCGCCCTGCGTCCCAGGCCGGATGATCGGGTGATCCTCACTGCCCTGGATAAAAACGAAAAACTGGATTTCGGGCTGACTGGATTTTCTAAAGGGAAGGGTAGCTGGCGGGAATATGTCAAGGGAGTCGCCTGGTCCCTTCAGGAGGAAGGATTCGAGTTAAAAGGTTGGGAAGGTGTTTTATCCGGGGATGTTCCCATCGGGGCCGGTTTATCCTCCTCAGCCGCATTGGAGCTAGCTCTAGCCCGCGCCTTCGCCCTGGTTTCAGATTTGGCCTGGAATCCAGTTCAAATGGCTCTGACCTGTCAGAAAGTGGAGAATAGTTGGGTTGGGGTCAATTCAGGCATTATGGACCAGATCATTTCTGCCAGCGGTAAAAAGAATTATGCTCTGATGATCGACTGCCGCAGTCTGAAAACAAAACAGGTTCCCCTGCCAGAAAAGACCCGATTCGTAATCCTTGACACCGCCACGCGGCGGGGTTTATTGGATTCGGCTTACAACGAGCGCCGGGAGCAATGTGAAGCAGCGGCCTGCCATTTTGGTGTAAAAACCCTGAGAGACATTACCCAGGGTCAGCTTGAAGAAAGGGCAGGTATTCTAGATCTGGTCATTTATAGAAGGGCGCAGCATGTAATCTCGGAAAACCAGCGCGTTTTGGATGCAGTAAAAGCCCTTGATCAGGGAGACGCCGCAGCCCTGGGTTTATTGATGAACGAAAGCCATACCAGCATGCGGGATGATTTTGAGATCTCCCGGGATGAAATGGACCAAATGGTGGCCATCGCCCAGGGTCAGCCCGGCTGCTACGGCGCCCGCATGACCGGGGGCGGTTTTGGCGGCTGCGCAGTTGCCCTGGTGGCGGAAGACCAGGTTGAGATATTCAAAGATAGGGTCATGCAGGAATATCGCGCAAAAACCGGATTGGATCCCAAAATATACGTTTCGTCTGCGACCGATGGAACCGGGTTCGAGGTTCTCAGTAATATGGAATGACCGGATCTGTAGATGCGTATTTCAGACAAGTAATCTGTAATCAGAGGTATATCTTCCCCCGTTATAGGCTTTCATCTAAATAAGAAAAAAGGACGAAGTTCAGATCTGAACTTCGTCCAATATATTTAAAAGTGGACATAAATTATCGCTTACCTATTTGCTCTTCTGAACATATCCCAGCAGCCGTTTCCAGCCCTGGCGGATATCTAATGACCTTAACCTCCAGGTACCCACAATTCCATAGGGGAGAAATAACACAATCAATATATAGATCGTTCCATTAACAAAACTTGCCACCTCTCCCAGGTAGCGCCGCAGTCCAAAATCCAGCAGACGGTAGACAGCTGCCCCGATCAGGGCTTCAAGCGTTTCTTTACAGACAACTCTTCAGTCGGGCAATGCTGTTTTGAGTCACCTTTGAATCCACTTCCTGGCAGGAATTACGATTTCCTCTTCTTTGGCCAGCATGGGGATAATGATGGGTATTAATATTTGTTTTCGGAGGTAATCAGCTTTCATGATATTTCAGGTCCCAACCACAATGCCACCATCTACACTCAGAACTGTGCCGCTGATGAAGCTGGCCTGGTCAGAAGCCAGGAAAGCATAAGCATTAGCGATATCTTGTGGCTCACCAAGCCGGCCCAGGGGTGTGTGCTGTCTCATTCCATCTAAAATTTTCTCAGGCATGGCCATGACCATCTCTGTAGCGATAAATCCGGGAGCAATAGCATTAACCCTGACTCCGTAGCGACCAAGTTCCCGCGCCCAAACTTTGGTCATACCAATCACTCCAGATTTGGTTGCCACATAATTTGTCTGACCGAAGTTCCCATACAACCCTACGACAGAGGTCGCATTCAAAATCACACCACCTTTCTTTTTGATCATATGTGGAGCAACAGCTCTAGTACAGATAAACACTCCTCGAAGATTGACATCGATCACCATGTCAAACATTTCATCCGACATGCGCTTCTGGATTTCCCCATCCTTAACCTTTACCAGGAGACCATCCCGGAGGATGCCAGCGTTGTTGATTAGAATATCGATCTTTCCCCATTCTCCAACGAGCTCTTCCACAGCAGTATCTACATCTTCAGACTGGGTTACGTTCACATGCCTGTATTGGGCAATTTCATTGCGCCCGTTGATCTCCTCTGCCAGTTTCTTTCCAGCCTCGTCTGCCAGGTCCCAGATCGCCACTCGGGCCCCTTCATTAGCAAACTGCTCTACAACAGACCGGCCGATTCCGTTCGCCCCTCCGGTCACGACAGCTACTTTATCTTTAAAATGCATCTTGCACCTCCGGATAATCCCATTTTATTTATAGAATCAATTATATCCAACTGGATCAGCTGGCAGATGTGAATTTATCTTGGGAAGGGGTACAAAATCGATTAAACATTCTACACAGCACTATATCATAGTTTCTTCTTAGGATAATACCTCCGAGGTGTTATAAACCTCAGAAGTATAATTCCTTACAATTAAGGATTTAACCCTTTATAATATCAACACGATTAACCAAACGGGACTGATATGAACACTTCAAAAGCAATCCTGATCGTTATTTTCATTATGCTCTTGATCATCATCTTTGTTGCGTACACAGGGATCGATGCCAGCAAACCCGAGCAGGCAATGTACAAGATTATTGATAAGCTGATTGAGATAAATCAAACCCTTAACCGCTGGGTTCGCAATTTGATCTGGAATATACGCACTGGCATCGAGGAAAGGTTCTCCCGTTAATGGAGTCTCCCCTCCCCTTAATCAAATTGAGATCGATTCTGGCTGGGAAACCAGATCAGCAATCATATTCTCCCTATTCTGGCGAGCTTGCCGCCAGCGCCTTCCCAACAACCCAGACAAGATCACAGGCGGGATCAGTCCCCCCATCCAGCGCATGAATTGGTTGATCAAACCGGGTACCCTCAAACGCTCGTCGACCCGTCCTCGGGGAGACTTCATGGAAACATAAACAACGCCCGTGCACGGGCGTTGGAGCAGTAGGGGCTATTTATGAATAAGCAATACAAGCGCAACTTTTCCCCAGCCTGAACTGTACTTAATCTATGAAGCTATCTCGTCTCAGTAAATTTGTATTTTTCGGCGTCCTTTGGGGATTGGCTTTCTCGTTTCTCGTAGTGTTCCTTGAACCCACCCCAGAAAACCTCACCCTGGCTGTTTCGATCACCCTCAGCGGTCTTTACACAGGGCTGCTCTATCTCACCAGGAAATTATGGTTAAGCAGGCTTTCAAAGTCTCCGGTCGTTAATGCCATTCTGTTGGGATCATTTAACGCTGCCATTATCGAAACCCTGTTCCTTCTTGTTGAAAAGGTTTTTGGAGCATCCGGAGTAGCCGCCCACCCCAACCTGCTGATCGATCTACTGATAACCATGCCCTGGTACATCGGAATGGTCTGGATCTTCGTCAAGGTCCAGAACCAGGAACGCTTTCCCCTTGGTGCAGTTTTACTGCTTGGCGCGGTTTACGAAATGGGAGCGGACGGAATTGTCGGTGGAGTGATCATGCCAGCCATAATGGGTACTCCGGTGAACCTTATTGAATTCCTGATCCTCGCACCCCTGACTGCTTTCTGGCAGTTCATCCCGGTTTACAGTTCGATAGTGCTTCCTCCAGCCTGGGTCCTTAAAACTGCGGATCCAGTCGAAAGAGCGGGGAAAAAACGCTGGAGGAGGGCTTTTCTTCCATTACTCTTATTGATTCCATTCTCTCTCTACTTGATCTTAGTTATGCTTGCCATCAGTTCATTTGGCGGATAAGATCTCCCATAAATTTTCTTCACATTCTCTAAACAGAACCTT
>JAGHAU010000184.1 GCA_021161345.1 Anaerolineales bacterium | reverse complement strand
GTTTTATACAAGGCAAGATTGCTTTCAGCTACGCGGGCGCACCGGACCCGACCTGGTTCTTTATCGCTGATATTCTGCCCGGAGCGGATGGCGGTGCCCAGACCTCATTCCAGGTGGAATGGGACACGACCCAGATCACAGATGGCAATTATGATCTTCGCGTTGTAGCGGAATACCAGGATGGGGCAGCTATTTATGAACTTATCCCCAATTTGCGGATCCGCAACCATTCCCCGGTGGAAACAGCCACCCCGGCGCCGGTCAATGAGGATTCCACGGCCGAACAGATCCCCACTACGACAATTGAACCCACACCAGAAAATACCCCTACACCGCTGCCGCCTAATCCAGCAGAAGTGCAATCAGGTGACCTGTACAAAGTCCTGCGGTTCAGCGGGATAACAGTCGTGGTATTATTTATTGTCGGTGGTATTTACTGGCAGATCAAGAACAGGGACCGTCGCTAAAAATGTTCAAAAAAACCAAACCTTATCTCATTGTAGGCCTAGGAAATCCTGGCCGGGAATACCGCACCAGCCGTCATAATGTTGGATTTATGGTGCTGGATCGGCTGGCTGAGGAACTGGATACCTCGTTCACCCGGGTGAAAATGAATGCTCTGATGACGGCGGCGCGCTGGAATGGAGAACGTTTGATACTTATCAAACCCCAGACTTTCATGAACCTTTCCGGGCAGGCAGTATCTTCTTTCAAACGTTTTTATAAACTTCCGCTGGAGAACATGCTGGTTGTTTACGATGACGTGGATCTGCCCTTTGAGCATCTGCGTTTAAAACCGGACGGTGGTGATGCCGGTCAAAAGGGCGTGCGCTCCATTATCCAGCAGCTGGGCACCAAGGAGTTTCCCCGCCTGCGCCTGGGTATTGGCCGACCCCCTGGTCGAACCCCGGTCAGTGACTATGTCCTGCAGGATTTTTCACGCGATGAGAAGGAAAATCTCCCTTTTGTGCTTGATCAGGCTGCTCTGGCAGCCCGGCACGTTATTGAACACGGCCTGAATTCAGCTATGACCCGTTTTAATCAGCAGCCCAAGTAAGATAACTCATGCAGCAAACCATTTTGGATATCCTTTCCTCCCAGCCTGCCTTCCAGAAGCTGATGGATGAAATACGCTCCAGAGAAACCCCTGACCAATTAGGATTGGCCCGGGCGACACGCATCCCTTTCCTGTCTGCTGTTCAGACAGTACTGGATCGTCCCCTGCTGTTGATCACCGATAAGATCGACCGGGCTTTGATCCTGGAAGATGAATGGGATTTCTGGTTTCAGGATAAATCTTTGATATGTTATCCAGAACCGGATCCGCTATATTACGAAAAAGCAGCCTGGAGCCGGAAGACCCGCCGGGACAGGCTGGCAACCCTCTCGCTGCTGTCGGAATTGACCCTGCCGGGGGCGCAGAAAGAATCTCAACCATTGATCATCGCCCCTGTTCGGGCGCTGATGACCCGCACCCTTCCAAGGAGTTCCTTCTTAAAAGCTTCCAGGACGATCAAAACAGGAAGTTCGTTTGAACCTCACTCTCTGGCGGCTGAATGGGTTCGGGCTGGCTATGACCCGGTTCCCATCGTATCCGCGCCAGGGCAGTTTGCCCGCCGGGGAGGCATTCTTGATATTTGGCCCCCGGGAGATCGCTTCCCCGCTAGGCTGGAATTCTTCGGAGAAGAAGTGGAAATGCTCCGCAGGTTTGATCCTCAGAATCAGCGCACGATTGAGAAAGTGACTTCGATCCGCGTTACACCAGCCCGGGAATTCCTGCTTCCGGAGGATCCCCTGGGTGATCTGGATGGAAAAACCTTCACCGAATATCATCTACCGGTCTTGTGTTCTGAAACTGCAACCTTGCTGAATTATCTACCAAAGGACACTTTGATTTTCCTGGATGATGGGGAGACTGTCCGGGACTCAGTTCAAGAGATTTCTGCCCAGGCAGAATCCTTGAGGAAAGGGTATCAGGCAGATGGTTTGATCGAGCAGGACTTTCCGCTACCTTATTTGCCCTGGAAGGATCTGCAGGGAGCACTGGAGAAATTCAATCCGGTCGCTCTTGGACCAGCTGGTGAAGGGTCTGAAACTGGATTAAGCGCCCAATTCTCTACCAATCAACGTTTTGGCGGGGAGTTGAAATCCTTTACCAGCCACCTGGCTGAACTGATCGGAGTTGGTGATCAAGTGATCATCGTCTCCCGTCAATCTGCCCGACTGGAGGAAGTCTGGAATGAACGCACCCAGCTGGCAGGATCCCCCTCCTATATTAAAGGAAGCATAGATGGAGGCTGGGTATTTAAACCTGTAGATGCTAAACCCATTTACCTTTTCTCTGATGGGGAGGTTTTTGGTTGGCGCCGGATCCAGCCTCGGCGCAGGCCAGTACAGCGTATCTTGGCGCCGGAGATCAACTATGCCGATTTCGAGGAAGATGACTGGGTCGTGCATATAGACCACGGCATTGGCCGTTATCTGGGCCTGGCATTCAGGGAGCTGGATGGAGTGGTTGGTGAATACCTGGCTGTGGAATACGCTGATAACGATTACCTGTACGTTCCGGCAGCCCAGACTGACCGGCTTACACGTTATGTAGGTCCTGATCATCATGATCCGACCATCACCCGATTGGGAGGAGGTCGCTGGGGGAAGGCAAAATCCCGTGTAGAGGAAGAAGTGGTCCAGGTCGCCCAGGATCTGCTGGACCTTTATGCCCGGCGACGGACAGTCACGGGATATGCTTTTAAACCAGATAACGCCTGGCAGCAAGAATTGGAAGCCAGCTTCCCTTATATTGAAACTGATGATCAGCTTCAAGTCCTTTCACAAGTGAAAGAGGACATGGAAAAAGCCAAACCTATGGACCGGCTGATTTGCGGCGATGTTGGGTACGGCAAAACAGAGATCGCGGTTCGGGCTGCATTTAAAGCGGTCATGGACGGTAAACAG
>JAGHAU010000033.1 GCA_021161345.1 Anaerolineales bacterium | reverse complement strand
GGGGTAAACAATACCACCCGGGTTTGAGGATCATAGCTTACGGTTCCTGGATACTGGCCGTTAATTTCTCCTGTTACCATAATACTTTGATTATTGACGGATGCGGCATCAATATCTTCCGACAGCTCAAAACCAATAGCTGAGTCGCGAGCTAATCCGGTTGATGGATTGTCCCAGACCATGGTGTGCGTCCACTGGGGTGGGCCGTCGTCAATCACCAGTTGAACTGTCTGCGCCGTTTCCCGGTTCAAATTATGGTCAAGAGACCAGAAGGTCAAATGGTAAATTCCTGATTCATTAAATTGAATTGGGCCACAATATGCAGATGCATCACCGCTATCGATCTGATAGTTCGTTGCCAGCACGCCACTGCCGCCAACTTCGTCCGCTGCCGACAAGGTAACCGATGCCCCTGGCAGGTAGCCATCGCCACCATTTGAGGTTCCATTGATCTGGTAGGTGGTCACGGGGGGCTGATAATCAGTAACTTCCGTCCCGGAAAGTGTGTGGGTGGGTGGGATGTCAACAACATCGAAAGTCCCATCGCCATCATTATCAAGGCGCATAACCGGATCATTATCAAAATTGGTGAGATCCAGGTCAACATTACCAACTCCACCAACATCAATCGGCACATCGTAAAAAACACTGGTACGGATCACGCCACCATCACGCATGAATTCATATTTGATATTGAGATATTCACGATCAATCCCATCGAATTCCAGCGTATAAACCGCACCCTCGGGAATAAATATTTCTATACCACGGTTACTGAAATGGTAATCAGAGCCAATAATCCCCAAATGAACGGCGTTGCCGGTATTACCGGACCACGTTGTTCCACCGCCGACAATGTTGACCTTTGGCCACCTGAAGTCAAAATCACCAAAACTTATACCTCCCGGCGGGGTAATGATAATGCGGACGCCGGCATCAAGGCCGCAGCAGTTGCAGGTAGTTGGATCATTGCCGGTAACCTCTTTAATCGGATAGAAAGGGCTCTCAGCATAGTCATTCTCATAGCCTTTCAGGATAGAACGCACCAGCAGGTCGATACCTCGATAACTTGGCAGGTTCATGTGTTTTACATGTTCCGCGGCAAAAGTTCTGACATCCAAATCCCAGGCGCTTTCAATCGGCACCGTGCCATCACCGTCGCCTTCGTGGAATATCAGGAGATTAATTTTCTTATCAACGTCTATCTGATGCTCAATCACGTGGGTGGTGGGTACCTTGCAGCCCAAGATCATATAGGCTTTTTCCGGTAGGTAAGTGTCTTCTTTACCGTCAAGATCCTCGTGAAACTGACTGGCATTATCCCACAAGCTATTACTGTTGGTCACGCTTTTAATCTCACTGACAGTGCTGTCAAAATTCAGGAATACCCCATTAGTTTTATAATAAGAATTGTTGGGAATTTTATCGAAATATTTTGCTGAAGGCAGCAACTGGTAGCCACCGGGCATGTACTGGGCTAACTTTTTTGCTTGGCTGTCATTAATAAAGTTCAGATCCATATCCTCGGTAAGATATTCACTCAAATCCACCAAGACATCTTTTAAACCAGCAGGAAAATTATTCACCAGCTTCAAAAGGGTCCATATGTGTCTTAAATGCTTATCATAATCAAAACAAGTATCTTCTGTAAGTGACAATTTGGCTTGTTCGACAAACGCAGAAATAGCATCCTGCAAAATACCTTCCGTAATAGAAACAACATATGTTTCAAGCCTTGTAAGCCCATTAGCTGCTGCATCAGTATTCTTGATTAAATTTACATTAATCCGGTCACTGTAAAGGGGATTCTCCAAGCCATCATGCAGCAAAGAAAAAGTATCTACTGAGCCAAAGTGAGGGGTACCCAGAAAAAATACGTTTTTAATTTTATCATTAAATTCCGAATGCTGCTGCAACATTGATTTAGTCACCAAGCCACCCATGCTGTGAACCAAAAGATTAACTTTTTGCTCTGGTACATCCTCAATCTCTTTTATCTTATTGGTCACATTTTCAATGAACAGCTTCAAATTGTTGGCATTAGCAGCATTATCCAGCCGCCAGTCGTAAACAAAATAGAACGCATCCTCCGGCAAATCACCACTGCTTATCGCAGGATCCATTTCAAAAGGATGTTTTTTAGAAGTTCCATTCTCATGAAAAACATAGCCCTGGCCAAAGCCTTTTCCGGGCTGATAACCGAGATAATTTTCCAATCCTTGAAAAATATCGCCAAAGAAAGGAATGCCGGGCAATTTCTTTTTAATGACTTCCCTGGCAGAAACATTGCCATTGCTTGCACAGCCATTCTGGTCACAAACCAAACCATCAAGAGCATCGTCACATTCATTGAGGAGTAATTTCCAGGGACTCCATAGTGTCGTATTATTACTATTTACCAGCACACTGCCCATTACCCCATGGACAATAATCAGTGGTGTCCGCACCCGGAATATGGGCAACCGTTTTTGCACTGTCTGCCCCATGGTAGTATTTTCAAAACTGACATCTATCGTATACTCAATATCATCAGCGTCAGCAGGAATCTGCAGGTTGTAATCATCAATATCAACCTGATCAGCAAAATCATCTGGAAAGACAAGGATATGGCCATTGTCTGGTGGTACAGATATATTTTTGACAATTGGGGGCGGAGAGGCAACTTCTCCCTGGTATGAATTATTGGTAATCGTAACCGTTAAGACCCCCTCATGCACTCCCTGGTAGGCATTGTTTGCTGAATCGTCATTGCTCAAGACAAATTTGATCGGTGTTGTGGCCCCCGGCCGGAATTTACGTTTACAAGACTTGGAATGAATAGATGTTCTGGGCTCTGGTGGGGTCGGTTGCGGCAGAGGCGGAGGCGGTGACACACAAAGATCCACATCCATTTCATCGACATTCAGGTAAATCTTGAAATCCGTGGCAACGATATACTGGCCACTGTTCATTCCCTCCACTTCAAGGGTAAGGATGTTCTGGGCTCGGTCCTCCCGGGCTAGATGAATCCAGGACGAGGGAAAGCGAAACACATATTGTCCATCAGGAATCGTTTCCTCCAGCTCAGGGGCAGCAATTTCATGGCCATTCATATACATTTTCACCGTATGAGGATCATATTTCTCATAGGTCATCGGCAGGGCAAAATTAACCTCAATCCAACTGGCGCTGATATGTTCCGGGCGAATGCCGCTGGGCACCGAGAATGGCAGCTCCAGGTGCTGTTTGTTGGTGCAGTACCAATCCTTGATCTCGGCAACCACTGTGAGATCCTCAATGGTATAGGTATGCAGTTCAGTATCCGGGGCGCAGCCAATCTCGAAAGCGTGGGAAACCTGATAGTCACCGGAACGGGCAAAAACAGTTCCCGTTACATATTCACTGGCAGAGAGTTCAAACTCAATAAATTCCCCTTGGGCCAGGTGGCAATGATTTATTGTCGGATTAATGCGAATCG
>JAGHAU010000018.1 GCA_021161345.1 Anaerolineales bacterium | reverse complement strand
CATTTGAAATACACGAACGCCTGGAAGGTGAAGAAGGGCATGCATCCGAGAAAGTTGCCGCGACTCTGGGTGGTGTGATCGTCCAGATCATGCTGCTGGATATCGTCTTCTCCCTGGACTCGGTCATCACCGCAGTAGGCATGGTTAATGAAATTGCGATCATGGTCGCAGCCGTTGTGATTTCAGTTGGGATCATGCTCTTCGCCTCGGATCCAATCAGTGGTTTTGTTAACAACCGGCCCACACTGAAGATCCTGGCTCTCAGCTTCCTGCTGCTGATCGGTTTCTCGCTGGTTGCTGATGGATTGGGACTGCACATCCCCAAAGGCTACATTTACTTTGCAATGGGCTTTTCTGTCTTTGTGGAAGTCATCAACCTCCAGGTGCGCTCCAAAACCAAACCGGTCCAGCTGCGCAAGCCCTATTCAGTGGAGAAATAAAACCTTCTTATGGACACACCCCGCGTAATCCTTCACCTGGATCTGGATGCTTTCTTCTGCGCCGTGGAAGAGATCAAAGATCCCGGATTGCGCGGGAAAGCTTTCGCTGTCGGCGGTTCACCGAGCGGGAGGGGCGTGGTCACTTCCTGTTCCTATCCCGCCCGGAAGATGGGCGTCCGGTCAGCCATGCCAGCCGCCAAAGCACTCCAGCTTTGTCCTGACCTCATTCTTGTCTCCAGGAATCACCGCGATTACGGCCGTTATTCTAAACTGGTCATGGAACACCTGGCTAACTACACAGATCAGGTTGAACAGATCTCGATCGATGAAGCCTTCCTTGATATCACCGATCTTGAATCCGCTCCCAGGGCTATTGGAATTGAACTGCAAAAAACCATCCTGAGGGAACTCAGCCTGCCCAATTCAGTCGGGATTGCCAGCAACAAACTTGTGGCAAAAATCGCTACTGATGTGGGAAAGATCGCCCATAAGGGAGAAGGGCCACCCAACGCCATCACTATTGTTCCCGCTGGAGAAGAGAGATCCTTCCTGGCGCCGTTCCCTGTTGATATGCTCTGGGGGGTAGGACCCAAAACCCGGGAAAGGTTGGAAAGATTCAACATTCGAACCATCGGCGATCTGGCGGACTATCCAGATATTGAATTAGCCAATAAATTCGGTAAACATGGATACGATCTCTCCCGGCGCGCGAAGGGTATTGATAAAAGCGGAATCGTCACTCAGCGGGGAATCAAATCAGTCAGCAACGAACGCACATTCGGAGAAGATCTGGGTCGCAAGAGCGAAGTCCTGAAACACATCAATAAACTGTCTGATCAGGTATCCAAACGCCTGATCAAAAAGGATCTGCGCGGAAAAACAATCCAGATCAAACTTCGCTGGGCAGATTTCACCACCCTCACCCGCCAAATAACGCTGCCCCAGACCACTAATGAGTATCGAGTTATCCAAAAGACTTCCGAAGAACTTCTCAACCAGGTCTGGCAAGAAGGACGGAGAGTGCGGCTGATCGGGGTGGGGGTTCATAATCTGGACACAGATGCCCATCAGCTGGGATTGTGGGATACAGATTATCAGCGAAATATTAAATTGCAGGAAACCCTGAAGGATATAAAGAGTAAATATGGGGATAATGTCATATCCAGGGGGATAAAGAAGTGATAGTTATAACGTTCACAAGCCAGCCTACAATCTAGTATAATTTACCTTTGGGTTATGAAAGATTAATCCGCTGTTAAACACGCTTACTATCCTATTTAACGGAGTTACATTATGGCTAAAAAAACTATTAAAATGATTGACGGCAACGAAGCTGTAGCAAAGGTTGCCCATAAGATCAATGAAGTGATCGCGATCTATCCGATCACCCCCTCCTCAGGGATGGGTGAATATGCAGATGCCTGGTCCGCCCAGGGGAAAACAAATATCTGGGGTACCATTCCGGACGTGACTGAAATGCAGTCTGAAGGCGGCGCGGCAGGCGCGGTTCACGGTGCCCTGCAGACAGGTGCTTTAACAACCACGTTTACAGCATCACAGGGTTTATTACTGATGCTGCCAAATATGTTTAAAATTGCCGGTGAGTTAACCCCCACTGTATTTCACGTTTCGGCGCGCTCCATTGCAGCACAGGCCTTATCCATTTTTGGTGATCATTCAGATGTTATGGCTACCCGATCAACCGGTTTTGGACTATTATCATCCGGCTCAGTTCAAGAAGCACATGACTTTGCTCTGATCGCTCAAGCGGCAACCCTGGAATCCCGGATTCCTTTTATCCATTTCTTTGAAGGTTTCCGAATATCTCACGAAATTAACAAAATAGAGATGATTTCAGATAGTGTGCTGCGAAAAATGATAGACGATGAATTTGTTCACGCTCATCGTGCCCGGAGCATGAATCCTGACAAACCTGTCCTGCGTGGGACCGCCCAGAACCCGGATATCTTCTTCCAGGCCAGAGAAAGTGTAAACAAATACTACATTGCCTGCCCTGAAATTGTTGAAAAAGCAATGGACAAATTCGGCAAACTGGTTGGAAGAGAATATCACTTGTTCGACTATTTCGGTGCAAAAGATGCGGACAGAGTGATTGTTCTAATGGGATCTGGCGGAGAAACCGCTGATTCCACTGCAAAATACCTCAATGATCAAGGCGAAAAGGTCGGTGTTGTACGAGTACGTCTATACCGCCCATTCTCAATAAAACATCTCCTGGAAGTATTACCGGATTCCGTGAAAGCACTTGCTGTTTTAGATCGAACCAAAGAGCCAGGTGCGATTGGAGAACCTCTTTATAATGATGTTGTCACTGCAATTGTAGAAGGCATGGACAGAGAATCAGCTCCCTTGATAGTCGGCGGCCGCTACGGCCTTTCCTCCAAGGAGTTCACTCCTGCGATGGTCAAAAGTGTTTTTGATGAAATAAAGAAGGATAGTCCCAAAAACCACTTTACTGTAGGGATTATCGACGATGTGACCAACACCAGCCTTGAATTCAATCCTGAATTCTCTATTGAAAGTGCAGATACAATCAGCAGTGTTTTCTTTGGGCTTGGTTCTGATGGCACGGTAGGAGCCAATAAAAACTCAATTAAGATCATTGGAGAAGAAACTGATAATTTTGCTCAGGGTTATTTTGTTTATGACTCGAAAAAATCCGGGGCGAAAACAATTTCCCACCTCCGATTTGGAAAGAATCCAATCAGGGCACCATACATCATTGGGGAAAATGAAGCCGATTTCCTGGCTTGCCATCAATTCAACTTCCTGGAACAGATTGAAATGCTGAAATACTCTAAACCAGGATCTATATTCTTACTGAACAGTATCTACGGACCTGCTGATGTCTGGAATCACCTTCCACTTAGCGTTCAGGAGACCATAATTAACAAAAACATAGAGCTTTACACAATTAATGCATATGATGTGGCAAAAGAAACCGGCATGGGTACTCGCATCAACACGATCATGCAAACTTGTTTCTTCGCAATCAGCGGTGTGTTACCCCGTGATGAAGCAATAGCAGCCATCAAAGAAGCCATTGAAAAGACTTACGGCAAAAAAGGTAATGAAATTGTCCAAAAGAACTTTAATGCAGTTGACCAATCGCTTGCCAATCTACACAAAGTAGAAGTTCCGAAAAAAGCTGACAGCAGCATCCACATGCGGCCGAGTGTTCCAGATGAAGCACCCGATTTTGTTAAAAATGTTCTTGGAGAGATGCTTGCTGGTTATGGTGACAATTTACCTGTCAGTGTATTTCCGGATGATGGTACTTATCCAACTGGAACCACAAAATGGGAAAAGCGCAACGTTACACTTGAAATTCCATCCTGGAATCCTGACACGTGCATTCAATGTAACAAGTGTTCAATTGTTTGTCCACACGCGGCGATCCGCCCTAAAGTTTATGAACCAGCTCTACTGGATACTGCGCCGGAAACTTTCAAATCAGTTGATGCCAAGGGACGTGAATTCGAGGGACTAAGCTACTCCATTCAGGTCGCTCCTGAAGACTGCACCGGATGCACTTTGTGTGTTGACGCCTGCCCCTCAAAAGATAAGGACGAGCCGGCTCTGCAAATGGTTTCCCAACCGCCTCTTCGCGAGCAGGAAAGTAAAAACTGGGACTTCTTCCTTTCACTGCCCGAGATTGATCGATCCAAACT
>JAGHAU010000198.1 GCA_021161345.1 Anaerolineales bacterium | reverse complement strand
CGCAACCACAAGCATCTGGCGATCCAGCAATTTCCGGCGGAATACTGGATAGATTGAATGCTCCGGAAGATACAGCTGAACCCGAGATTCCTCAGTGGCTGGAAAATCTTAAGAAGGAAGAGGATCCACAAGAAACTGCAATCTTATGGCTTAAACAATTTGTGGAACGCGGGAATGATGTAAATCTTCAAGATGAAATCAAACGTTATACAGATGAACTCAATCCCGGGGATACAGTTCCGAAGTGGATGGAGGACCTGAAACACGAAGAGGATCCCCAGACTACAGCAATGCTCTGGCTTGAAAAACTGGCAGCGGAACGTCCCACACCCGAGAAACCCAAACCTCCCAAAAAAGATTTGGAGGCTGGCTGGTTGGCCGAGTTAGAAAAAGAGGTAGAAGAGAAATCCCAATCCACTACCGAAGAGACTGTCAAAAATTTCCAAGATACCAGTAATGGTTGGTTAGCAGACTTAGAAATAGACGAGAAACTTAAAACTGAAGAAGCAGAATTGCCGGATTGGTCAAGCTCTGAAACCGAAAAAGCCCAGGAAGGCGAAAAACCGCTCTGGATGAAAGCTACCTCGCCATTGGAGGGAGATTTTCACACAGACGAATTAGCTGGAAGTGCTGAAAAAGAAGTTGAGATTCCCGCCTGGCTGGCAGGTTATGGCGAGGGAGAAAAACCTGCGGAAGCGACAGCTCCCCCAGTTCCTGAGCCTTCTACTGATGCTCCAGAACCGGATGACTATACCTGGGTAGCTGAAGCGGAAACTCCGGCTCCTCAAAAATCTTCCAAGGAGCCAATCGATCTCAACAAAGCAGCCATCTCTCAGCTCGAGTCCATTCTTGGGATCAGCTACCAGGTCGCTCAAGGGATTGTAAGATACCGCGAAAAACAAGGTCCGTTTAGAGAACTCAAGGACCTGCTAAGCGTTCCAGAAATCATTGACGAACAAACCATTGAGATCCTGAAACCAGGAGTCTTCATCCTACGAGTTGATGAAAAACCAAAACCCAAACCAGCGCCGAAACCTGCCGCCCAAGATGCTTCTGTAGAGGAGCGTATGCAATTAGCCAAAGCTCTGATCTCCGAATCCCAGATCACTGAAGCCCTGGAGCATTACACCTACTTGATCAAGAAGAAAAAATCAGTACCACAAATCATCGAAAACCTGATCCAGGCATCGGCAGACAACCCTGTGGATATCTCTATTTTGAAGACACTAGGGGATGCCTATATGCGGCTCGATGAACTAGACGAAGCACTAGCGGCCTATTCCAGAGCAGAGGAATTACTGCGCTGATCTAAATACCTACAACATCTAAAGAGACATTGTTCCCACAATGTCTCTTTTTTTATTTCCTACACCGCCAATCCAACTATTGCTATTCCCAATCAGCTTCAATACAAGTATACTTATTCAGAAATAAATCATCATTTTTGGGAGGATTTTGTGGAGAAAACCTTAGTATTGGTTAAGCCCGATGGAGTTCAAAGAGGCCTGATTGGCGAGGTTATCAAACGCCTTGAGAATCGCGGACTCCGTTTAATTGGCGGTAAATTTATTCAAGTCAGTCTACAACTTGCCGAAAAACATTATGGCATTCATAAAGACAAACCTTTTTACGAATCTTTACTGGCTTATATTACATCTGCCCCTGTGATGGCAACGGCCTGGGACGGGCCTAACGCCGTCGCAGCAGTGCGCCAAACTATGGGAGCAACTCGGCCTACGGAAGCCTCACCAGGTTCAATTCGGCACGATTTCAGCCTGGAGATCGGCCGCAACCTGACTCACGCCTCAGATTCACCAGAAAACGGCGCTAAAGAAGTTGCTTTATGGTTTTCCAATGAAGAGCTTTCAGATTGGTCTCGGGCAATTGATCCCTGGGTCTTTGAGTAGATTTTTTCTTTAGAAATACAGCCAAAGTTCCAGGCTAAATTCCTGGAACTTTTATCTTTTAATACCCCTTTGGTATAATGCCCGCTAGTACCCGGACCAGATATGGAATTTACACAACTCAATCAAAAATTAGCTAAAGTTCTGCCAACTGTTGAAATGCCAGGTCGTTATACAGGCGGTGAACTCAACCAAATATCCAAAGATTGGCAAAAAGTTGATGTTAGGACAGCACTGCTTTTTCCCGAGATCTACGATCTAGGTATGTCCAATTTGGGATTGATGATCCTCTACGATATCATTAATCAGGAACCGAATTACCTGGCAGAGCGCTCATTTATTCCCTGGGTTGATATGGAAGCTGCCCTCCGTTCAGAAAACATTCCCCTCTATTCACTTGAATCCAAACACCCACTTTCTGATTTTGATATCCTGGCAGTTTCCCTTCCCTATGAAAGCCTTTATACAAACTTTCTAAACGCGCTTGATCTGGCTCAAATTCCCATATACGCCAAAGACAGGGCTGAAGACCATCCTCTTGTTATCGCGGGAGGCCATTCAACTTTCAATCCGGAACCTATCGCTCCTTTTATTGATGCTGCTGTAATCGGAGAAGGTGAAGAGATCATTTTAGAGATCCTTGAAACCTACGCAAGATCTCAGCCAGGAAGTTCGAAGCTCGACAAACTCAACCAGCTGAAAGAGATAGAAGGCCTCTATATACCAGCTTTTTACGAGCCAGTTTATAATGCCGATGGAACATTCTCCAAGCTGGAAAAAACGGTTGCGGAAGCACCCGACCAGATCCTGAAAAGGATTGTTGGAAAACTTCCACCACCACCAAAAAAACCTATTGTTCCCTATATTGATACGGTCCACAATCGGGCACCCCTGGAGATCATGCGAGGCTGCACGCGCGGATGCAGATTTTGTCATGCAGGGATCGTTACCCGTCCCGTTCGTGAACGACCCGTTGAAGAGATCCTGGAGACCATGGACACCTTGATTCCTAACACCGGGTATTCAGAGATCGGTCTATTATCCTTGTCTTCTTCTGACTATACGCAAATTGTTGGTTTGGTTGAAGCCATAAACAAACGCTTCGCGGGTCAGAATATTGCCATTTCCCTGCCCTCACTGCGCATCGAGTCTGTTTCAGTGTCCTTGATGGATGCCCTATCTGGTAAAAGGCGCAGCGGCTTTACCCTCGCTCCGGAAGCAGCCACAGAACGACTTCGCAATATCATCAACAAACCCATCTCTGACCAACAGCTTCTTGATACAGCTAAAGAGATCTACCGGCATGGCTGGCATACTATAAAACTGTATTTTATGATCGGCCACCCGACTGAAACGCTTGCTGATGTCGAGGCAATTGCCGATCTGTCAAAACGAGTACTACAGGTTGGTATTCAGACCATAGGCAACCGGGCCAAGGTCAATGCCAGTGTAGGTACCTTTGTCCCCAAACCCCACACCCCCTTTCAGTGGGTTGGCGTTATGCCCCAGGACGAGATCACTGAAAAACTGGACCTGCTGCAAAGAGAACTTCGCGGAAGAGGGTTGAAACTAAACTGGAACGATCCACGCGAAACTCATTTTGAATCATGGCTTTCTAGGGGTGACCGCAAGCTCGCAGAAGTCATCTACAAAGCCTGGCAGAGTGGAGCCAAATTTGACGCCTGGCGGGAGCATTTTGACTTTCCCCTTTGGCAGGAAGCGTTCGCTGAAGCAGGATTAGACCCTGAATTCTATTCAACCCGTGTTCGCGCTGAAGACGAAGTTTTCCCCTGGGATCATATCAACCCAGGCGTGAAGAAATCCTTTTTGCTGGAAGACTATCAATGGAGCCAGGAAGGGAAAACCAGGGCGGATTGCCGGGTAAATTGTTTTTCCTGCGGAATTCTCCCTGCCTATAACGACCTCAGGCGTCAAAACCCGGGAACTCTCTGGTTGTGCCCGGAAGTGTCACGCGGCAAATAATCTTATGAAAAAACAGCGCGTTAGAATAAGGTTTTCCAAAACTGAAGCCATGCGTTTTACCGGCCACCTGGATCTGATCCTAACCTGGGAAAGGACTTTTCGCAGGGCTTCCCTGCCCCTGTCTTATAGCGAAGGATTTAATCCCAGACCTATCATGAACTTGGCTGTCCCCCTGCCTTTGGGATTTATCAGTTCAGCTGAAATAGGAGATTTTTGGCTGTCCGATGAATTTACCCCCGATCAGATACGCAATTCGTTGGATAAGTCCCTGCCGCCAGGTTTAATTGTCCATGATGTACAGGAGATTCCACAACTTCACGGCGGGAAACTCCCATCCCTGGTTGAAAGATCCGATTACATGATCACACTACCCAACGACTATCCTGGCCTGCAAGAGAAGATCGATCTTTTACTTCAATCCTCTCAATGTATCCGCACCAGAAAAAGAAAAGAATATGATCTCAGACCATTGATTCACGATATCATGCTGGTACCGTCAGATGACGGTTCACCACCTTCATTAAGGGTCAGCTTATTAATTCTGCCCACTGGTACGGGCCGCCCAGATGAAGTCCTATCAGCGCTGGATATTCCTCCCCACGAAACAATCATCTGCAGGACCGCTATAATCCTCAAGGCAGGCGAGGAAAAATAAATGGGCGTTCTGATGTCGATCATCGCCGGGGCCTTACCAATGGCGTTTTATGCCTGGATCTTGTACTACCTGGATCGATATGAAAGAGAACCCGTCAAACTTCTTATCGGTGTTTTTTTATGGGGAGCAGTGATCGCCTCGGGGGCAGCTTTTGTGATCAACTCGATCACCAGTAACGGGATCTACTTTCTCACTCAAAGCGAATTTGCTACTCAGCTTACAATATCAACTTTGGTGGCCCCGGTTGTTGAGGAAACATTGAAAGGTATGGCGGTCCTGATCGTATTCTTGTTCTTCCGCTCTGAATTCGATTCTCTATTAGATGGATTGATCTACGGAGGAATCACAGCCCTGGGATTTGCAGCCACGGAAAACGCCTGGTACATCCATCAATTGGGATTCATGGAATATGGGTGGCAGGGCTTACTTAAGATGACCTTTATCCGTGTAGTCCTGGTCGGCTGGCAGCATCCTTTTTACACTGCATTCATAGGTCTGGGCCTGGCGTTTTCTCGACGCACAAAGGAACCCATAGTACGCTGGATCGCTCCCCTGATCGGGTGGGCGATCGCTGTTACCTTCCATTTGCTGCACAATCTATTTGCCGGGTTGTTCCAATCCAATGCCGGACTGGTATTTGCCACGATTTGGGACTGGAGCGGTTATCTCGGGCTGCTATTATTAATATTCCTGCTCATCAAACGCGAGCAGCGTTGGATGAAAGAATATCTTGCTGCCGAGCATAAACAGGACTTATTATCAAATGAACAGTTCCAAATCGCCTGTTCTGCCTGGAAACAGGGATTTGCCTTTGTCAGAGCACGATTTGATGGAAATTACCACCAGGTCAAGGATCTCTATCAGACATGCGGCGACCTGATGCATAAAAAACGTCAGTTGGTCAGGCATGGCGCTGAACTTGGCGCCGCCCTCGAAGTTCAACGCTTGCGCGCAGAATTACAATCCCTCGCAGAACAGATCTGAGCTTTACCAGAAGATTTGGAGTACCCCATGGACTGGCCCGAAAACCCGCTCCGTATTGATCCTGATCAAACCCTAAGTGAAATCGTTGATCTGATCCATAATAAATTTAACCAGCTAAATCGTCGCGTAGCAGTCATCGGATTAAGTGGCGGCCTGGATTCGTCGCTAACAGCCTCCCTGGCGTTAAAGACTCTCGGAGCTGATAGGGTCAAGCTTTATTATCTGCCTGAGCGAGATAGCAAACCCATTCACCGTAAACACGCGATCCTGTTCGCTGACCAACTTAATACTTCCCTAAAAATCATCAGTATAATTCCAACTCTCAGAGCCTTGCGAATTTACTCTTTATTACCGCTAAGTTTCTTTCCAGGTAAAGTGTTAAAAGCCAGGGCTGTTGATTTTGGTAGGAAAAAGTTTCTTGAGCATTCCAGGGGAGAGTTTTTGAGTATCCGATTGAACGGCAGTGGCGGCTCGTGGGTATCCCGGGGAAATGCATATGTCTGCGCAAAACACCGGGTTCGGTCCGTAATCCTGTACCGTGAAGCCGAAAGATTGAACGGCATGGTGATCGGGGCGGCTAATAAGACCGAATGGATGACAGGCACATTCACGCAGTGGGGCTGTGACCATAGCGCTGACGTTATGCCCCTGCTCCATCTGTACCGCAGCCAGCTGGAAGTCTTGGCCAGGCATCTGAATTTGCCCGAGGAAATACGAACCAAAAAAGCCGATCCGGACATCCTGCCTGGGCTGAATGACAAAGGTGAGCTGCTGGGATCCTTTGAAAAGGCTGACCAGATTTTATGGGGATTAGAAAATCAGATTGATCTGCCTGATCTGGAAAAGAGGTTTGGCGCCGAAAAAGTCAGTTATATCCAAACTCTGGTCAGGAATTCTGCCCATTATCGGGAAACACCTTATTCCCTGTTATAGGTAGTAATCAAACGAAATACTTTTATCCAGTTTATTACGCCCTACAATGAATATTAGAACTAAGTCAAACCATTGTAGATAGCTCATGGAAACAACAAATATTTCCTTCGTATTTTAGGCTTAATTTTCCCCTGATCATTTGATTATAAGCCTACCTCATTGAGGTGCAATGATTATCCGATATGGTAAAATTCCTTCATGCGCCCGTAGCTCAATGGATAGAGTATCTGGTTCCGAACCAGAAGGTTGTGGGTTCGACCCCCGCCGGGCGTACTAATATTCTCCAGGTAACACTTACTCAACTACAATACGAATCTAGCTGAACAGCTATCGGGCAGACCTCAATGCCTAAGAAGGTTTTAGTATTTCGACGCTCTCTGTTATTCGGTAAAACTAGAACCCCATCTGATAGTCCGTCGTCTTCCCGTCATAACCTACGGCAAAGACCTTCCTCGGAGCAAATCTTACTATTATTCTAAAAGTCCCTCCGGAGGCGAAGACCTGCGTTCGAGTCGCAGTTGTTTTACAAAAAACCGCCCAGGATCAATCCTGAGCGGTTTTCTATTGCCTCGCATAAATTCAATCAGAACCCATTGCAAGTCAAGTTATTTCACCTCAGATAACTCCTTAACAAGCTCGCGCCTCAGCACTTTACCGACTGCGGTCATCGGCAGCTCTGCTCTAAACACTATTTTCGAAGGCACTTTATACTTTGCCAGATGTTCAGCACAATGATCGATGATTTCCTGATCAGTTGCGGACATTCCATCATTAAGGACAACAAAAGCAATTACGGTCTCTCCTCTGTATTCATCGGTCATTCCAACCACTCCGGCTTCTTTCACAGCAGGATGCTGGAATAGCACCTCTTCAATGTTTCGTGGATAGACGTTGTAGCCGCCACAGATAATCATGTCTTTCTTGCGGTCCACTATTCTGAAATATCCTTCCTCGTCCATCAAGGCAATATCGCCACTGTGCAACCATTTTCCTGGCCCTATGAATGGGTGTTCTCGGAGCATATTTGCGGTTTCAGTTGGCATACGCCAGTAACCTTTCATGACCTGGGGGCCTTGCATGATCATCTCGCCAATCTCTTCCTGAGGTAGCTCCTCTTCTCCAGTATCCACATCCACGATCCGGACATCAGTATCTGGCCAGGGAGTGCCTATAGTCCCGATCTTATTCCTGCCTAACGGATTAACATGAGTAGCCGGACTGGATTCAGTCATACCAAATGCCTCAACCAGCTTTCCTCCAGTGATGGACTGAAAGGTTTCCTGTACTTGTTTTGGAAGTGGTGCTGCACCACTCAAACAAACTCTCACTGAGCTTAGATCAAATTTACCAACATCAGGATGTGTGTTTATCCGCGTGTAACTTGAAGGT
>JAGHAU010000072.1 GCA_021161345.1 Anaerolineales bacterium | reverse complement strand
GCAGATACCGAGAATAATATTGACATGGCCCAATTCTCATGCTACAAACAAGCTACATATTTACGTCGGAAGGACGGTTTGCTCCGGCATCGGGTACCGAGGAGAGATTTGAGTTGCAAGTTCAACCGGTCCCGGAAAAACGGTCCGTGAGGTGGGTTTCATGAAGTTTGAAGTGTATGCGCTGCCCGCCAAAATCATCACCTCTTCATAACTGACTGGTGTCCCGACGCACCTACCGGTGGCGGTGGGAAGAAGCAATCCCCGCCACTAAAAAAACCTGAGACGAAAGTCTCAGGTTTTTATGTTTAATCAGGACGGTATATGCTTTTCCTTAGTGGAAACCGCATCCTTATTTAAGGTCAGGGCAGGATCTTCCAACCCAGGAAGCGGTGAACCCGGGGGTTATCTGGCAGGTATTTGGTCTTCACCCTGAATTTGCCCTCTTCAATTGCCTGGCGGATCTCAGGGGTTTTGTTCCGAATCCGGTTGTTGGTTAATTGTCCGCGGTATTTTCCCGCATAGCGATAAGCCAGCTGAGGATGGATGGGGTGACTGCCTTGAATGCTGATCATTTTCAACTCTGCCAGGTCGTTCTCTTCTTCAACAGCCAGTCGGTAAAAAGACCAGGATTCCCACACCCGGCGGCCTGCCAGGAATAATGACCAGGCTCCCAGGGTCAGGATGATCGGGCCGGATGGAAGCTGCCAGCCGACTGAGGAAATCAGCCAGGCCAGGGCCAGGCCGCACAGGGCCAACAGGATGATCGTGATCAGCCCTACCCGCCACAGGGGAGGGGCCAGGTCCTGTCTTTGCTCCCTTTGATAGAGGATATACAGCGTATAGAAAAGAACGATCAAAACCAGCAGGCCGGGGATCAGCACCTGCTCGAAGGTTTCCAGGCGGGTACTGTACCAGCACAAACCGCAGGGCGCCAACAGGCCGGCCAGGGCGACCAATAACAAGGTCCGCCGCACATCCTTCTGGGTAGTCGGATCAGCCGCTATTTCTTCAGGGATCGCTTCGTTGGGGTCGATCAAGCTCATTTGTTATTAAAGGTGATGGATTCAGGGAGGTGAACGGCAATTGTGCAGACATCGCCTCCATCCATGACGCTTTCCAGCACTTCCACCTGGATTGGTTCCTGCAGGACGGTTTCCCAGATGCCTTGATAGAATCCCGCCCCGCAGTAGCAGTATTCCCGGGGCAGTTGGGGATCATCTCCCACGCCGTCCCGGACCCGGGGGCAGTGGCAGTAAAGTTTTCTCTTCTCAGCGGGATCGCCGCTTTGGAAATATTCAGCAAGATAGCCGCTTTTGGGGATCTTGGTGGCAATGATGCGATCTCCTTCACGGACCCCCGCTAAACCCCAGCCTTTGCTGATGATCTCAAGCACCAGTTCTTCATCCAGCTCCAGTACATCACGGAGGAAGGCTTCGAATTTGGCCTGCAGCAGGTCAATCACCTGGTCCACATCCCCGGTTTTCAGGAAAATCCCTCGGGCATCATCCAGTTCAGCTTTGGGATAGTGGCAGGCGCAGCCGGTCATGATCTCCTGGCGGGTTTTTTCATCTGAAACTTCTTCCAGGCGTTCCAGCATCTTACAGCTCCAGATAATTTTATCCTTCGCGGCGCTTTCCATTGTCAGGTGTTCACCCCCTGCCAGGATCCTGTCCCGCTCTTTGGGGGCAAGATGTTGGTCGAGGCCGGTTTTAAGTTTGCCCTGCCAGGATTTTTCGAAATCGAGGGGTGGAGTATTATTGCTCATAAACCTGATTGTACTTGGGAATTTACTTGAACGTGTATAATACCTCAGAATTGTATTTCCCGGATTAGCACGGTAAATTGAATTATCAGTATTGGTCAATTTATAAAGGAAGAACTTATGAGCGATTACAAAACCAACCGGAATTTCATGAAATCCGATTTCGCAGAATCCGTTCACGATATATCTGACCAGGCCAATAAAGTACCTTATCCCCCTCTGCAAAAGCCTTTGCCTGAGGGAGAAGTGGTGCTGATCGATCTGCCGGAACCGAATGCTGACCTGATGCACAAACCTGGATTTCACCGGTTGCTGCTGGAGCGCCAGAGCAGAAGAAAATTCACCAAGGAATCCCTGTCATTGGATGAGCTTTCCTACCTGTTATGGTCCACTCAGGGTGTGATCGTCAAGTTGGGCCAAGGCTACGCCAGCCGCCGCCCCGTTCCTTCCGGCGGTGCCCGGCATGCTTTTGAGACCTACCTGGTGATCAACCGCGTGGAAGATCTTGAGCCAGGGATCTACCGATACCTTCCTTTCAGCCATCGGCTGTATTTCCAGGAACTGGCCCAGAATCTGCCGGCTTTGTTGACTGAAGCCAATTTGGGCCAGAAATTCGTGGGCAATGCCGCGGCTGTTTTCGCCTGGAGCTGCATACCCTACCGGGCAGAATGGCGGTATATGGGTCATTCCCATAAGAATTTGCTGCTCGATGCTGGCCATGTCTGCCAGAACCTGTATCTGGCTGTGGAAGCGCTGGGCCTTGGCACCTGCGCAATTGGCGCTTATGATCAGGCCGCTATGGATGCTATGTTAGAACTGGATGGCGAGGACGAATATGTCATCTACCTGGCGCCTGTGGGTAAGGTCTAAGCTCATCACCGCGTCTGAATCCGTGAACTATTGATTGAATAATAGGAGAGCAGATGAGTAAATTTGTATTGGCACACATTGGATTTGAACAGCCCACTGATGAGATCATGGCTGCCTGGATGAAATGGTTTGAGGATATAAAAGAGGTAACCGTCGAAAATATCGGCCTGAACCCTGGAAAAGAGGTCAGCGCCGCGGGTATCAACGATATCAATTTTGACGCCCAGGTGACGACTGGCTTGACGATCATCGAGGTCAATACTCTTGATGAGGCAGTTAAAATTGCCCAGGCCTGTCCCTCCATCACCAGTATCAAGGTGCAGGAAGTCAGGCCACACTGATCCGAAAGATTATTCAATGGAATGATAAGAGGCTTCTTAGGAGCCTCTTTTTTGTTATCTCAAGATATAAACAACTCTAAGACGAGAGGAGGAAAGTATGGATATCCTGGGCAGGATCCGCTTCTGGCATTTAATGGTGGGCACAGGGTTTGTCTTGCTGCTGATCGGGCTGGTGATGATCTTTTTACCACCCGGAGTGGGGGACAGCGAACCCTTTCTGATCGAGTTTTTTGAAGCCAGTATCGAGGGCAGTGAAATGGGTCTGGCCCTGATCGTGCTGGGGCTGTCTTGTTTCCTGATCGGACGCAAGGACCTGGCCGATCTGCGCACTACTCGGGGCATCCAGGAGGAGTTGGGGAAGAACACTACTTTGACCGCCAAACTGGTGGCGGATAAAGTGGAAAGGACCTTCCGGGATCTCCCGGCCCAGCCTGCTCGGCTGGCCACGCTGCCCGATCTGGACCTGGATCAAACCCGCCAGGATCTTAAAACTCTCAAAAATGGCGGCGGCGGGGATAGGTCCGCGGCCCATGTCATCCGGCAAGCGGAGCAGGGTCTGGAATTGCTGCAAGCCCTGGAAAAAGAAGGGTATTCGATCTAGTTTTCTGGCAGGGAGGTCAAATCAGCGCTTACATCCCACAACCTGCGGGCGGTTTCTTCATCATAGGAGACTGGGGAGGATTGGGCAGGTTCGTTTTTGATGAAATATTTACCGTTTACTCCCTCAAGGGTTGGAGAGGCTGCCAGGAAGATGGAATTTTCTGCGCCTTCTTCAGGTGTAAGCGAAAATAATCCCATGATCCGTTTTAGCGCTGGTCCAATCAAGCCAAAGTTTGTTTTCCAGATATCGGTGGCGATGTGGCCGGGATGCAGGGCATTCACAGTCACACCTGTCCCTTCCAAACGACGGGCCAGTTGATAGGTAAAAAGAATGTTGGCCAGTTTGGATCGGGCATAGGCTTTTATTCCGAAGTATCCCTTTTTAAAATCCAGATTCTCAAAATCCATCTGGTCCTGGCGATGAGCCTCAGATGAAACATTGATGATCCGGGTTGGGGCGCTGTTCTTTAGTGTGTCCAGCAGTAAATTGGTCAGCAAAAATGGAGCCAGGTGGTTGACCAGGAAGGTCAGTTCTACACCGTATGGAGTAGGGGTCCATTTGTTGAAAAATCCACCTGCATTATTGACCAGCAGGTGCAAATGCTGATAATGGTCCTGAAAGTTTTTCGCCAGACCCCGGATCTGGTCCAGGTCTGAAAAATCTGCCAGCAGATAGCTGACTTGTTGGTTTCCCGTTGATGCTTTGATTTCCTGAACGGTCTCTTCTGCCTTGGCCTTGCTCCTGCCATGCACCACCAGCTGCGCTCCCTGCCCTGCCAGGGCAGCCGCGGTGATTCTACCGATTCCGGCTGTGGCTCCCGTTACCAGGCAGACTTTTCCTGTCAGCAGCTTGGGTTCTTTTATAGTCATGAGCGTTTGGTTCTCCAGGGAGGATCATTCTTGAAGTTGGCCTGGTTGAAGAGCAGGCGGATGATGTTCGGGTGGGTCTTGGGGAAGAGGACCTTGATCAGCAGGATCAGGTGGGAATCCAGGCCAATGATCACTTGCGTCTTTTCCTTTTGGACACCTTTGATGATCTTATCCCTGTAATCCTTCATCATGATTGCCTTATTTTGTAATAGTATTTAACAGATCCAAAGTACCCTGGATGATTATAGCCTGCTGGACTGTCCTGGGT
>JAGHAU010000090.1 GCA_021161345.1 Anaerolineales bacterium | reverse complement strand
GGGTTTGCGTTGATGCTTTTCACAGCGATCTTTATTGGTTTTTTCCCGCTGGAAGCGGACAGAGTGATGTGAACGGTGTTTATCGCGTCACAGTACCAGACGATGGTATTTATTGTTTGCAAGCATCCCCACAGTCCAACGATGAGCTGACCGTTCTGGATGAATGGTGGACCACCGATGGGGGGACCAGGATTTACGATGAAGCCGAACCCGTTTCCGTAACCTCAGGTGAAACCCCCGGTATTGACTTTTTTCTTGATCCGGCGGCCATCATCTCCGGTACGGTCAGGGATACCGGCGACAATCCATTGTCAGATGTTTTTATTGATGCTTTCTCCTGCCTTTGTGGTAACAATTACATCAATAACGGAACAAGTGATGCTGAAGGCAAATATAGAGTTTTCGTACCGGTCAATAGCGTTTATTATCTGCAAGCCTTTCCTCAAAGCAATTATCCTTTAGCCGTTATAGATGAGTGGTGGACTGCTGGCGGGGGCACCAGGATTTGTGAAGAGGCCGGATCCGTTTCCGTAACTTCAGGTGAAACTGTCGGCATTGACTTCTCTCTTGATCCGGCAGCCATCATCTCCGGCACAGTCAGGGATACAGACGGCAATCCATTGTCAAATGTTTTTGTTGAGATATATCTTGATCAATGTCTTGGGTCAGTCCAAGTCAATCGATTTATTGGAGCCAGTAATGAAAACGGTGATTATCGCACGGTGGTGCCTGTGGACGGAACTTATTATGCCTATGCTGACCCTCATTCTGATATAATAGATGATCTTAATTTGACCGTTGTCGACGAATGGTGGACTGAGGATGGAGGAGGTACCAGGGTCTGTGAAGATGCCTCACCCATATCGGTTGCCATAGCAGCAGAATATCCCGACATTGACTTTTTTCTTGATCCAGCGGCCATCATCTCCGGCACGATCAGGGATACTGATGGCAATCCATTACCGGAGGTTTTTGTTGCTGCTTATGAAGGTACATGTGCTGAATTGTACAATGGAGAGATAGCTGATGTCGTTTACGATTATAGCAGCGAAAATGGAGAGTATAACCTTCCAATACCAGTCAATGGGGATTATTTTGTCGTAGTGCTTCCTAATATTCAATCTTATAGCATAGAATGGTGGACTGAAAACGGCCATACAAGCATCTGCGAAGATGCCTCACCCATATCTGTTGCCATAGCAGCAGAATACCTCGGCATTGATTTTTACTTTGCTATACCTGACAGGAATAATGACGGTGATGTTGATGGGATGGATCTGGCCATGATGATTACTGATTTCAACAGTGGCTTGGTATCGAACGTGGATCTTGAAACATTTGCGGTTGAATTTGGACGTACTCAATGAAAAACAGTCGCCCACTCGCAATCTTGATGCTGCCTGTCTTTTTCTTCGTTGCCGCCGGTCCTTCTTCATCCGGGGCCGCCGGCCTGATCTATCAGTGTGACGATGCCAATCGCCTGGTTTCGGTCGAGTATCCCAGCAGTTGTCGGATCGAATACAGCTACGATTCGGTTGGTAACCGGAGCCAGCGCCTGGTCTCGGCCATTGCTGATCCCAACGACCTGACTGGCGACGGCGATGTTGATGAAATCGATTTGATGTTTTTTGCGGAGGATTTCAGCCGGGTGGAGGATATTCCACAATGAAAAAGTTGTTTGTGTTGAAGTTTTTATCTTATGGCTTAGGGAGTGTAATATGAAAAAGATACTGGTGATTATCCTGGCGATATTCTGTTTTTATCCAACAATCAGCAGTGCTGTCGGTCAAGCAGAAAAAATTGCTGAAATACCCGTTTCGGGAACCGTGGACATGTGTGTTTACAATGACCTTTTGTACCTGCTGAAACAGTCCAGCCTGGCAACGGTTGACATGCATGATCCGGCTAACCCCGTCATAGTGGATGAACTGCCGTTGAGCAGAAGCTATGATAAAATTTCGCGTGAAGTAAGCACCCTCTACCTGTATCACTCCACGGAAATAAAACCCATAACCATCATTGATCTGCAAGCTGACGGCAAACCTTCTTTTTCGGGTGAGTACGATATCCCCGGCGTACCGCCGTCCCAGGGGTGGTTTGACGGACCGTCTTGCCTGATAAGTATGAGGGGAGATGAGTTTCTCGTAGTCGTCAATAATGCCTCATGGTTGCCGGAACCATTACCTGGCTGGATTTATGATTTACGCTGGGGCATGGTTGATTATGAGTTATGGTGTGGATTTATGTATTGTGACATGAATTTCACGGATTGCAAGAGTGAATGCTCTTCCCAGGCAGAACAAGATCCTGAGTTTGATATGGGAACGTGTCTTATGGACTGCCAGTGGCAATTTGATGAATGTCAATTGGCAAGGGATGAATTCAACTGGTGCATTGATATGATGCGAGAAGAACTGGAAACATATTCAGAATTGGAATTGATGATGAGTGACACAGTCGGATCTCCATTTTTTGCTAAAGGAAAGGTTAATGGCGAGCTGAAAACCAGGTATTTTGAGTTTTATGAAAGATACCTCATAAGAAATGTCTGGCAACATAAAGATGCCATTCTCGCTGATTTGGTATGGGGACTTGAAAATCCCACACCGATTACCCCATGCTGTTGCACTTTTATGTGTGAAGATAGTCTTACTTTTCCGCCAGATGATTATCCTATGCAGCCAGATAGTCTTGCCGAATGGTGGAATCTTCTGCAGGCTTTTGACAGTGATTTTCAACCATCTTATTTCCTGGGAGGTGATTATGCGGAAGCCGCCGGATGCAGAGTCACCGATTGGTTGGATGGCGGAACATTCAACCATTGCGGAGACCCCTATGATGCCACCGAACAAGTTGTTCTCTCTGTTGACTATAGGAATATATATTATTTCTCCAGCAACAACTATGCAAGTGGAATGAAAATTATTCGTGATGACACCATGGTGGTAGATAGCCTTAATATATTCAGAACTTTTACGGAAGGAAACTATTTGTTTGCTTCGCCAAAAAATGGGCTGGGATTATCTGTGTATTCGATTTTGAACCCCCGGGAACCGACCCTGCTGAATGAACTGGGAGATATGTTGAATGAAGGTTTTATCCGCTGCGGAAACTACATGATTGTTAATGAAAGCAGCAGTCTGTCCGTTCTGGACATATCCTGCCTGTTCTACGATCTGACCATCAGCAATCCTTCACCCTTCGTGGTCGAATGTGACTGCATCGGAGTGCATGAAGGGGTTGACAGCTACACCTTTGACTTTGGTGATCAAACAGCAACCGAGGTGCTGAATATACCAACGGCTTCCCATGTTTACAGCAACAGCGGATACTATAATGTAACGGTAAACATTCAATGCAGTGGCGGATTTAAGGCTATCAGTATGCCCATGAATCTCTTTCTCGATGAAAACGGATTCCTGGACCACGGCCTATGGCTCGATATTGACGACGACGGCGACATGGACGGCAAGGACTTGTCAGCCAGTGCCTTGGGAACGAGTGATATCAGCCAGGTTGCCGAGCACTTCGGGCGGCAGGACTGCCCCCG
>JAGHAU010000206.1 GCA_021161345.1 Anaerolineales bacterium | reverse complement strand
CCTTAATATATTTATACTGGAAACCGCAACGTTGGACGGATGACCATCGGCTGGGAATTTACGATGGAAGAAAAATTTCTCCAAAACTTGCCCAAAACTGATACTATTAAGGAAATATTTAATGGAGGATTTATGAATATCTCCAAGAAGAACCTGATTCTAATCTTCGTTGGATTTCTTTTTCTGACAACCCTGGCCTGCACCAGCCTGGATGCTATACTCCCGAACACACGGATAGATGACAGTCCTGATTCATTTAAATTTTCAGATGATTTTTCCCAGGAGGATTCAGGGTGGGAAATCGGTGATTTTGATGGTGGTGGGATCGGATATAAACAGGGGAAGTATTTTGTAAACTCTGTTGGCAGTGGAAGTACAATGTGGGGTGGTGCTGGAAGATCCTTTGAGAATGTGTCCATTGAAGTTTCTGCCGAACAGGTCAGCGCCCCATCCAATAATAATAACGACTATGGAGTTATCTGCCGCCTGCAGCGAGATGGTGGTGGATATTACGGTCTGATCTCAGGAGATGGATTTTATGCCATTTTGCGGGAAAGCGGCGGTGATAGTTATGATGTGCTGGTGGATTGGACAGCTTCAAATCACATCCACCAAGGAAACAGCCAAAACCAGTTGGGCTTATCCTGTGTGGGTTCAAAGATCTCACTTTTTGTGAACGATCAGCTGCTGGCAGAAACCAGTGACAGCATGTACAGTTCAGGAGATATCGGTTTTACGGCTACATCCTATGAGCTGGAAGGGACAGAAGTCCAATTTGATGATGTGATCGTGAAGTAAATATAGGCGGCCGAGAACAGGAATATGGTTCAAGGTTAGGATGGAGACTACCAATCACTAACACATAATCGACTTACTTTTTACAATTAACAACTTTCTATACGTTTGCACAGAGACATCTCATACAAAAAACCTCCCCTTCCGGGAGGTTTTTTCATTAAATCAGTCACAAACCATACCTCTTAAAATGACAGCTGTCATCGATTTTGTCATCATCAAGCCCCGGGGCAAGGTCTTTCACCACTTTCATTACATAATATATACGCTTGGACCGCTGCAGATCAAATTGATTTATTATTTACGACCTAAAACATACCAATACTGACCATAAGAAACCATGAACAAACATATACAAGCCCAGAGTACCAGTAAAAAGAAAATCTTCCTGACCGGCGCTTCCGGAAATATGGGGCAGCATGGCATGGAGGAGATTCTGAAGAGGGATGATCATTTTGAGATCACCGCCCTGGTCCTGCCAACTGAGAAAGATCGCCAGATCATGGAACCTTATATCAACCGCGGTGTGAAAGTTGTTTGGGGGGATCTGACCTGTTATGATGATGTCTTCCGCGGTGTCACAGGGACTGATTATGTATTACATGTAGGTGGTATGGTTTCTCCGTTGGCAGATACCATGCCTGAGCTGACCATGAAAGTCAACGTTGGGGGAGCAAAAAATATCGTTCGGGCAGTTCAGTCCCAACCTGATCCCAATCAGATCAAGCTGGTCTATATAGGAACTGTTGCTCAGACTGGCAACCGTCCTGCTCCTATTCACTGGGGCCGGGTTGGCGACCCGATTAAGATCAGCACTTTTGATACCTACGCCCTCAGTAAAACGATTGCCGAGCGGATTATCGTGGAATCCGGTCTTAAAAACTGGGTTTCCCTGCGGCAGACAGGCATTGCCAGGATGGCTGCAGCGGAACCGCTCGATCCGATTACTTTCCACACCACTCTCGACGGTGTTCTGGAATGGATCACACCCAAAGATTCCGGCCGTTTATTGGCCAATGTCTGTGAGGCCTCAGTCCCTGATGAATTCTGGGGAAATATCTACAATATCGGCGGTGGTTCCCCAAACCGGCTTACCAATCTGGAATTATTTGAGAAGATGCTGGGCGCCACAGGCGTCAAGGATTACCAGGAAGTTCTTGAGCCAAATTGGTTTGCTTTGCGGAATTTCCACGGCCAGTGGTTTTCCGATTCTGACCAATTGGAATCGATCGTTCCCTACAGGGAGCAGACCTTTGACCAATATCTCGACGAACAGATTCCCCATATCCCCTGGTATGTCCGGCTGGGTAGTGCCCTGCCTAATCTTGTTCGCCGCAAATTTGAACAGGTGGCCCGCGGTCCGAGAGGAACTTTAAACTGGCTTGCCAAAGGTGATATCGTTCACATAAAAGCCTATTTCGGGTCCCTTCAGCTCTGGAAAACCATCCGCGGCTGGGATAGCATTGACCTCAATAGACCTACCAGTACAGCCTTTCAGCTGGATCACGGCTACGACGAATCCAAACCCCGGGGATCGTTTTCCATCAAGGATGCCCAGGAAGCCGCCTTATTCAGAGGCGGAGAGTGCCTATCTTCTCAAATGGTTCGCGGAGATTGGCAATCTCCCTTGCGCTGGCGCTGTCATGAAGGACATGAATTTCCCGCCAGCCTGAATTTGATCCTCAAGGGAGGACACTGGTGTCCGGTCTGTATGGCAGACACCTATTCCTACAGCAAACTGGCCAGCCACAGCCTCTTCTTCCACCAGGTCTGGGAACCGGATCTGGCCGCGGGGTAGTAAAGATGGGGGACAGGGGACAGAGGGCAGAAGATTGTTCTCAATCCAAAGCTTCAATATTGACCAGAATCTTCCTGCGGGGTGTGAAATAAACACGGTAGTTTCTGCCATTTTCCAGAATTCCGAAACCCTTTTTCTTAACACTAAACCGCTGATCAGCAACCACATAATAGGTCCGGGTAGTTGTGGAACCGTCATCATCGGTTGAGGTGGTGATCTTCTTCCAACCAGGACCTTCCAGGCTAGCTACAGATCTCCCGATCAGATCTAGAGTTGTGAGAATAATGAAATACAAACCCACCAGGGTTAGTACCAGAAGTATAGCTCCAATCACCAAGGTTCCTTTGGGCATAGTTAAAAAAATTTCCAACCAGGGAGTATCCCCGGAAATGAGCTTCTGGAGTAATCCCTGCTGATAAAGCTGGAAGCCTAAAAATCCTCCGGGCAGCAAGAAGAATAATAAGGAAAATAACAGTGGAGAAATCAATAAACCCAACTGGCCTAGGGAAAGCTCTCCCCGAGAGTTATCAGTGAGGTAGCTCAGATCAAATCCATTTGACTCGGCCAGGGCAGTGGTCAGGTCTTCCGGTGTTCTGTCCGATATTGATCCCCCTCTGGCAAAATCTTCCGGACTAAAACTGTGGACGTTGATCTTTCTCTTTTGGTTCGCCATATCTGCACCTCCCGTTCTTGTGATTCGCAACTAACATTATAGCAATAAGCTAGCCATAATAAAAATTATAATTCTGCTGCTGAAAGAATAGAAAAAGACGGTTTATATTCAGCATTAAGAGAAATAAAAAAACCGCCTAAAGGCGGTTTTCTGTGCGCTGGGCGGGAATCGAACCCGCACGCCCTAGGGGCATATGGCCCTCAACCATACCTGTCTGCCAGTTCCAGCACCAGCGCATTCCTCTCCTAAGAGGATGTCCTTCACTCCTCTGGATGGCAGTGGTATTATAATCTTCCAGAGAGTCTTGTCAAGACAAATGCAACACCCCTAAGGAGAACAGCCATGCCAATCGTCCTTGATGCGATGGGTAGTGATAATTTTCCACTCCCAGAAGTAGAAGCAGCATATCAGGCTGCTGCAGAACTTGATACCAGGATCTTCCTGGTTGGCCAGGAAGAAAAGATCAAACCCCTGATCGCTGATAAAAGTGATGCCCGGGTCGAACTTATCCACGCTCCAGAAATTCTAGAAATGGGGGACAAACCAGCCCGCAATGCTCGCCGAAAGGCAGATAACTCAATGGCCATCGGAATGGACATGGTGAAAGAGGGAAAAGCTGATGCTTTTGTCACAGCAGGGAATACCGGGGGCGCCATGGCCAACGGTTTGTTTCGCCTTGGCCGCATCCAGGGGGTCAAACGCCCTGCCCTAACAACTGTATTGCCTACCAGAACCGGCTTTGCCGTCGCAGTAGATATAGGAGCTAATGCAGATTGTAAACCCCTTTTCCTGCTCCAATTTGGAGTCATGGGATCGATCTACGCTGAGAAAGTGCTGGGGATCAAAAACCCCAGGGTTGCCCTGCTCTCCAACGGAGAGGAAGAAGGAAAAGGTAATTCACTCGTAAAAGATGCTTATCCACTATTCAAGAAAAGTAACTTGAATTTTGTTGGCAACGCTGAGCCCAAAGAACTCTTCAGCGGAGAAATTGATGTGATCGTGCACGATGGTTTTACTGGAAACGTGATGATCAAAACCAGCGAAGCGGTCTCCAAACTTCTGCTTGAAGTAATGAAAGACGAGTTATCCAGCAGCCTAATTACCAAGGTCGGAGCCGGCCTGGCGATGCCCGCCTTCCGGAATCTGCGCAAGGTAATGGATCCACGCCAGATTGGCGCCGCTCCCTTATTGGGGATCGACGGCCTGGTCTTCGTAGGCCACGGACGTTCAGATGCGTTTGCCCTGGTTAATTCCATCAAACGGGCCCAGCAGGCTATTGACGTAGGATTGCTGCCAAGCCTGAAAGAGGGCATTCAAAACAAACTATCCAAACCAGCGGAAGGAGAAAATTAATCCATGATCATCGTCCGTAATGAAAGATTAGTGACCCGCAACAACCGGATCGGTACTTACAGCGGGATCATATCCATCATCATCCTTGGCGCAGGTATGTATATCAGCTTCAAGTATCCTGATCTGATTTCCTGGTCCATCATCGCCCTGGCTTCCGGGTTCACCCTCTCCCAGGTTGGCATCTATTATTCCAATCGTTTTGGCAGATCACCCCGGCCAGATGAAACGCTGGACAGCGCATTAAAAGGCCTGGATAACCAATATGCCCTCTACCATTACCAGAGTCCTGTCACACATTTACTGGTTGGCCCCTCTGGAATCTGGATCCTTAACCCATTTTCCCAGAAAGGAAAGATTATCTACAATGAGAAAAAGGGGCGCTGGAAGCAAGTTGGCGGGAATGCCTACCTGAAGTTTTTCGCCCAGGACAGCATTGGTACACCGGAAAAAGATATCACGAACAGCACAAACCGGCTCCACAAAGCATTGGCAAGGATCCCTGATTTTGAAGTACCAGAGATCAGATCAGCCCTGGTTTTTTCTAATGAAAATGCCATTGTAGAGGCCGACAACGCTCCTGTACCGACGCTGCATGCCAGGCAATTGAAAAAACTAATTCGCAAGGAAGCTAAGGGGGATCATACCCTCCCCACTTCAACCGTGAAAACGGTCCAGGATTACCTGGGATTACAATCTATTCTGTAGCAGGAGGACGATGTCCTTAGTACCTCAGTGATTAAGTTCTTTTGGGTTATTAGGGACTGAGTCCTTTCAAAAGGACTCAGTCCCATAAATGAAACAGCCTGGTGGAAACCAGGCTGTTTTTTGGTTAATGAGGTTTGATTTAGCTGTTCAGGAAAGCCATTAAAGCTTCTTTGCTGATCCGGAAAGCTTTACCAAGTTTTTTACCTTTCAGGTCACCGGATTTCAGAGCTGCCAACACGTCCTCTTCAGATACCTTCAAATACTGGGCTGCTTCTGCAGGACTCATCACTTCCGGTATTCCAGCCGCAGCACCAGCTGCCGCCTGGCCGCCGCCAGTCATTCCCTGGAGGGATTGCTGGAGGATATTGCCCACGCCCATGCCGGCTCCAATGCCCGCGGTTAACCCTGCTCCACCACTGGGGTTCTGGGCTGCTTCCAGCAGCGCATCGGCTGCCTGCAATCGAGTGTATGTATCCATATCCAACACACCCATATCCCTGAGCTCCTGGACGGATTCCGTGGATGGCATCAAGTTGGCGATCAGGAAAGTCTTTAATTCAAGGCCCAGGGCTTTGAATTGATCGCTGGCCTTGGCCCGGACTGAGGCGCTGAGTTCATTCAGCATGCCCACCAGGTTTGTGATGTCGTTTGTACGGGCGGTTTCACCCAATAGATCCGACAAATTTGTCAGCAGGATATGGCGCAGTCGTGTCTCAATATCAGCTGTGCGGAAAATACCTCTCGCGCCTACCAGCTGGGTCACAAATTGCTGCGGTTCTGCAATCTGGTAGCCGTAGGTGCCAAAACCTTTCAGCAGCGCCACACCCAGACCCATGCCCGGGTTTTTGACAATGATCGGCTGGGGGGTTCCCCATTTTTCATCCGGCATTTCACGGCGGGCAACAAAATAGACTTCTGCTGGAAAAGGCGTCTTATCATCAAAAGCCTTTTTGACCAGGTCGATCAACAGGGGTATATTTGCAGTCGTGATGGTATGGCGGCCGGGACCGAACACGTCCAGAGCTTTCCCATCCCGGAAAAACACAGCGGTCTGAGATTCCCTGACAATGACCTGGGATCCAATCCTGAAGTCGCCGGCTTCTCCTTCCGGGAAGCGATGGATTAGCTCATCCTGCATCTCATTCGGGTATTCAATTACATCAAAAATTCTGGCCATTGAGTACTCTCCTCTTTAATAGCTTTATTAATTATTCACTGGGAATCAGATCGTCTCCGGGGATTTCCTCCTCACGGGTGATTTCTTCCTTGCGTTTATCCGCCTTGGTGACCATCTCCTGGGCAGCGTTTTTCAACGAGGCGATAAAACCTTTGATCTGGTCTTCTTCAACTGCCGAGGCTAAACTTTCCAAGGATGTTTTTATACCGTCAATGCCGTCCAGCATGGACTGGTCATAATCGTAGAGCCGCTCCAGTTTTTCCGCGTCGATCTTGATCACAGAAAAGAAACTCGAATAACCATAAACAGCATGTCGGATGCGGTCAATAAAGGTCCGAATCTTGGTCGCGATGCCTTCCATATCATCAACGTAAGCCAGGTCCCCCCGATCCACAAATTCGGTCATAATACCTGTCAGTCGATCGAGTTCTTCCTGGTAGCGATCCGCCACAACATCGCGGATCATCTTGTCTGCGGTTCTTCTATCTTCCAGTTCGATATAACCTTTAAATCCTGGAACCTTGAGGAGCAATTCTTTTAACTTGCCTCGCTCTGATTCAATTTGCCCCTGAAAATCACTCATTTTTCCTCCTCTGTGGAAAAACCAATTCTGGATTTTATTATACATGAAATTCAGATAACCCCTCCCGTTGGAAAGGGCGATTTAATAGAAATTTAATACCGGATCAATAGAAAGGTCTCTTATAGGATCAACCCCTTACCTTGTCCTTAAGGGCTGGTGGTTTATAATGTACTCGAGGTATGACTTACTGATATTGAGGAGAAACCATGTATCCTGAAAAACAAATTGAACTGATAAAACTATTGGATGGCTCTGTTGAGCTAAAAGATGGTGAGATAAAAATCATTGACGACAGCAAACTGCGCGGAAGCATTGAAAAACTGGTTAAAAAGGCCGTCCTGAGCGAGGATGAAGTTAAAAAATACCTTGCCCGCTACCTGGTCCGCCGCATAGCTGCCGCAGCTGGTGTGCACCCGAACTCCATCCATGATCTATATATGGCCCGAGGGCACGGTGATGTGCCTAATATATTCACAGTGCCTGCCATCAACCTGCGCGGATTGACTTTTTATGCCGCCAGGATCATTTTTAATATTGCCAATGAGGTCAACGCCGGCGCTTTCATCTTTGAAATTGCCCGTTCCGAAACTGGTTATACTGACCAGCGCCCCTCGGAATATGTGGCCAACGTGCTTGGTGCTGCCGTAGCTGCTGGTTATAAAGGACCGGTCTTCATTCAGGGCGATCACTACCAGATCTCCGCTGGTCGCTACAAGGAGAACCCAAAACCAGAAATAAAAGCCCTGAAAGACCTGTGTGATGAGGCCATCAAAGCCGGTTTTTATAATATTGACGTGGATGCCTCAACCCTGGTGGACCTGAGTGTGGAAGATGTTGTTGAACAGCAGGTGTTGAACTCAGAGCTGACAGCTTTCTTCCTTGACCACATCCGCAAACTGGAACCGGAAGGTATCACCGTGTCCATCGGCGGCGAGATCGGCGAGGTTGGAGAAGAGAATTCAACTGAAGAAGAACTTCGAGCATACCTGGACAGTTTAAAGATCGACCTGGAGAAAATCGCGCCTGATGTTATCGGACTGAGCAAAATCAGTGTCTTGACCGGAACATCCCACGGCGGTGTGGTTCTGCCAGATGGCACCATTAAAAAAGTCGCAGTGGATTTCGATTTGCTGCAGCACCTCGGCAAAATTGCCCGGGAGAGTTATGGGATCGGTGGAGCAGTCCAGCATGGCGCTTCCACTCTTCCAGAATCCGCATTCAGCAAATTCCCTAAATACGAGACCCTTGAAGTCCACCTGGCTACCAATTTCCAGAACATCCTTTATGATGAGCTACCTGATGATCTACGCGCTGAAATCTATGCCTGGTTGGATAAAAACAACGGCCACGAACGCAAAGAGGGACAAACGGACGAGCAGTTCTACTACAAAACTCGAAAACGAGCCCTGGGTGAATTCAAACAGAAGATCTGGGCAATCACTCCGGACCAGCTAGCTAAGATCACAACAGCTTGGGACAAACAATTCCGGGATCTATTCGAGCGGCTAGGAGTGGCAGATACTCGCCAATATGTAGACAAACACATCAAAGAGGTTAAGGTGGAAGCCAAACTTGAGGATTACCTATTAGGCACCACAAAACAGGAAGATACCTCCGATCTGGCAGACTGATATGCCCGTTTCTGATCAGGGCGTTAGCAACGATCGATACCAACTGATTCCCCGCACGCTGATATTTCTCATGCGTGGGGAATCAGTTTTGTTATTAAAAGGAGCCCCTCACAAACGCATCTGGGCCAACCAATATAACGGGGTAGGCGGCCATATCGAGCGGGGAGAAGATGTCCATTCCGCCGCCCGGCGGGAACTGCTGGAGGAGACCGGTCTGATCCCGGATGATCTCTGGCTGGTTGGTACTGTAATTGTTGATACAGGGGAAGATCAAGGCATTGGCCTTTATGTCATGAAAGGAAGCTGTGCAGAAGGTCAAGCCCGTCCTTCAGAAGAAGGGAATCTGGAATGGGTAGCTTTTAATGAGATCCTGGAAAAAAACCTGGTAGATGATCTGCCCCTGCTGCTTCCACGCGTTCTCAAGCAAAAGGTGTCCGATCCTCCTTTCGCTGCCCGTTATTCTTATGATGAGAGGGAAAAACTTGTAGTGGAATTTAGTGATTAATGCAAGGATACAGTTTCCTTGAAGGAAACCGGATCCTGATATTGATCCCGCATCCTCTGTCAGATCACCCCATCCTTCACCATATAAAATACCAGCTCTGTGCTGCCATAGGACTCACGCCTGAAAAGCTCCAGGTTATCCAGGGGCTGAGGTTTGTATTCTACCTTGTCGATCTGAACTATGATCCAGCTGTCACCCAGGAGCCAGCTGGGATTCTGGTCAAGGGCTAAAAGGGCTCTGGACCAGATATCCTTGAACTGCGGTGGCGCGATATACACAAAATCAAATTGGCGGTCGGCCAATTCGCTCAGGACTGAAAACACATTTTTATGCCACACTTCCCCCCACTCAGCTAACCCAGTATGCTCCAGATTGGCATGAATGGTTTTAACAGCCTGTCTATGATTTTCAACAAAACGGGCCATAGCTGCCCCCCGGCTGAGGGACTCGATACCCACACTGCCTGTTCCAGCAAACAGGTCCAGCCAGCTTGAATCCAGCACATAAGGGG
>JAGHAU010000014.1 GCA_021161345.1 Anaerolineales bacterium | reverse complement strand
TCCTTGTCTAATGCTTGAAGATTTTGAAAGAGAAAATTAAGCCGGCGTTCAGGCGCGTTTTTCAGCAGCAAAGGATCCAGGATGAAGACCGGCAAAATGGGAGGATTCTCGAGCGCTTTGTGGAGCGTCAAGTTATCCTGCAAACGCAGGTCACGCCGGATCCACCAGATCGAACTCATTTGCCCCCTGAATTCTGATTAAGCGATCCCAATATGCCCAGCACATCTTGGTTGGCAGGGATATCCGACATAGCTTTCCCATAATGGGCATACCGTACCAGGCCGTTTTTATCAATGATGAACAAGGCCGGCATGCGTCCCAGCCTCAATAGATTCACTTCCTGGACATAGAGCTTTGCCACATTATGTATTGGATCGGGCAAACCGATAAACGGCAGATCATTCTCTTCCCAATAATTTTTAAAAGTATCCGCGTTTTCCGGGCCTACTACAGCAATAACAGCATCCAATTCATCAAATTTCGTGAAATCATCGCGCAACTGCGCCATATGCCGGCGGCAGAATGGTCAGACAAAACCGCGATTGAAAACCAGCAAGAGGTTCTTCCCGATAAAATCGTATAAATTAAAAGATCTTCCAGTGAAATCCGTCAAGCTGAAGTCTGGAGCGGGTAAATCAAGCTTTATTTTTGCCATGTTTGATTCCAGGCCGATAAATCCAAAACATTATTCAAATTGTATCTCAAACTATAACAGGGTGCCCACATGAAAAAGCTGCCATATTAACCTGCCAGATAATTCCTGATATCATAATTAATAAGATAATCACAATACATCTTTCATTAATTTCCCATTTATCGGAAAATGAAATTAGAAACCATCTTACGCTTTATATTTTTTCTGGCCATAATTATTTGCAATCTCTGTGGAGCCATACAAATTCAACCACCAATGCTTTTGCAGGCTTGTATCTTGATCCTGAAGGCACCCAGCCAACCGAGGAATATGACGCCAGGTCTTTCTTCTATTGTTTTGTCACCCTCAACTAACTTCCTTTCGACACAATATTAAAGGCCAGCTGGATTGCGGTTGAGATCAACCGATCAACTCCAAATTTCGTGATCAAGATCGAAGAGATCGTTCTAACTTCATCAACAGTCGTATTCAAATTGGAGAACGCTAGCAACTTCTGGCCTACCGGCCAGTACAAGATTTATTTATATCTGGATGGAAAGGAAACCCAGGTGATCGATTTTGAAGTTTATCGTGACTATTTTTCTAAATAGGTAAACACGTTGGAATGATAGAGAAATTAATAAAAAAAGCCGCTTACGAACTGCAGCGGCTTTTTTTGAACAAACTTATTTTGATTTTGATTATTTCGTCAGTTCCTTAAATTGATCTACCATTTCATCTACTGTCAAAGTTCCAGGGTCAAATCCCAGAGATGGATCTGCCTGGGCCAATTGAGTGATTTGTGGTGGCGCAAGGAATGTCTTTTCCAATAAATCAGCCTTTATAAAGACATTACGGGTCAAATCATCAGCCATGATCCTTGCTTGGGCCATCGCAATAACACGCTTCGCATAAATCCCAACAATCGGCATATCATGAGTGATGATAATGATTGTATGTTCATGTTTTTCGTTCAGCTCTTTCAGGAAGTTCATGATCTCTAGTGATTGTTTCACATCCTGGCCCGTTGTTGGTTCATCCACAATGATTACCTGGGGCCGTAAAGCGAGGATTGACGCAATTGCGACTCTTTGCCTCAGCCCTTTAGACAGAAAGAACGGGTGTTCCTGATGAGTATATTTTGGAAGACCAACCACAGCAATTGCTTCTTCAACTCGCTCCTCTACTTCTTCATCAGGCAACTCGATATTGCGTGGTCCATAGGCTATTTCATCCCAGCAGGTATTGTTAAAGAGTTGATGGTCAGGATTTTGGAATACATATCCAACCCTTTTCACCATCTGAACAATAGAACCTTTTTTTGTATTTAGTCCATCCACAATAATGTCGCCCGTTGTGGGTTTATAGAGGCCATTTAAGCATTTTGACAATGTTGTTTTACCGGATCCATTTTGTCCAATCAGAGCTATGAACTCGCCTTCTTGAACCTCAAAGCTTATATCCTTTAATGCTTCGGTTCCATCTGGGTAAGAAAAACCCAAGTCTTTTATTTGAATGTAGGGTGATTTTTCAGTCATAATAATCCTTACTATTTCATTGAATTAACTGTCGGAGCAAATCCTTTCCCTGCTCAACAGTTAGAGGGTATTCACCCCTGTATAATCCCTGATTGCTAAGCTCATGGAAAAAATGTAATGCTCCTGGAGGATAAACTCCTTTTTCCAACAACAAGCCAGATTCTTTGAAAAATTCCTTGGTGCTGTCTTGTAAGATGATTTCACTGTCTGCCATTAGTATCATCTGATCTGCTAATGGGACCAAGTTTTCGAGGCTGTGCTCGATCACAACAATAGTATTATCCTCTTCAGTCTTTAGTATCTTCAATACCTCGAAGATCTTTTTCCGACTTACCGGGTCCAGCATGGAAGTAGGTTCATCTAAAATCAATAATTTCGGTTTCATGGCAAGAACGGCTGCGAGAGCAACCCGCTGTTTCTGTCCACCCGAGATCTCATAAGGAGGTTTCAACAGCAGATCCGACAAACCAGTCAGTTCTGTAACCCATTCCAATCTCTCCCGAATCTCCGGGATTGTTAATCCAATATTCTCCATGCCAAATACTAATTCATCTTCAACGGTCATGGCTGTAAACTGTGCTTCAGGATCAGAAAATACTACGCCAACCACTTGCTGTAATTCGCCTGTCTTGTATTCTTCAACCTCTTTCCCAAAAACCTTGACGGTTCCCTTTTTTATACCGTTGTATTGGCCGGGAATAAGGCCATCAACAGAATACGCCAATGTTGTCTTTCCAGCTCCATTCGGGCCGATTATGCCGACAAAACTACCCTCTTCAATGGATAAGTCAATGCTGTTCAAAGCTGGAGTTTCAGTATGCAGATATCTCCATGTGTACTCTTTTATATCAATTACACTGGTCACTTATTTTCTCCTATTTAGCTTAACGCTTCCCTTAACAGGTTTACTAACCAGGATTGATCTACCTGAAAATAACCAAAACCATACCGGAAAACCAATAAGGCGACAAAAGCTAAGCCGATAATCCCTATAAATATATAATCAAAATACTTATAGCTGTAATGCGTCAAAATATAATCAGCCCTTTTGACTTTGGATATCTCCCCCGTAAAGGCATA
>JAGHAU010000160.1 GCA_021161345.1 Anaerolineales bacterium | reverse complement strand
TCCTGGTACCAAATCATAACTCGTTACTATACGAAAGTTTTCAGGAGAAGTTTCAACCCTAGCGGTATAAAACCTGGCTGAAGCAGAGGTAATTTCCAGAAATGTGACCGCATGCCGTCCCGGTCATGGGAGCTCAGCAAATTCTGTACTGGAGGAGAAATGGATCTTATCAGTTTTTTGTAATCATCATCTGACATTTTTTCCAGCATATTCCGGATGAAATAGTGAAGATCGAGTTCACGCTGAACAGATTTAAGCCGTTCACGATAGGACGCTCCGGTGAGAATTGCCTCAGCAGCTGCTTTTGCTCCAAACAAACCAGTCACTGTTCCACCGACTGTAGTCACTTTCACCTGTCCAGCCACATCACCAGCGAAGAATACTTGAATATCCCCTATCCGAGTCTCAATTTCAGTTCCCGGAGAATGCATAGCAGCCACTCCGGATTGATAGGTATTTGCATGCAGGTTTTGATCCGCTAAGAAATCATCCAGCAAGCGCCTAATATCCACACCTTTCTCCGCTATCAAACCGACGACTGCTTTCTGATTTTTATCTGGTATGGCCCAGAAGAAATAGGGCGTGGAATCAACATTAAACCAGATCCTGGTTGTATTTTCATCCCAGGAACTGGGGAGATAGATCTCAGCTTGAAGCAAGGGAACAGTTAACAGCTTATCGGGGAAATACTCACTGCGTATCCGGCTGTTCACACCATCTGCACTAATCAATATCTTAGACCGAACCTCCAACTCACCATCCTTATTGCGGATTTTAATTCCTGGGTTTGCCTTATTGTTATTAAAACCCAGGAACTCACTCTCCGTATGAATATGGACACCAGCTTTTTTCGCTCGTTCGATCAGATCCAGAAGCAGTTCTTTTCTGTCTAGAATTACATCCGGGGAAGAGAGGTTGATTTTAGTTTTTTCATTCCCTGATTGAATGTGGATCTTACTGATTTTATGGCGGACCAAGGCAGGGTTAATATCAGGCATTACCCGGAATAAACCAGGAGTAATGATATACAGCCGAGATTCCGGATCAACTAGATCGGATTTCTCAAAAAGGGCTACTTTTTTCCCGTTATTAGCGAGGATTTCAGCAGCAAATAATCCTGCCGAAGATGCCCCAATAACTACAACATCAAAGTCCATACTTCCTCCAACAATAATCAAAGACCTTGTCTATTATAGTTGATTTAGATTGAAATATTAGGGAGATTATTCAGGATCTGATATTTCCTATTTCAGGATCAGATCTCAAATCTACAAGTATTATCAGTCAGACTGGGATCGCTATTAGCGGCCTTTTAACATGATCACCTGGCCAAAGGTCCGGAAAAGGATAATGATATCCAGCATCAGCGATTGATGTTTCACGTAATAAAGATCATACTGCAAACGGAGTTTTGCGCTTTCCAGGTCGTCAATATATCCAAAATTGACTACTGCCCAACCGGCCATACCAGGTTTGACTGCATTTCTCAACCGATGAAAGGGCACTTTTTCATCAAGTTCAACGAGATGAGAAGGTCGCTCCGGTCTTGGTCCAACAGCAGACATTTCACCCTTAAGGATGTTAATCAGCTGGGGCATTTCATCCAATCGGAATTTTCTTAACCAGCGCCCTACTCTTGTAATCCGTGGATCATCCTGCTGGGCACGCTGGGCAATTCCTCTAACTTCGGCATTCGGGACCATCGTCCTCAACTTATGCAGGTGGAATTTTTTACCCCCCTTGCCCACTCTTTCCTGTGAGTAGAATATTGGACCTGGAGAGTCTAGGTACATGATCAGTGCTATTATAGGAAAAAATGGCAGCAGGATGGATAATCCTATTGTTGCGCTGACAATATCGAACAGCCGGCTAACATAGGCGTAAAAAAGGCTGGTTTCTGCAGAATCCATTGGCAGCGACACAAACCAGTTATCTCCAATATGTTCAACCGGGATCCTCCCGGTCAATTTTTCATACAACTCGGTCATCAATGTGATATCAATTGCCAGTTCTTTACAATCCATCAGGGACCTAAAGGTGGCTGTATTGATATCATTTGTTATTGCAAGAATAACTTCGGGCACTTCAAGTTTTACGATATTCGATATCAACTCTTGAGATGTACCGAGCACTAGGAACTTCTGAGAATCTTTTGCATCTGGATTCAGATTATCTAAAGAGTAATCTTCCCCAGAGATGGGAATATCAATCAGCTGCTTAATTAAGGCAGGATCGTCATCGATGAATCCAACGATCTGATATTGTTGAGAAGCATATTTAAGAATTGCCTGAGCAATGGTTTTTCCTGACCATCCAGCGCCAATAATCAAGATCTTTCTTTTAAATCTGGAGCTGCCAGATAAGTAATAAAATAAAATTCGCCACAGAGAAATTAAAACGAATCCTGATATCACCTGATAAACAACAATGCCTCTCGGTAATATGACTTTGGGAGCAGCATAAAAGAATATCAACAAATACCCGACCATAACGATCGTGCCAGACTGGATCAATCGCATTATGATCTTATCTAACGTCGCGCTTCGGACCGGATCATACAGGCCATTAATATAGGCAGATATCAACCACAAAGCAGACAACAAGATCAACCACCCGATCTGATCGATAAGGTAGGGGATATTGAAGGTCAAGGTTGTGAAACCCCTGGCGTGGATCCACAAACCAAATAAAGTTGTGATCAGGATGATGAATAAATCAACGACTAGCAGGATTATCTTTCTATCTGATAACCTAACGGAATGTCTCACAGCATCAATCCCCTGTCTGAGCAGATATTAGAATGGATAAATACCTCGCAGTCTGCGATCGGCGGTTGAATTTTTCAAGCATGAATTTTCTGCCATTTCTGCCAAATTTGTCTAATAATTCGGTTTGATTTCGAATATCCAGTATTTTTTCTGCCATATCTTTGGGATCATCTGGTT
>JAGHAU010000211.1 GCA_021161345.1 Anaerolineales bacterium | reverse complement strand
GAATGGAAGCATTCCACTGATCGTCACCGAGACCTATCCCGCTATACTTGACGTGACTGCCCAGGCTGAGTTCGCCCGCCAAATTCTTAGCGAGCCATTATTATTGCAGATACCCAACGCGGCGGAGAACGATCCCGGCCCCTGGTCCATCCAGCCAGACAAACTGGTGCAGATGATGATCATAGAGCGGGTTAATACTGAAGATGGCGAAGAGTACCGGATTGCCCTAGACTCCGAAGCTTTGCGAGAATATCTGGTTGGGAGGGAAGGGAAAATCAACCGCGAACCCAAAAACGCCCGGATGGAGTTTGACGATGAGACCAAGGAGCTGGTTCTGATCGAAGAGGACGAAACAGGATTGGTTTTGAATATCGATCAGTCTATTATAGATATTCAGGCCCAGCTGCTGGAAGGTACCCATCAGATCGATCTGGCAGTTGAGAAAACTTTCCCTGCTGTTACGTCAGAACATACAGCAGAAGACCTTGGAATTACAGAACGGGTCAGTTCGCAAACAAGTTATTTTTACGGTTCGGACAGCAGCAGGATGAATAATATTGCCACCGCGGCGGCCAAATTCCACGGCATTTTTGTAGCCCCCGGGGAAACTTTCTCAATGGCAGAACAGTTGGGGGATGTCAGCCTTGATGAAGGCTATTCGGAAGCCTGGATCATCTTTGGAGACCGCACCATTAAAGGTGTGGGAGGCGGGGTCTGCCAGGTCAGCACAACGCTGTTCCGAACAGTATATTTCGGAGGGTTCCAAATTGTGGAGCGCCACCCCCATGCTTATCGGGTTTTATATTATGAGCAGAACCCCAATGGCAGCAACAATCCAAAACTGGCCGGATTGGACGCGACAGTATATGTCCCGCTGGTAGATTTTAAATTCACCAATGATACTGACCATTGGTTGTTGATGGAGACCTATGTGTACGAAGGGTACCGTCAGCTGCTGTGGAGATTTTACAGCACCTCGGATGGACGGACTGTTGTTCATGACACCACGGGATTAAAAAAGAAAAAAGATCCACCCGATCCTATTTATGAAGAAAACCCGGATCTGGCGAAGGGCCAAATCAAGCAGGTGGATTGGGCTGTAGATGGAGCGACAGTTACTGTTACCCGGGATGTTTTTCGGGATGGGCAGAAACTCTGGCACGATGTGTTTGTAACAAAATATCAACCCTGGGCTGCGATTTGCCAGTATGGTCCCGGCACAAAGAATTATCCCCCCGAGAATCCGGATCCAGACGATCCCTGTAAAAAGAAGTAAGCTATAATATGGTAGGTAATGACTCCAGTTGAGGAGGAATGTATGGTAAGCAAAGAACTGCTTGAAATTTTAAGGTGTCCGGCCTGTGTACAAACCAGGGAAGGCACCTTGGATTATTATAAGGAAGCCTGGCTGGTCTGCAAGGAATGCGACCGGAAATACCCTATTAGGCAGGATATCCCTGTGATGCTAATTGACGAAGGGGATAAATGGATTAATACCGCAGTTGATGATCTTCCTGTTCCGCCGCCTGAGAAATAATCTTGTCTGAGACGCGGGATTCCATTTATTAAGAAAGGGACGAAGTCCTTTCCAAAGGACTTCGTCCCTCTGTTTAATTTATCCCAGCACTGCTTCAACCCAGCAATCCGCCAGGATACGATGTCCAAGCTCTGTTGGATGAACTCCGTCTTCCAATAATTTATGGGGATGGATGTCTTCAGCAGCTTTATCCAGTGCGGACTGGAACGGTACGACGACCCCGCTAAATTCCCTGGCGAGCACGCGAGTGATCTCCTGCCTTTCGTTGATATCACTCATCCATTTTCCTGTTACTTCACCGGTGATGAGAACAAAAGGCTCACAAAGAATGAACTGAGTGTCTGGCAGCCATTGGCGAGTGTCCTGGAGGAGCTTTCGATAGACCTTTTGGTAATCCTGTGGGTCGGATCCCATACCCAGATATAGATAGTTCCAGGTATCATTCACTCCGATCAGAAGACTGATGATATCAGGAATCAAACGCAGGGAATCATTTTGCCAGCGTTGAGCCAGGTCGCGGATCCGATCGCCGCTCACGCCGCGATTGTAGATTTGCAGGTGATGATCGGGATAACCTTCCCACAAATGTTCGCTGATCAATTGGGGATATCCATTCCCCAGCCCGTCCGGGTTATTGGGGCCAATTGCCTGGCGGCTGCGGCCGGCATCAGTTATGGAATCTCCCTGGAAGAGGATCACGCTGTGAGGTTTGATAAGTGTTGACATTTAACACTCTCTTAGAAGAATATGAAATAGCGGGGTACGGATTCCTTATAGGACCGGTAGGATTCCCCATATTGGTCTTCCAGGGCTTGTTCTTCTCCCAGGATCCGGAAGTGGTTCATAACTACCCGGACAGCCAGCAGTGCCAGTACTGTCCAACTTCCTGCCATCAGGCTGAATCCAACCATAACCACAGCAAAAGTCACCCATTGGGGGTTGCGGGATATTTTATACAGGCCAGCAGTTACCGGCTCGCCAAGGGGAGTGACATTAAAAGTATGCAGTGAGTAGAGAAATTCAGACTGACCGATCAGAGCCGTTGCCAGCCCAGTCCAGAAAATAGACCGGTTGATTTTTAGGGGGGTAAAGATGATCAGGACCATAGCGGCCAGGGCAAAGGGCAGCCCAATTTTGGCCGGCCTGGCTTGCTCCAGTGTCCAGCCTGAATCCTCGTAAAGACGGTCTACGGTGTCTTTCGGAAATATTTTTAGCACGGCCAGAAAGATCCCATAAAAAAGGACAATCGGGATCCAGCCATTGAACCAGCCCAGACTGAGCGGAGGGAAGAGAGTCATAGATTTGCCCTTTGATGTATCGGTAGTATACCTTTCGATTTGGAAGTGTTATCCAGTTAAAATTCCAAAAAGGGTATCACAAATTCCTTCCATAGATGATCAAGATTGTACCCCCAAGAATTAATGCTGCCCCCATAATCAATTTGGGAGTGATCTTCTCCCGATCGGCTTCTCCCTGAATAATTGGCCCCAGAACCAGGGTGATCAGAATTTGTAACTGAACAATTCCTATCACAATGGCGACCCGTGTTGTTTCCAAAGCTATGTTTCTGGACAAGATGCCCAGGCCACCAGCGACCCCAGCTGCTATTTGCCAATAAATATATTTTTTGTTGATTTTAGTTAGAGCCTTTCCTTTCTTATTCCATAGAAATAGCACCAAATAGATCAAGGTTGCGACTGATGAACCGATCGCAGTTGCCCATATTGATGATGGGATTCCTTCAAGGCCCCTTGCGATAAATATAGGACTGGTCGCCCAACATAAGGCAGTCAAGATACCGTAGATATAACCCTGGATTTCCTGTTTATTCATCATTTCTCCCCATGGTGATGAAGAGAATACCAGCGACTATCAGGAAAATACCCCCCAGGATGTAAATATTGACCACTTGCTTAAGGGAGAAAAAAGCCAGGACAACTGCAAATAAAGGGGTTGCGCCCGTCATCGAACTCAGCCTAACTGGACCAATCCGGCTGGCGCTGGCATTTTGAAATCCCCAGCCCCCGAGGAAGTGGATCACGCCGCCAAGTGCGAAAAACAGAATGCTAGTAAGATCAAGAGGTTTGAGGACTTGCACACCTTCGAGGATCAACGCTATTAGCAGCGTGGACAATGTTCCTGCCATAAGCATAATAATCGTGCCGGATGATACACCCAGCTTAGTCACACCTTTCCGGATGGTGATGTGGCTGAGAGAGAAGAAAAACGCTGCCAATAATGAAAAGAATATACTCATTTTGTTTCCAGTCTATAACTAATTTTCACCCCGTCAGATTAATGGTTAAGTATTGATGTGACGCACTAGATTGCACCAGGACATACCAATTCGGCAAACTGCTCGATAAGGCTTGCTGTTAATCTCCAAAGAAAGCACAAACCCATCTTGATAAGTATGCCAGTTGGCTCACGGCCGGCAAGTTGGTTCATCCTCATTAGGAGATTTGGTCTGTCGTTGCTTCTCGGTGAGGATTCTATATTTTGGATTTCTTGGGTAGTATACTCTT
>JAGHAU010000053.1 GCA_021161345.1 Anaerolineales bacterium | reverse complement strand
TTGTTATATATAGATCAAACCAGGGCTGTATTCTGGTTCCGTATGATGACCAGCGCTGGATTCTTTGCCAGTTTGAGCATTTACATATTCGCCAGGGCCACAATCAAAGTAAAAAACTGGTGGGGCACCCTGGGTGTCATCCTTAGTGTGATTGTGATAGGATTCACACTACTTACAAATCTTTTTACTGAGTCTGTCTCAGTAATTGAAGGGTATATTATCTATGATCTCGCTGAAACCTGGGCAATTCTCGCCGGGCCAAGCTCTATCTTTATCATAATCAGCCTGATCACCCTCGTCCGCTCCAGTCAAAAAACCAGTGATCAAATTCAGAAAAACCGCCTTATGTACCTGATTATAGGTATCCTGGTGATGATTGTCGGCTCCAGTATCAATATAATTTACCCCCCCCTTGGGGGTTATCCAATTGATATCGTAGCCAATATGGTAACTGCCCTAATAATTGGTTATGCAATCTTAAGGTACCAACTGCTGGATATCCGAATTGTTATTCGCCAGGGTCTACTTTACTCCATTCCTACTGTATTAATCGGTACAGCCTACTTCTTGATCATCACCCTTTTCATCAATATCTTTGGCCTGTTTTCCGGAGCAGGGGTCTACCTAACCTCCCTGGTTGTGGCGGTTATTACCGCCCTGCTGGCCGAACCTTTGAGAATTAGGGCTCAGGCGATCATCGACCGCATATTTTTCAGGGAAAAATACGATTCCCGGGTTATGCTTCAGACATTAAGCAGCCAGGCTACTTCTACGTTGGATCTTTATAAAATCACGAACACGATTTTATCTGAGGTTGGGACTACCCTACATCTTCTGAGAGCTGCTTTTTTCTTTAGAGATGAGGATACCGGGATGTTCCAGCTGACAACGCAAATTGGATTAGATGAACTTGGAAATCAATCATTCAGGCATGGACACCCCTTGGTTCTATGGTTTTTCGATCAAAGCAATCCCATTAGCCGACAAGATATGGAACTCCTTCCGCAATTTCAATCTCTTTGGAAAAATGAAAGACAACTCTTGAAGGATATGAAAGCAGAATTATTCATTCCTATCAAAGTGCTATCTCAATTAGTTGGAATATTCATTCTGGGACCAAAACGCTCTGAACAACCATATGATTCTGAAGAAATAATAACCCTCACAACAGTCGCCAATCAAACGGCTGCTGCAATTGAAAACGCTCGGTTATATACTGAAGAACAGAGCAGACGAAAAGAAATCGATACTCTTTATAGCCTATCCAATCAGCTCGTTGATACAGATGATTTAGAAACCATATTAAACATTATTACCAAACACACTGTTGAAAATGTTCAAGTTACCTATGCCAGGGTATTAATAAGGGATGATAGCGGAGATTATCATTGTCGGGCTATATATCCAATAAATAATCTTTTAGATCCACTGCGATATGGAAAAGTTGAGCCAATTGTCGCTGAATATTTCTATGACATGGTTCTTGAAAATGAAAAAATTGTTGTAGTAGATAAAAACGATCCAGACTGGCATGATGAGGAAAAACAAGCCTTATTTATAAACTATGCCAGGACTTTATGCATTTGCCCATTAATAGGCGCTGGGGGGGAAATAGGTCTTCTTATCCTTGGGGAATTCCACAGCAGCGCGGCAGCCCCATTCTCACCCTCTCAACTTAGATTGATTGGTGCTATTGCAGACTACGCCTCAAGTTCTATCCAGCGGGCAATCTTGCACGAACGACTCGAAGAAACCTTCCTGGAAACGATCATCGCCCTGGCAAATGCAGTCGATGCCCGTGATACTTATACCGGGGATCACAGCCATCGCATGGCCGAACTATCAACTCGGATTGGAAATGTGATGGATCTACCCAAAGATGATATCGAGGATTTGCGCTGGGCTACTATCCTGCATGACATCGGTAAAATTGGCGTTCCTGATGAGATCCTGAACAAAAAAGGGGCGCTTACTAAAAAAGAATGGGTTGTCATGAAAGAGCATCCTGTCACCGGAGCACAGATCGTATCCCCCGTAAAACACTTGGCCCGGGTCGCGCCCATCATTCAATCCCACCACGAGAAATATGACGGCACCGGCTATCCATATGGTTTGGAAGGGGAAGACATACCGCTTGGCTCGCGCATCCTTGCCGTTGTGGATGCTTATACAGCTATCAGGGATAAGCGCATATACAGCAAAGCTCATACCCACGAAGAAGCCATCGCGGAACTGCGCCGATTCAGCGGGACCCAGTTTGACCCTATAATTGTTGATGTTTTCTGCAAGACCATCACAGAATAATTTTTCCCAACTCCTACCAGGTATCAAGAATGACTCTCGTCCTGCAAAATTCGCTGGGTTTCTATAGGTTACAATCTTTACCATGACAGATTCGAATTCCTTGACCCCATTTTTTGATCCTAAAGGCGTCGCGGTGATTGGCGCCTCTCAGGATCCAACCAAGCTGGGCTACCTTCTGGCAACCAATCTCCACAGAAGCGGATACAAAGGTGCTATTCATTTTGTAAACCTTAAAGGCGGCTCACTGCTTGGAAAGACCATTTATCAATCTGTTTTGGATGTGCCGGATCCAGTAGATCTGGCTGCAGTCTTGATACCATCCAAATTCGTTACCCCAACCCTGCGAGAATGCGGAAAACGGGGCATCAAAGCAGCCATTATTGGGGCTGGTGGTTTCAGGGAGATCGGGGCTGAAGGCCTGGCCCTGGAAGAGGAAATGCTCCAGGTCGCCAAAGAAGAAGGTATTCGGCTGCTCGGCCCGAACTGTATCGGATTTTTGGATACTCACCTTCCATTGAATACAACCTTTCTGCCTCCCCCGGGACCTAATCCGGGTGATATGGCATTTCTGTCCCATTCGGGCGCTATCTGCGCAGCTGCCATTGACTGGGCCCGCGGCCAGGGCTACGGTATTTCCAAATTGATCAGCCTGGGAAACCAGGCCGATGTTACAGAAACAGACCTGTTGGTTCCTACGGCAGCTGATGGTCATACACATGTGATCGCCCTCTATCTGGAAGGGATCAAATCTGGACGGCGGTTTGTTCATGAAGCCCGCGCTGTTGTTCCAAACACACCGATCATCGCTCTCAAAGTCGGGAGGTTTGCAGCCGGTCAAAGAGCAGCAGC
>JAGHAU010000190.1 GCA_021161345.1 Anaerolineales bacterium | reverse complement strand
TAACGAGAAGGCTTTTTTATCAGCTAATGCGCCCTTTTCCCAAGAAGAGCTTGATCCTAAACTTGAGGTCAGCTACACCCGGACCACCCTGGTGAAAAACGACGGGCAGGAAAGGGTAACGCTGGACAGCCAGCTCTGTTTTTCCAATGGAAGACACAGCCGCGATTTGGATGGATTGATGATCGCAGAGATCAAGCAGGCGGCCTACAATTCGGGGTCACCTTTCATGGCCCACATAAAAACGGGCGGGGTGCGTCCATCTTCATTCAGCAAATACTGTATAGGGATCAGCCTGTTATACCCAGAGATCAAACACAATCGTTTTAAACCCATACTTCATCACGTCAGCAACCTGCTGGGAGGAGATATTACAAATGAACGGACTCAATGATTTCCTGATCGCCCTCGGGCTGAATCTAGTCACATCAATCATCATAGTACGCTGGATATATTATCCAAAACACCGCAGCAAAAAATATGTGTTCACCTTTTTAGCATTTACCCTGATCATCTTCCTGGTAGTGAGTATGATGACCAGCGTGGAGATGAGCATCGGAGTGGGTTTTGGCCTATTTGCCATTTTCTCGGTATTACGGTATCGGACCAACCCCATTCCCATCCGGGAAATGACCTACCTGTTCATCATCGCTGCTCTGCCAGTTATGAACGGATCGGCAGCAACCGCAGATCATTGGGCGAAATTACTGATAGGAAATCTGGCAGTGATCATCATCCTGTTCATCCTTGAAAACGAATGGGGTTTTGCCTTCGAATCATCCAAAATCATTACCTACGAAAAGATCAATCTCATCCGGCCGGAAAACCATGGCCTGCTGCTGGAAGATCTTGAAGAAAGAACCGGGTTGATCATAAAACGCCTGGAAATCGGGAAAATCAATTTTCTGCGGGATACAGCCATTATCCGGGTCTACTATGACAATAGTGAACAGCCGAACAGGCTCCAGATCCCGGAAGAAAAGACCAAACCCGAAAACAAGCAGGATTTTCTATTCACAGACTAACCTTTCAAAAGGGAAAAAATGAAAAAGACCAAGTCGATCCTCTATTCTATATTGATCACTGTAATATTGGTTTCCGCCTGCAGCACAACAGCAGAGGCAACCTCCCTTGATAGCGTAGACGACTATTCTGCCGGGGAAATGACTTCAGCTTCTAGAGACAACAGCCAGGGAGAACCTGATCAGGAAAAGGCCAGCAATGATCCCGATTACGATGTAGTGTTTCCTCAAGACACGGTTAATGAGATAACCATAACTGTTTCAGAGGAAAGCTGGGCTTTAATGCAGGAAGACATGACAGCCATTTATGGCGAACAGGGCAGCGGACAGAAGGCTGGCCCTGCCGGCAGGCCAGGACAGGCACCTGGAGATGAACAAAAATCTGCCGCTGATGGGCCCGCCCAGAATCCAGGGGAGCCAAACGTAGGGATGATGGGAGGCGCTGATGATCAGAATCCTGTCTGGGTGGAAGCAGAAGTCTCATTTGATGGAGACGGCTGGGAACATATAGGCATTCGCTATAAAGGCAATTCGAGTCTGAAATCCACCTGGGGCAGTGGCTCACTGAAATTACCCTTTAAGCTGGACTTTGACCAGTATGAAGATGAATATCCTGAAACTGAGGACCAGCGCTTTTACGGATTCAAACAGTTAAGCTTTTCCAGCGGATTCCATGACGATTCCATGCTGCGGGAGAAAATCGCCGCTGACTTATTCCGTGAAGCTGGGGTTCCATCTGCCCAAACAGCCTATTACGCTGTGAGCATTGATTATGGTGAAGGCCCGGTCTATTTTGGGCTTTACACTGTCGTAGAAGTCATTGATGATACCGTGATCGAAACCCAATTCAGCGATGACAGCGGCAATGTCTATAAGCCAGAAGGCGCAGGGGCAACTTTTACGGCTGGTTCATTTTCAGAAGGTTCATTTGACAAGGAGACCAACCAGGACGAAGATGATTACAGCGATATCCTGTCCCTGTTTGATGCCCTGCATGATAAATCCAGAATATCAGATCCGGAAAGCTGGAGAGAGAACCTGGAAGCCGTCTTTAATGTGGACAACTTCCTGAATTGGCTGGCGGTGAATACTGTGATCCAGAACTGGGACACCTACGGAGTGATGCAGCATAACTATTACCTGTATAACGATCCGGAAACCGGCCAACTTGTCTGGATTCCTTGGGATAATAACGAATCCCTGAAATCGAACGGTCAAATGAGAGATAGGGAATCCCTTCGATTGGATCTTAGCGGGGCAGGCAATAACTGGCCCCTGGTAAGCTATCTTCGGGACGATCCCGTCTACTACCAGAAATATCTGTCTTACCTGGATGCCTTCCTGACAGATGTGTTCACTCTTGAAGATATAGCTGATACCTATCAACACTATCATGACCTGATCTCCCCCTACGTTCTGGAGGAGGGTCCGGAATTCACCCAGATCAGCTCCACTCAGGCTTTTGATCAATCCTTAGCAGAGTTAATTCAGCATACCCTGGAACGCATAAAAGCAGCTGAAGATCTTTTAGAAAGAGTTAGATAATAAAGACCGGGAGAGGTTAAACCATAAGGACCCACTCTGGCGAGCAATCTCAATACTCGCTGATTGGGTCCCTGGAAGCCATCATCGATTGATCGATATCAAGCCAAATCTATCAATTATGGTGATCTGGCGTAATTATTTATTAAAGATCTCGTCTAAACTGGGGATTGTATCCTTCAATAATCCCGCCAGATGCAACCGATACTCTTCTTTATGCAGATAACTCAAAAACTGAAGATTGATACCATCCTTATGGGCTTTATACTTATACTTATCTATCAGATTCGTCAAGCAGGCAGTATAAAGATCAAACGGATCTGCAGCACACAAATGCATTTCAAAATCATTATCATCCGAATACTCTGTCCGATATTCTGCCAGTAACATTTCCACTTCCACGATAAACAAAACCTGCATAGGACTGGTTTCATTGATTTCTATAATCGGGGCAGGAGAGACGAGAACACATTCAGTCAGCGATTCCTTACCTTTGATGGTTAATTGACCTCCAAAACAGAAAGCCTCATCCTTTTTGTCTTTTCTGTCCTCCAAAATAACCTTTCCAGCACAAACACGGTAAGGACTCTGAAATCCCCACGGATGAGTGACCTTCAAGCGTTCAAGACCTCCATATTGAGATTCTATATTTGTGATAACGTGCAAAACGTCAAAATGTTTTTCAGTTGGAATGGATGATATATAAATATCAAGGCGGAATTTATCGGTCGGGTGATCCACCGTGGGGTAGTGGTAGAGATAACCGATCTTAGGTAAATTCATGGCATTTTCCTCGGTCATTTTCAGCTCCAATCCGATGAGAGAGATCTGGAAAGATTTTCGTGTATATTTTCCTTATCATTTTACTACCAATCGAATTACCAACTCTGGTGATAGTCAATCTAGTTTCCATCCAGATTGATATTCCCGCTTTTGCTACTATCGGATTATTGTGAGCCTAACCCGACAGATAGGCTGCTATTTGATTCATAATGAGTTGCGAGGATCTAACTTTTAGAAAAGAACATGAAAATCACCGACTATATCTCCAAACAAGAAGTGCAGCGGATCTGCCAGGAACAGGGGATCCGGGACTGGAGCCAGATGACTGAAGCCCTGGTAACTATGGGGAAAGCCAGGATCATCCAGCAGGCAGAAGGCGGCGAAGCGAAACAGATCTCCAGCCTTGAATTTCTGAAAGGGCTGGAAGGTGAACTGGAGCACGGTACCCAATTCCCGGATGCCAATGTGACCAACAACCATCCTTTATTGACGGGCATGATCGTATTGGCTCATCTTAAAGAAATGTTAGATTATTACCAACGCCTGGAAGTCGCTGAACTTGAAGGCGACATAATGAAAGCGTTTCAGTCCGGGAACCGGGACACACTATTCAACAAATACAAGCTTCTTATCACGGCCAGAGCCAAGTTAGTTGGGGAAGAAACCTCTCTCCTGGATTGATCACCTCGTTTCAGTCTGGAAAGAAGCGGCGGCTTCGGACTGTTGACAAGCAGCTCTGGTTTTTTTACACTGATACCATGCCCTCACGTGTTTATTCCTGCGCTGTGGTGGGGCTGGAGGGGGTTTTAGTTGAAGTCGAAGTGGATTATTCCTACGGACTTGGTTTCATCAATGTAGTTGGACTCCCGAATACAGCGGTTAAGGAAAGCCGCGAGCGTATCCGGGCTGCCATTAAGAACCTCCCTACCAGCTTTCCCCGCAAATCCCTGGTTATCAACCTTGCGCCCGCCAATGTGCGCAAAGAAGGACCAGCATACGATCTCCCCATGGCTGTGGGTATCCTGATCATTAGAGGAGAGATCCCTTCCTGCACAGTGGAGGATATGATCATCGTGGGGGAGTTATCGCTGGACGGCACTACCCGTCATACCCCGGGTTTGCTGCCCATGGCCGCCATGGCCAGGGATTTGGGATTTAAAACCATCTGTGTGCCAGCTGTGGACGCCGCCGAAGCAGCTCTGATCCCTGATCTGGAGGTGCTGCCCATCCGGAGTCTTTTCGAGTTAACCCAGCACTTGATCGGGGCTCAGAATATTGAACCCTTTCAAAATATTGCCATCGACGAACTCCCAGAGCTGGAAACCCAGACGGATTTCCAGGAGATCAAGGGCCAGGAACACGTCAAACGCGCTCTGGAAGTCGCCGCTGCCGGGAATCATAACCTGCTGATGACCGGTCCACCCGGCGCAGGCAAGACCTTATTAGCCCACTCTTTACCCGGAATCATGCCCCGTATGTCAATTGACGAAGCCCTGGATGTGACACGGATCTACTCTATCCTGGATCAGCTTCCCTCTGAAACACCCCTCCTCCAGCACCGCCCGTTCCGGGCGCCCCACCATACCATCTCTCACGCAGGTCTGGTGGGCGGCGGCACCTGGCCCCAGCCCGGCGAGATCTCACTGGCCCACCGGGGCGTTCTGTTCCTGGATGAATTCCCGGAATTCGGCCGCCGCGTGCTGGAGGTGCTGCGCCAACCACTGGAGGACAAAGAAGTCACTATCAGCCGCGCCCAGGGCTCGCTGACATTCCCGGCCAATTTTTCCCTTGTGGCAGCCATGAACCCCTGTCCCTGCGGATATTATGGCGACCCGGTCAAAGTATGTACTTGCTCTGCTTCTACGATCCCACGTTATCAAAAAAGACTCTCTGGACCCTTGCTGGACCGGATTGATATTCATGTTGATGTACCAAGGGTGGATTTCGATAAACTCAGCTCAGATCGGCTGGGAGAACCTTCCAGGACTGTTCGGAAAAGGGTTGAAAGGGCCAGAAAAAAGCAGGAAGAGCGGCTCAGCGACTCTCCCAGGGGTACCAACGGAGATATGATCCCCAGAGAGGTCAGAGAGTTCTGCTCCCTGGACAGCAAATGCCAGACTTTGATCAGGAGCGCCACCCAGCAGCTTGGTTTATCCGCCCGGGCCTACCATCGGGTGCTCAAATTATCCCGGACAATTGCGGATCTGGTTGGCGAGAAGGATATCTCACCCATCCATCTGGCTGAAGCACTGCAGTACCAGCCCCGGGATCAGCATTAATAAATTGCTTATGGGCACCTCCCGGGATTACACATCTGAATAATCTTAAGTAGAATATTCACCTTCCCACCCATCTGCAACTAGAAATCAAATTTAATCTCAAGTGGAAAAATGTGGCCAAGAGCTAAACCAGCAAGAATCTAATTATTGCCATCAATGTCATGCAGTGGAAAGGTAAACAGTGCGACATAAAACGCCGGAATTACAGCCAAGCCCCTGATTCAATATAAGAAATGACTTTCTCGGAACTCCAGGTGAATCAATCCAGCAGCAGCTTTGCCAGCTCTACATCAACACTCTGATCAGGGTTTAGATATTCCTTCCAAATTCCCAGATGGTCTTGCAAACGCTCTAGAAGGATTTCCAGTGCCAGGTTTTTATTCTGCAACTGACTGCGAGTCTGATCGCTTTCCACCCGAATATTCGTTGGCTTATGGACTATCATTACTTTGGTTTCCCGCTTATTGACATTCTGTCCCCCTGGACCACCAGATTTAGTGAAAGTGATTACGCAATCTGAGGGATCCAGGGCAGCCAAATCACTGATATTATCCTCAATCCAGGCACAATACCGGATAATGTTTTTCTCATGAATATCCTGGTTATCAGTGATTGGCAATTTACTCAAAACTTGTTTAAGGGAATCTTCAACATCTTTCATGCGTTGTTCTATAGACTGATTTCTCTGCTGCTTTTTTAAGGCACGGATAGTCTTTTTCCCTTTACAACCGGTTGTTTTTCCCCCGCCGCCCCCTTTCTCAACAAACTGTTCTTCATAATTTATAAAATCATCTGGATTGATTTTTTGCAATCCCCTTGAAGATGGTTTTTTACCAGACATTCAATCAGCCCCGTAATAATCTGTTGTAAATATTATAAGCGATTCACAGCAAAAACTGCCGGATATGATGCCCCAAGAGAGTTCTATTAAACTGATCTCATGATTGGAGTTACCTACAATCAGGTTATTCCCGATCCAATGGAATTGTGACCCGGAACGTGCTTCCCTTTCATAATCGGGATGCCACAGAGACTCTTCCCTCTAGACCCTCCACCACTTTTTGTACCGGCACAAGACTCTGGCCAGTCCCAAAAATGGAGGTATTCCTGGCATTCTCACCTCGGAAGAATTCGCGGAATATCTTTTTTCGGTTCAGCCCAGCATCATAACCGCTGCTAATTAATAAAACGCCTGACTTATCATGCACGAAGGGAAAGAACCAATAATTTGACATTCTTGGCAGTAAGGAGTATAAACGACCTGGTCAGCTGATTCGAGGAGAAGCTGATCGGTTTTTTTATTATTCTTTGAAGGCTCGGGAGGTAGTGCCTGCCATATGAAACAAAATCGCCGCTGGATAATTCCAATACTCATCCTCTTTGCCATGTCGGTCTATATTAATTTGCCTAATCACCCAGGAATTCATCTGGGCAATTATGATAAAGACATCAAAACCCAATTAGGTCTAGACCTGGTGGGTGGTGTCCAGGCATTGCTGGAAGCAGATTTACCCCCTGATGCAGAGGTAAACTCAGATAACATGGAGACGGCTCGCCGAATTATCGAAGATCGTGTGAATGGGTTGGGAGTCAGTGAGGCCGTGGTACAGCTCGCCGGTGACCGCCGAATCCTTGTTGAACTGCCAGGCCAGCAGGACCCTAAAAAAGCCCTATCCACAATCAAGGACACTGCTCTATTAGAATTTGTAGATTTTGGGGATTTATCCTCTAAGCAAGTATCCCAGCTGATCAACACAACAATAAACACAGATTTTCAAACGGCCAGTGATCAATCCGCTGCTGTCAGTCTAACAACTGAGGGACCTGTATATCATACAGTGATGACCGGGTCTTCAATCAAGCAGGTAGGGGTAACGAAGAATGCCCTTGGAAAATTCCAAGTCGCCTTTGAGCTGACCTCGGATGGGTCCCAGATTTTCAAGGAATATACAACCCAACATGCCGGGGAATTTCTAGCTATTGTACTGGATAATATCGTGATCTCTGCTCCCCGAATTGAAGAACCAATTACAGCTGGACGGGGATCCATCAGCGGGAATTTCACTTATGATAGCGCCAGCAATTTAGCGGTCCAATTACAGTACGGTGCTTTGCCTGTTCCCCTGAAAGTTGTCCAAATCGAAACAATCGGTCCAACCTTAGGAGAAGATTCGCTCGACAAGAGCCTTGTAGCCGGGATAATTGGGATGGGTGTTGTCATGCTCTTTATGGCCCTGTATTATCGCCTTCCGGGTATCATCGCTGACTTTGCTCTCATCCTGTATGCCATGGTGACCTATGCTATATATCGTTGGATTCCGGTTACCCTAACTT
>JAGHAU010000076.1 GCA_021161345.1 Anaerolineales bacterium | reverse complement strand
TTATTACACGAGCAAATTAAGGATTCAAGGAAAGAAGTATTATCAGGATGCTTGTCCCACCCCCCATGGATTCTCCAAATAACCCGATCCGGGTGTGGTCTAGGTCATCCCGGTTGATCAAATAAATATGCCAGGCCCGGAGATCGCGCTGTTCATAATGGCCAAAACTGATCAGTTCGCCATCACATTCATCATGGGCCCGGAAGCTGCCCAACAAAACGGAGTACCCCGCTTGGTTTAAAAGCTGGGCTTCGTAAAGGCCATCCTGCCGACCGCCCGGAGAGCCGTGCTGGATCATGATCGTGGCGCCGTTATCCCCGGGCATGAACCAGCCGTACAGGGCTAGTCCATCCTCCGTAGTTGTACTGACTACTTCGAAATCCATCCCGTAGTCGGTAGGGGTTTCCTCCATTTCCGGCCTTTCTGCCAGGGGATGCTGCACAATGTCCAGCGCGATGCCGCGAGTCATCACTGCCAAGACAATGAAAATGACTGCAATTAGAACGAGAATAACAATCAGGGTGATTTTTAAACCTCTGCTCATTTTTCCTCCAGATTTGATCTATTTGAATGAGGTGCAAATAGATCCGGTAAATCCCCGGGAAGGTGTTGGAGGGCTTTAAATTGCATGTTGAACGATAATGGAGGGGGGTTGGTAAGCCCGCGGCACATATTTTGTCAGTGATGCTGACCGTTTGATACCAGGATGCGTGATCCTGAGTTATATCTTTTGCGTAATAAGAACTGGAATCCTAAACTTCTTATTAGCGAGGATCACGCATCCTTATTCTTAGCGAGTATAGGTTCCCATCAGCTCGGTCTGGCCCAGGATATGGCCTTCCAGGGCGGCTTCCAGAGCGCCTTTGGCGGTGCCGGCTGGCAGATCCAGCGTGGTATCCAGGGCATACAGTTTAAAGAAGTAGCGGTGGGTGCCTCCTGGAGGGCATGGTCCCCCGTAGCCGGTCCGATTCCAGCTGTTATTGCCTTCTGTTCCGGCTGTGGAACCCTGTGCTAATCCTTCCAGATCAGGCGGCATATCAAACAGCAGCCAGTGGTCCCAGGTGCCGACCGGCGCGTCAGGGTCATCCATGATCAGAACCAGGCTGGCCGCTCCCTCTGGGACGCCGGCCCAGGCCAGTTCTGGTGACAGGTCATCGCCATCACAGCTGAACTGGAGCGGGATGGCTTCGTCTTGAGCAAATGCCGGGCTTGTAAGGGTCATTTCAACCATGGTTGGCTCCTCTTCATCAGCTTCTTCTGATTTCTGTTCTTCTGTCGGGGGAAGGGATGTGTCAGTGGGGATCACCTCTTCCACGGCTTCTTCTTCCATCACGGGAACAGGTTCTTGTGCAGGTTCGGGGGCGGGTGCGCAGCCGGCAGCAAACAGGGCCAGACAGCAAGTCAGGATCAAAATAGATAGCTGTTTTGACATCCAATCCTCCTTTGGTTTATTTCATTATATATGAAATCTCATTCAGGCTGGAAAATACAGGGATGGATCAGTCTTTTTGAAGCAGGACCCTCGCTGGTGCGCCATCTGACCCTTTGATCTTGAGTGGCAGGCAGTACAGGGTATATTCTCCTGGGACGATCTCAGATAAATTCAAGCCTTCAATGATCAAGGTTCCTGCCTTCAGCAGGATCTGGTGAGTGGGCGCCGGATCAGCAAATGGAGCGACAGACAGATAATCTACGCCAACAACCTCCACTCCCTGGTTTACCAGGTATTCCGCGGCATCTGCTTCGATGGCGATGAAATCTTCCTTGAATTCTTTCAAGCCTTCAGCCCATATTTGAGAATTGGCTGTTTTGATCAGCAGGCGTTTCGTTCCCTCCGGGATGGTAATGGATTGCAGATCCATGGCTGTGATCTGCCCTTCAACCGGGACTTCTACGACCAGGGCTGGCCCGACCAGCAGATCCAGGGACAGGTTTTCCGCGGTCTCCCCGTTGCCCAGGAAATGGTCGGGCGCATCTACATGGGTGCCAATATGGACACAGGCGGAGAGATGGGTCACGTTGGCTTCTTCCCCATCATCGATTTGACTGATCTTTTTGAGTTCGATCTTCGGATCACCCGGCCAGACGGGCAGATCTTCCGTGATTGTTAGCGAGATATCATACAGCTTCATGCGATTTCCTTTTATTCCAGGGGTCGAAGATATTCTATACGTTTCGAAAAATGGCTGGGCAGCAAGTTAAAGACATGCGGTACAGTATTGAGCGAGCAAGTTCTGTTAGTGGCCAGATAATCCAGCCAGAATATATTTGTGGGAATGGGCAGGTTTAGATAATCCGCAAAAACAGTTCCAAAGCGGATCAGGGGAGTAGTGAACGATACCGGATGACGCTGCAGTCCCATAACGTCCAGCATAGTGATGATGATATCCCTGAAGCTCAGCTGTTCCGGCCCCCCTATTTCGAACAGCTCCCTTTTGGTTTTGGGATTATCCAGGGACCAGGTCAGGATATTGGCTAGGTCTTCGATCCACAACGGCTGCAGCAGGGTATCGCCCTGGTCTGGAAGGGGAAAGATCAAGGGAATGAAACGGATCATTTGGGCCAGGGCGGTGGAAAATCGGTCATTGGGTCCGTAAACGATCCCGGTGCGCAAGATCGTGTAATCCAAATCGCTTTTTTGGATGTGGTCCTCGGCGATGGCTTTGGCTGTCATCAGCGGATAGGCCGAAGCCCGGTCCGCGCCCAGATGGCTGAGATAAAAGAAACGATCCACCCCTGCTTCCTGGGCAGCTTCTACCAGATTTTTAGTGCCCTGGATGTCGATTTCCAGCAAATTTCCCCTGGCGCCCAGGGCTTCCTGGCTGGCCAGGTGATATACGATATCCACGTCTACCAGGGCAGCCCGCAGCCCCCTGGGATCATTCAAGCTTGAGACCGCCGCTTCCACAGAGATGCCTTTAGGTAGATCGGGGGATTTTCTAGTGGGTTGGATCAGGACCCGGATCTCGTAATCGGTTTCAAAGAAATGGCGGGTGAGGGCTTTGCCGATAAAGCCGGTGGCGCCGGTAAGCAGGATTTTCTTCATCTCCCGCATTATAGCATCCTCTGAAATAAACCGGAAATCACCCTTGAATTCAAGGCTTGCTGGCATAAACCTTGCATCCTAGTAGATACCTGAAAAATCAGAAAGAGATAAACATTATGGATAAAGTTGGTTTTCACTATCGTTCCGACAGCGAACATTACTCCGGCAAGGACCTGGGACAATGGCTGCCGCGTCTAAAGCAGCTGGATGCCTCCTGGATCGTTTTAAATGCGCCTGTTACCAGGGCCATCCCCGAGGAATTCATCGCCACCTTGAAAATGGAAGCCATTGAACCGGTTTTACATTTTCAGATCACTCCCCAAGACCTGCCGGCTGTGGATGAGATGCTGCTGCTGTTTGAAAATTACAAACGCTGGGGTGTGAAATACGTCATCCTGTTTGACAAAGCCAATATGCAGGAAAGTTGGGGTTCAGAAGCCTGGTCCCAGTCGGATCTTACCGAACGGTTCCTGGATGGATTTCTGCCTCTGGCGGAAGCCGCTGTGGCTGTGGGTTTGGTGCCGGTTTTTGGTCCCCTGGAACCGGGCGGAGATTATTGGGATACGAATTTCCTGCGCGGCGCCCTGGACGGGATCAAACGCCGGGCCTCGGAACCGCTGCTCTCCCGCCTGATCCTCTCTGCCTATACCCGGATCAACAGTAACCCCCTTTCCTGGGGTGCTGGCGGACCGCAGAGCTGGCCTGAGACCCAGCCTTATTACACCCCGGAAAATTCCCAGGACCAGATGGGATTCCGGATCGCCGAATGGTATTTAACCCTTTCTGAAACGGTCCTGGAAAAACGACTGCCGATATTGCTGCTTGGTGTGCAGGGGCCTGCGCCAGAAGGGGAGGATTTGAACCAGTACCTGATCAATGGAGCCCGCCTGATCGCCCGCCAGGAAATTGAGGGAATTAAACCGCTTCCGGAAGAGGTAATTGGAGGCGCTTTTCAAACGTTAACTGGAATTGATGAATACAGCTGGTTCAGTCTGGAAGGTTCACCAAAACCAGTCGTGATCGCCTTCACCAAAGAAGATGAAAAACAGCCCCAGGCCAAAGCGGTAGGTGATTTCCGGATCGCTCATTATTTGCTGCTGCCCAGCTTTGAGTGGGGGGTAGCGGACTGGCATTTGAATATTACCCGGCCCTTTATCAAGCGCCACCGTCCTACAGTGGGATTCTCGCTGGAAGAGGCCTACCAGGCCCAGGAGGTGACAGTGGTGGGTGGGAAAGAGCACTTTTCGGAATCTGATCTCACCAAACTGCGCAACCAGGGAGTTGTGGTTCGGCGAGTTGAGGGAGATGGTACAAAAATTGCATCATTATTGGCTGCAATCTAAGTAACAACCTGATCAACAATTGCCCAGTGAATGGGTTTAAAGCAAGGAGAGGCCACTATGTTTAACGATAATCTTTTAGATCAAAGATTAAGAGACTGGGGAGAAAACCCCCCTTATATGCCTGTCATTAAGGTGATGGGACTGGGTGGAGGAGGCAGCAACGCCGTTGACCGTATGATCCATTTTGGGTTAACCGGGGTCGATTTTATCATTGCCAATACTGACCGCCAGGCCATGGCTTTCAGCCATGCTCCCGTTAAACTTCAGCTTGGCCCGGAACTGACCCGCGGCCTGGGCGCCGGTGGAGATCCCAGTGTGGGAGAAGCCGCAGCCCTGGAAAGCAAAGGCGATATCGCCATGGCGCTGGAAGGCGCCGATATGGTCTTCCTGACTGCCGGTATGGGCGGCGGAACCGGAACAGGATCCGTGCCCGTGGTAGCCCAGGTTGCCAAGGAAATGGATATCATTACTATCGCCGTGGTTACAAAACCATTTGGTTTTGAGGTTGGTGGACGTCAGAAGAATGCTGCCGAAGGTCTCTCGAAACTGCAGCCCCATGTCAATACTTTGATCACCATTCCCAATGAACGCCTGCTGCAAACTGTGTCTGAAAAGGCTACTTTGTCGGAAGCATTCCATCTGGCAGATGATGTTTTACGCCAGGCGGTGCAGAGCATTACTGAGCTGATCACCCAGCCCGGTGTGATCAACGTCGATTTTGCTCATATTGAGCGGGTCATGAAGCTGGGCGGCGGAGCCTTGATGAGCATCGGCCAGGCATCTGGCCAGGACAAAGCCCTTAACGCTGTCAAACAAGCCCTCTATCACCCGCTGCTGGAAGATATTTCCCTTTCCAATGCCTCGGGATTGATTGTGAACTTCACATCCGGTACAGATCTGACCTTGATGGATATCAGCCATGCTTTGAACTACCTGCAGGAGCAGATTCCTCCAGATGCCGAGCTGATCTTTGGCACCACCCAGAACAGCCACTCGCAGGGCCAAGTGCAGGTCAATCTGATCGTCACCGGCCTGGGCGCCACAACCTTTGAGGATGTGTTCTCCAGCTTTACCCGCCAGGACCGGGAGATTCCCGCTCCGATCCAGCGCAAAGTGGTTAAAAAGGAAGCGGAAGGAGAAGAGGAATTGGCCGAGCGATTTGATATGGGCCGCGATCCCCTGGATGTGCCGGCCTTATGCGCCGCCGGGCTTATGCCGATATTTCATTCGGAGAATAAGCCGCAAAGGAGCAAAAGCTGTGAAAGCGAAAATGATAGATCATATCTCTCAGGAAGTTTATAAGAAACACCCGGATCTGAAGGGAGTTAAGCCCCAGGTCACTCCCCGTAAAGGGGACACCTCCTCGGATACGTTATTGATTTACTCCAAATCTGTCTCGGGTCCGGGCGGGAAGAAGATCAACCGTATTGTACGGGCTGTAGCGGACGAAAACGGGAAGATCAAAAAGATCTCCACCTCAAAATAGACGGAGAAAGATCATGAAAGCAGTTCTGCAACGCATTGAATACAACTGGTGGAATTTTCACATTCGGGTGCTGGACGAGTCCCAATGGATCCGCGAGATCCTGCCCAAAGTCCAAGGGATCTGGGAGAGGCGCGAAGAAGCTATGCCGTACCTGGTATTATCGATCCTGGGTTTTCCCCTCGGTGTCCTGCTGGGAATTTTGTCGGTGTATGTGAAATAAACTGATTTGTATTTAACAGGAAGATCTTGGGATTGATTACCGATAACACTATGAAGGTAATTTTTCCAGGGACAGATTCTTCCACTTTGTGGGATCAGTGCTGCGTTTCAACTCGGTGAATTGATTGATATCGATATTGGCTTTAGCAGTCTCCCCGTAGGAAAAGACTTTCCGGCTGCTTTTATCGTTCACTTCGATCTTGATCGACCCTGTAGAATGCGTTAAAGCGACAATTGGATCCGAGCTTTTTTTGTGATAACGCAGCATTGTGGCGCAGCCGATCAGGTCGGGCAGTTCATCTTTCCCTTTTGGATCAGAAGATACGATCACTACTCTGGGATTTAATCTATCAATTCTCTCAAATTGGGTCCCATTTGCGCTTCCATGATGGGTCGACCTCAGGACAGTACAGGTTTCTTCCAGCATCTTCTCCCTGTCAAAGTGAGCCCAATTTTCCATCTGGGCATCGCCAGCAATTACCATCCGGAATTTTCCCCAAACTAAGCGGGCAATGATAGAGTAGTGGTTGATCTCTAAGGTTCCAGAAGAGTGCAGATCTTCAATAAACTGGTTCGATGGTCCCAATAATTCAAGTCTGACAGTTTTCGGATCCAGAAATGGTGAATCGTCAGGGTGCAGCTGATAATAACCAGATAAAAAATTCATCGGGATCTTCTTTTCAGCAGCGGTATTGATAATTCCCACATACCCTGGGATATTCTTAGTGTAACGCCGGAGGGAACTGAAGGTGATCTCATTGGTTCCGTATTTATTGATCAGGGGAGCTACTGCTCGATTTATATCCCAGAATTCTTTCTGAAAATGAAACTTGACTCCTCTGAAAGAAGCTCGGTTTTTGGAAAAGCTATGGGACAGCGCCCTACTTTTGGGCTTGATACAGCCGAATTTATGGGTCGGCATCATTAATATCTCTTATTTTGAGGATGTTTGTCCCACTTTTGAATATCGTTTACCTTTTTTCAGTAGAGCCTACGTTGTAACGTTAAACAGCGAAATACTATCTAACGGGTACCCCTAAAGGATTATTATCCTGGGTAAAGCCTGAGGATGTTTTAAGGGCATTCTGCGCTGTGTATCAACTCCACCGTAAACGTGGGTTCTTCCGTCCAGACGGTCATGATGGACGGCAATCCTTGCGTTCCTTCCGGACAGATGATTGAGGCAGTGCCCGCATTGGTGCTGACGATGCTAAGCTCAAGCTCTGTCTTCCCAATAATATGGACGCGCAATTGCAGTGGATCGTTGTAGGGCATAAAGCAGCCTACCTCTGAGAAAATCTTCCCTGAGGTTGGGATGATAGTCTCAACTTCATCGCTGTCCTCGGGCACAGTAAACTCGAAAGTCCCGCTCCCCGCCCCTGTGTTTCCGAAATCCGTCCAGGTACCGGCAAGCTGGAGTGTGCCTTCCCAGGGTCCGCGGATGCCGCCGCAGGTGTATGCCTCCCCGGTCATGGTGACTGAACCGGAGACAGTCCGGCTGAAGCGAAAGGAAAAGCCTTTGCATTCATCCGGTGTTTCACCCATCAGGGTCTTGACGGCGGCAGAGGCTTGGGACCAGGTAATATCGTAGCGCCCTCCACCGGTTCCGTATGTTCCGGGGACC
>JAGHAU010000095.1 GCA_021161345.1 Anaerolineales bacterium | reverse complement strand
GTCTATCACAGAATGTGTAAGGGGAGATAATGTTACAACAGTGCTTTTGCCCATACCCGGGTAAGCTGTTGTCCCGCAGAGAGGACCATTGGCAATCACCAGGGCATTTTCCGGAGAATCCCATTTACTGTCATCATTAACAGCATTCCATAACAACCAGAGGGCAAATCCCCGCCCACCAGTAAAAATATCCTTCATTTGCTGAGTAACTGGTTTTTCGCTGATTGACTTCTTGCTCAAATCAACATGTAGAGTTCGGTTCGCATAACCCTTTTCAACTGGTTGTTCCTTGTAGTTGTATGTGGCAATTACTGTATGGCTATTGAGGTAATCCTTGGATTCTGTCATTCCTGCTTTCCTCCGCAGTCTTTAAAAATGGATCTAGATTGTTCTTGTTGGACCACCAGCAATTATACACTGAAATATATTGGACACCATACTGGCAGGCATTTAAAAATTCCTGCTTGGGGGTGAAATTTATCATTATTCGATTCTTTATGGATTGCCTGAATAAGGAATGGCTATTGCGTATATCTAACTTATCGTTTAAAATTAGAGGACAATAAAAGCAGGAATTCATGCATTATCAGAATCCTGGATTGTAAAAGTATGTTCAAAAAGATAGTCACTTTAATTCTGATCTTATTTGTTGTGGGGATAATTTCCGCTTGTTCCGGATCTGAGTGGAACAGCACGGGATATTACCTGGTTGATCCCCAGTTCAGTGACTTATATGAACGTCTGCAGGGGGAAAAAACTCTCGGTCCACCAATCTCCAATAAAAAATATCTGTCAGGAACAAATCTAGAAAAGCAATACTTTGAAGGAGTGGTGATGATCTATGATCCTGATCACTCTCCCAGGTATTATCTCGATCCAGTTGGAATTGAAGCTGGTTTTTCAGATCTACCAAACCAGCAGCCCGAAAATCCGGGAGTTAGGTATTTGAATGGATTTGTCGTTCCAGTTGAATTTTCCCATTTTTACGATCAGATGGGAGGAGGGCGCTGGGTAGGATTGCCTTTAACAAGGGCACGATTGAATCCCGATAAGGGAAGAGTGGAGCAGTATTTTGAGAATATGGGATTCTTCAGATTCGAGGATGATCCCCCCGGAACAGTGCACCTGATGCCATACGGTCTCTGGAAATGTGCTGGTGAATGTTCCCAGTATCCTGGTGTGCAAAACGCTGGAATCAGTTCTTCGGAAGTAGAGGAAATCCAATCACCCTTTGGGGAAGCGATTGCCCGATTTGGGACTTCGTTCACCGGGGATACGATATCATCTGCGTACCACGCAGCGGATGGGAGCATTGAGCAGATCTTTAAAAATGTGGTCTTATTCCAGGACCCTGACAGCCCGATGGGTGTTTCCTTGCGACCGGTATCTTCTCTTTTAGAGAGGGTTGATCAGAATTACCAGATCAGACAAAATGGTGCTGAGGATTATTTCCGTGATTTAGATAATGGGAACGGATATTATATCCCTGCTTATTTCATGGAGTTTATCGACCGTTATTTCGGGTTTGGGATTTCAGGTGAACCGATTACTCAGTTGGAAGAGATTAGAGATGGAGTGTCGCAGCAGTGTTTTGAGAATTATTGCCTTTTATTTGACGCTGCGGCGGGAGAAGGTCAGCAGGTGAGAATCCTTCCCCAGGGACAAAAATATAAAGAAGAGTTCTATCGGGATGCTGGAAAACCTAAAACTGAAACTCCGGTAGTCAGGAATATTCAAATGGATATCTGGGAGCAGATGCCCCAGATATCATCCCAGGAAAAACAGCAGATCGGGGCTTGTGTCCATGAAAAGGGAACTCCGCTGACCAATATACAGGCATTTATTAAGGTTAATCCCGAGGGACAGGGCTCTTCGACTTTCTATTTTGATCCAACAGACTCTGGTGGTTGTGCTTTCCTCGAATTGGAACCGATCCAGGCGGCAAATGGTACCACCGTGGATTATCAAGTATGTTTCCAGGGTTTGGGAGATCAAGAATATTGTAAAAAAGACAGCTACCTGATCTGGGGAAATACAGACAACGAAATCACTAACCTTCCTGCTGAAACTGCTGGTGAGGAAACAGCCTTGGAACCAGTTGTTAATCTTGATATTTGGGAACTGTATCCCCAATTATCTTCCTCGGAATTCCAGGAAGTCGGAGCCTGTGCCCACCTGGATAATCAACCCCAGCAGAACCTGGACACGCAGCTTTTCCTGGAAACACCCAATGACGGAGTGATCTCCTACCAGAGCTCACCTACGGACCAGGGAGGGTGTGCATTCTTCAGGTTGGATCCGGTTAACGCAAATAACGGCGAGACAATTCCATACCAGGTATGTTTTACGAACAAATATGGGGAAAATTTCTGCGAAAGGGACAGTTTCCTGATCTGGGGAAATCCCTGACCTCAATTGGACAGATTGAAAACCGGAATCTAAAGCAGATTCCGGTTTTTTTGTTAATGTAGTTCACTCAGCAGCAGAACCTGATCGATACGGGGTCCGAGGCTGTATAGCTGGATTTCAAAGGGGTAGGCGGTTTCAGGATCAACCGATTCCCCGCTGGTCCATTTCCGGATGCCAACTGGTTCTCCATCGCTGAGCCCTACAGCTGCGATCCAAATCTGATTGCCATCCACTTTTGTTGCTAGAACTTCGACAACCCCGGTGATCTGGGCGACTTTGTTTTCCTGGGTGTATTTGACAGAATAATCTGTGATTGCTGTTAGTGGTTCGGTCCTTTCAGAGTGCAGAGCGGTCAATAATGTCCCGGTAACCCTGTATTGGTCAACCTGGGCTGGTTTGATGAAGGCTGACAGTGGGATCTTTTGATCAGGAAAGAGCATATTCAAAGGAGGGATGGCAACTACACTTTGAACTTGTTCTTGTTTTTCATTATAGAGATTAAAAGACACTGACAAACTTTCAAGGGCTAGTTTCTGGGTATTCTCAACCATCAGATAACACCAGACCCCGCCGTCTTTGGTGGAATAACACACAGGTTCTGAAAGGGGTACCTGATAAGGAGTTGGCGTAGGTACAGAAAGCTCATCTTCTTCTGAAAACGGAATGACCAATTTGGTGCCAATGGATAATAAACTAGTATCCACGCCTGGATTCGCAGAAACCAATTTGTCCAGCGAGATATTGTACTGGATGGCAATTCCGTAAAGTGTATCACCAGGTTGTACGGAATGACTGAACGGGGTCGCTGTCGGAATCAATGGCTGATCTGTGGGCAGCGGAACAGTTGCTGTCGGGATGATGGGCGTGCTGGTTCTGGACTGATATGGATTCAAGGGAGGTGCGATCGTCAAGGTGGAAATTGGCGCATTTTGTGATCCAGGGGCACAAGCGGTTAGCATTACCAGAATGCCCAGAATCCAGACCAGAATGGACCCTTTTTTCGTCATGTGGAGCATTATACCCTCTCTTGTTAGGCAAGGCGGCCTATGCTACACTCTCTTTATGCCGCGACTACAGGATAGGTACAATGATGGCAGAAGATAAACGATTCAGCCTGGCCAAACTCGCTTTGGAGCAGGGGGATAGATTTCAGGCGCGTGATCAATTGGCAAGCTTGTTAAAAGAAGACCAAGATAACGTCGAATATTGGCTTTTAATGAGCACGGTTGTGGAATCAAATAAAGAACGAATCTATTGCCTGAATAAGGTGCTGGACATCGATCACAGGAATGAAGAAGCCCGCCTGGGATTGATCTTATTTGGTGCAGTGGATCCGGGAAGCGTCCGACCCGGAGAGATAAAGAAAAAGGATTGGACGCGGGATTTACCGGATATCAGCAAAAAGGAAAAATCCAATAAACAAGAGAAAAAAAGCCGTTATAACTATAAGCAATTAATCCCCCTGGGGGTAGGCTCGTTCATTATTTTGCTGGTTGTTGTTTTCAGTGGAATTCTACCAGGGACTCGATCGATCTTTTCCCCCCGATTAACGATCACACCAATGACCTGGACCCCATCAGTGGATCCTAATTCAGGCGTATTGACGGGCACACCAAATCCTATCCTGCAAATTCCGATTGGACAGGTACTGAGTGCTACTTATACTCCCACGCCAGCATATGTGTTAACACCGCATCCGGGATACGGTACATACCAAACTGCTCTGGATGCTTACAGCAAGGGCGATTTTGAAACCATGCTGACCTACATGCTACAAACCGAAGGACAGCTGGAAACACCCGATATTG
>JAGHAU010000016.1 GCA_021161345.1 Anaerolineales bacterium | reverse complement strand
GAAGGGAATATATTCTATGGTACTGGTTTTAATGAAGGCGTCCCAACCACACAGATCGCCGGAAGGATGATCGCCGACCTGATGGCAAAAGATTCAACAATTTTTACAAACCACTTTATCGTCAATCAAAAGATTCCCTATGCGGGCCCACGATTCATGCGAGGCTATTTTGCCAGGGCGATTAAATGGTCAATTAACAAATTGTTCTATTCTCCCCTGCATCAATAAGAAAATCCCGCTCCCATCACAGACAAATCAAGGGCGATAATACCAACAATGAAGATCTCATCCAAGAACTTTTTTACCATTTCCGAATCAGAGGCAGTTCACCCCGAGGTTAAGAAGAATTTTAAACGCAATTTCTTTGCTAACCTGATGGATGCCTGTTTCTGGTTTTTTGGGGACAGCTTCGCGGCAGCCTATACGATCTTGCCCGTTTTTATCAGTACACTGACAGACTCGCCTATCCTGATCGGTTTGATCCCTGCCCTGGATGGGGCAGGTTGGTTCCTGCCTCAATTATTCATGGCCAGAACCCTGGAAGGAAGGAGCCGCAGGATGCCATTGGTCAGAATTTTCGGGTTGTTCGACCGAATTCCATTCCTTTTTCTGGCAGCAGGAACTTTCTTCATTCCCCAGCTTGATAAACGTATCGCCTTGATCCTGATTCTGGTGATCTATGCAGTAAAGACATTCTCTAGCGGATTGGTTGCCCTGCCCTGGCAGGAACTGATTGCCACGGTCATCCCTGTCTCCCATCGTGGACGATACTGGGGTTATTCCCTGATCCTGGGGAAATTAATGGGGTTGGGTGGCGCCGCAATCTCTGGCATCCTGCTGGTCTCTATCGTTTACCCCTATAATTACGCCACGATGTTTTTGATCGGTTTCTTTGCAGTATCAATTTCATATAGTTTTTTGATCCGGAATATCGAACCTGAAATCCCACGCCAGAACCCGCCAGAGTATATCAATCTACTGACGAGGATCAAAGGTGTTTTCGAGGTGGATAAGAATTTCCTGATTTACCTGATCAACAGGAGTTTTATCTTCCTGGCAAGTATGTCATTAGCTTTTATTACAGTATATGGGATCAGGAAATTTGATCTACCAATTGCCCAATCAGCAACCTTTACAGCAATAATGTTGATCTCGGAAATCATCGGATACGGGATCTGGGGAACCCTGGGCGACAGGAAAGGCTATAAAAAGGTGATCGAAACCAGCAACTTCATCCTGATCATCGGTATATCAGGCCTTCTCTGGGTCAATACCCTCTGGGCGCTGTATCTCGTTTTCGGATTGATAAGTTTTGCCAATTCCGGAGAGATGATCTCAGACCAAAACTTTGCCATGGAGTTCGGATCAGAAGAGGACCGGCCCACTTATATCGGCATGTCAAAAACTCTTACAGGACCTTTCTTTTTACTAGCACCATTAATCGGCGGCAGTATTGTTCAATTCTGGGGGTTTAAAAGCATGTTCCTGACCGCTATGATCCTTTCAATCATATCCTTCTCGATCATCAAGTTCCTTGTCAAGGATCCCAGGAACACGAACAATCCCGATGAGCATGAATAAATTATATATACAGCGAATGAAGGGATCTCCATTTTTCAACATCATGATGTTTTCTGCTTTTTGGGCTACGCAGATCTTTGTCACCAAATTGGCATTAAACGCCGGGGCCCAGGTCCTTTCCTACCAATTGCTATCTTTGTTGGCTGCCCTGGTTATCCTGTCCGTCTTGCTTCTGCCCAGGTTTGGCAGGGAATTCCGGTCATTATTCAAAGATAAACCCGATCTGTTTTGGAAGTTATTCTTCGCCAATGGAATTCAATCCGGGCTGGGAACCTGTCTGAGCATAATCGGAATATCATTAACCTCCGCAATTAATGCCGGTTTTTTGGTTAAGTTGTCGACTGTAACAACGATCCTGTTTGCCTGGCTGATCCTCAAAGAGCAGCTGACTGTCATTAAGATCCTGATGGTGTTTTCGATGCTTTCAGGTGCATATCTTTTAACGACCAAAGGGCAGATACTCCTGCCCAGGATCGGGGATCTATTCATCCTTGGAGCCTGCGTATGCTGGTCCCTTGGCAATGTTCTCATTCGGAAATATCTGAAATCTCAGCCTGTAAAAGTTGAGGTTGTCACTTTCCAGAAATCCCTTGCTGGATTACCCTTTGTCCTGGCCCTTGTCGGACTGGCACTTTGGATTCCGGGAATATTTGGATCTCTGGACCAGGTATTGTCCTGCTGCAAACCTCCCTCGGCAGTTTTTCCATACATCATTGGAAATGGTGTTTTGTTAACATTCACCTGGACCTATCTCAACAATACGTTGAATATCTCAAGCGCCTCTTATATGACCATGATGTCCATGGTTACACCGGTTTTTGTCAGCTTACTGGCCATGATTTTCTTGGGCGAAAGAATGGTCTGGATCCAGATAATTGGTGCGGGGGTGATCATCCTTTCAGGAGTGATCACCTATTTCAGCGGCATTTCCACCGATTGAAAAAATGGCAAACCTGCTGCCTGTCTAATCAAGCCAGATGCAGAAAAGTAAAAGCTATTGGACCGGCCTACTCTCCCTACCTTTGAGTCTCCTCTAGAGCTCCCTTCAATGCCGCCAGCAGGATATCTGCATGGGCCTCTTCAAATACCAGCGGTGGGCGAATCTTCAGCACATTCTCATCCGGCCCGGTCACACCGATTAAAACTCGATTTACTCGTAGATGGTTCATAATCTGATCAGCTCTGTCCCCATCCGGTTTACCCTCAGCTGTTATGATATCCACGCCCAGCAGCAAGCCGGCGCCATGGATCCCGCCCAGCACAGGGTAGTCTTCCCTTAGTTCTTCAAATCCTTTCTTCAAGTATGCTCCCACCCTGAGTGCGTTTTCTTGCAAGCCCTCCTTTTCGATCACATCCAATACCGCTAGTCCAGCAGCGCAGGACACGGGATTGCCCCCAAAAGTGTTGAAGTAGCCTCTATCTCTGGCGAGAGCCTCGGCAATCTCAGCTGTTGTCACAACTGCCGCAATCGGGTGACCGTTGCCCATCGGCTTTCCCATGGTAACGATATCAGGGATCACTTCATCATACTCAAAACCCCAGAAATTCCCTCCGAAGCGTCCAAACCCCCCCTGAACTTCATCGGCAACACACAAGCCTCCCGCCGCCCTGGTTGCTGCAAACAGGGCCTTCAAATATCCTTTGGGAGCGGTGAATATACCATCGCTAACAAACGAAGTATCCAGCAGACACATTGCCGGTTGATGCCCATCAACTTCCATAGCCCTGATTGCATCACGGATACCGGCATCTGGTTTTGGCCAGTTTGAATTAGAGGTTGGCGGATCCAATGTCCGAACATGGGGTGGCACTTTCCCCGCAGGTAGGCTTTCCGGGCTAAATTGACCGATCGCGTCAGTACTGCCATGGTAAGAGTGGTGTGTGATTAGAGCCCCCGTATTGCCTGATACCAGCTTGGCCATGATCCAGGCCAGCTCATTGGCTTCCGATCCAGTACAAACAAATGAACAGATGCTCAATTTTTCTGGTAGCTTGGCTGTGATCCTTTCCGCCAGCTCCAGGATATGTTCATGAAGATAACGGGTACTCGTATTAAGCAGTCCGGCTTGCTCAGCAATTCTGTTTACCACATGGGGATGGCAGTGACCGACTTGCGGGACATTATTATATACATCAAGATACCTGATATTATCCCGATCATATAACCAGACTCCTTCTCCCCGGACAATATGCAGCGGCTGATCGTAAAACAAGTAGGCGAGCGGACCCAGCAGTTGTTCTCTGCGATCAAGGAGTGATTGATAGGATTCCCTGGAAGCTTTTTCTATAACCTTCTGCTCCCAGAATCCACAAGTCCTTAATAATCTCCGGGTTACTTGCTCCGGATCCAGTTCCAACCACTGCTCTAAGATCACCCATGTCGGGCCAACTCCACTCATAATATAATCATAGTTATCAGGATGGAGCGTCACCCGCCAGATAGCGATCAGATTCAGCATTACCAAACGAGTGCCGACCAGATCATATAGAACACGCAGCTCAGCTTCTTCCAACGGGTTGATTTCGTGATAACCGGCAGTTATTTGAGCAGCCACTTCTACTGCATCGCTATCGACACTGATAGTATCCGCGATGGTTGCAGCCAGATCGATGATAATCAAAGTATGGGTCAGATCACCAAAATCAATGATTCCCACAATTTTGCCGTGATCTTCTTTCCCTACCAATAAATTGTTCGGCACCAGGTCGTTATGCACGATCTGAGCTCTGAGCTTTGGTATCAAGGGCAGCACATGTTTTTCAAATCGATCCAAGAACTTCTCCGCAAGCTTATAATGTTTTGGATCCTCGACATAACCTAAATATTTCCTCAAATTTGAAGCGTGCTTCAGATCCCACAACAATTCATAGTTAGCGATGGGATGGAAGAATCCCTGTAATGCTTTCGCTGTCCTTGCCAGAAAATTTCCCATCTGGCGATAAAAGTCTTCGCTGAAAAATTCCTCCTCAGGGTAAATGCCGGGAAGATAGGACACCACCCTGACAGGGTGGGTTCTGCCATCGGCGGCTTTAGCTTCTTCGACCAGCTTTCCCTCATTTGAGAGGACAACCTTAGGCACCGGTAAGTCGGGAGCGACATGAGCAATATGTTCCAGTGCTTTAAGCTGCATATCGATGATCGCTGGATCTTCAGAGCTGTTAGCAATCTTGATCACATATTGATCGCCATCCTCTGTTACCAGATGAAAATTCAGATCTCTCTCGCTGTCCAGCGCTGTTGCCGTGCCTGACAGTCCAAAGAACTCGGCGGCGATTTGCTCTGCTTCCCCGGCAGAAAAATGAGGTGCGGGTGTTGTGAGCAAGCTTTCCAGATTCTGCTTAGTAGACATAGATATTTCCTTTTCGTTGGCGGTATCTTAATTCATATCTTGGGAACTTGCAGTATGTTCCTGACCGCTTTGACTCTTTCAATGATTGATTTTCTATCAAAATAATCTCAGTTCATTATAGACAGATTCGGGTTTTTCAGTCAGGTGTCTATACTTGACCTAAATTTCTTTCGAGTGTTCTGAGATATGCAAGGCTATTCACAATCGGGCTTGTATCCGGACCAGGGTCAATAATCTCCAGGGTAATGATGTATGGAAAATCCTTGATCAAGTGGAAAAAACTCGAAAAATCGGTGTCCCCTTCCCCAATTGGCAAGTGATCATCTTCTTTACCATAGTTATCTGAGAAATGAATATGGCGAATGTTGTCTCCAAGCACCCGAAAGCCTTCTTCAACTCCGCCTTCTGAATTTATCCGGGCATGGCCGATATCCAGGGTAAATTGAAGGGTATCGTCGACTTCTTCCCGAATCTTTAACATATCTTCAAAAGTCTGAGCGACTTCATTCCAACCCAGATTTTCAATACAAAGGGTAATACCCTTTGATTCAGCATAGGCATTAATCCTTTTCAGAGATTCAATATTATGATCCCATTGGATTTTCATTAACGGATCAGTTTCTGGTGAGGCACCAGATTCTATTTCATAAGTAAATTTCCCTGGATGCACTGTGACCACTTCACCACCAATCTCATGGCACAAATCAATAGACTTATTAATATACCTGACCGATTCTTCTCTGATACCCTTTAAGAATGCGGCCATATTGAGTTCATAAAAGGCCGCGTGAACACTGAATTCTATTCCCGTGTCTTGTGATATCTTTTTTATTGCTTCAACCTCTTTCCAGTTCCAATTATCCAGATCGACAGCTGGGAAATAGAGATTAACTTCAAATGCGTCGAAGCCATTCTCTGCAGCAAATAAAAGTGCATCAACATATGATAATTCTTCCATAGCATAACTCGTCATTGCAATTTTCAACATTGACACACCTCTTTTCAACGCAAACTGTTTTAGCTCCTGATAGAGGGTGGAAGCCGGAAAGTCACGGCATTCTCGGGGCAATCCAGTGTGCAGCCCCCGCAGTACCAGCACTCATTATATTCATAGATGTTGTCTGATGAAAAGAATATAAAGTCGTGCTCCAAGGAAGTAAGTTGATCTAGTATTTCGGTGCCCAATCGTCTCCCCAGACTTCTTTCCACAGGAAGGGTCGCGTGGAATTGGACTTCACAACGCCTCCCTTCCAGAGATCCCATCGTGGATTAGTATATTTTGCATAGAATTCGTCTACACGGGCACTTAGCTCAGCTACCACTTCGGCATATTTGGGATCTTGGGCGAGGTTCACCCGCTCATCAGGGTCATTCACCAGATCATAAAGATCGTGCTGGAAATCATATTCGGTATTTTCTATTCGTTTCATGAATAGCCACTGGGATGTTCGAATCGTTCTAGTTTCCTCTTGCTCCATGAAAACCTCGTCGCGGAAATCTATATTTTCATCCTGCAGGAGAGGTGAGAGACTCAGGCCTGAAATAGACTCAGGAGATTCAAGTTCGCATCCCGCAATATCAAGAACCGTAGCGAAAATATCCGTGGTTCCCACGAGGTTCTCAACCTCCCTGCCTGGTTCTATCAAATCAGGGTGGCTTATGATAAGTGGAACGTTGTTCGCCCATCGATGCATATTCGAGGGCCAGGTATCTTCACCGTGCCCCCAGAATCCATGCTGGCCGTTCGAAAGACCGTGATCAGCAGCATAAATAATGAGGGTATCGTCTAATACGCCTTGCTCTTCCAATTTTGCGATTACTTTTCCAACACCGTCATCGATCATACTTACCTGCGAATAGAGCTGCCTCATGTAGAACAGGTTATTGGGCATTTCCGGGAGTTCTTTATAAAAATCAAAATCATAATCAGGCATCTTCTCTTTGCGCACCAAGACCCAATCGATGAGTTCCGGGGATACCCCCTCGCGCGGAACAGAGTTCATGGGCAACTCCGAATACAGGTGCGAGTAGCGGTGTTCTGGCTCGTCGGCGTACATCTCTCCGTAGGGCGCGTTGTAGGTCAGGAACAAGAAAAAGGGTTCATCCTTATCAGCCTGGTCGTCAAGAAACTCAATAGATTTTTTGGTGAAGTAGTCGACGGAATGTTCTTCTGCAGTATGGTGTTGACCGTTGTCTATCATTGGGACGTCATAGAACGATTCCATCGTACCCTTTTCCATCGCAACCCAGTGCTTGAATCCATTTTGGGGTTTATCAGCAAATCCAAGGTGATATTTTCCGATCAGGGCGGTGTTATAGCCCGCGTCAGCGAGCTTTTCTGGCAGTGTTTCAAATTCGGCGATGGCGTTGTAGTTTTCGGGCCATTGGTCCATTATTTCATCATCAAGCCAGGTGTGAACTCCGTGCTGTGAAGGCATGAGCCCGGTGAGCATGGATGCCCGACAAGGGGAGCACATAGAATTGGGACAGAAAGCATTGCGAAACAGCACCCCCTTGGAAGCCAATTCATCGAGATGGGGTGAGAAGATTTCATCGTTCCCATAACAGCCCATCATATTTGCAGGTTGATTGTCGACGAAGATCAGCAGGATATTGGGCTTGCGAGAACTCATAGATATTCCTCTCTTATATAACAGATAATGCTAGACAATGAAGAAAGCGGACTTAATACTCCGGGGTCCAGCTATCTCCCCAGGTTTCCTTCCACAAGAAGGGTCGTGTAGAATTGGACTTGACCGCACCTCCCTTCCAGAGATCCCAGCGCGAATTGGCATAAACCGAAAAGTATTCATTCAGGCGAGCGCTTAGTTTTGAGACCACATCGGCATATTCAGGATCTTGAGCAATGTCCATCCGCTCATCCGGATCAGCCACCAGATCATAAAGCTCGTGTTTGAAGTTGTATTCCGTGTTTTGGACCCGCATCATGAAGAGCCACTGGGAGGTCCGAATTGCTCGGGTTTCCTCTTGTTCCATAAAACATGCATTATCCCAAACAACATTTTCGTTTTCAATTAACGGTTTCATACTTCTTGCCGGGCTTTCATTAATATGAGGCATCTCCAAACCTACATAATCTAAAATAGTGGCGTAAATATCGGTTGTGCCAACAAGAGAATCTACGACTTTTTGCTTATTCCCATCAGCAGGTGCTTTTATTATTAACGGTATATGATTTGCTTCGCGGTGTGTATTGGATGGCCAGGTATCTTCCCCGTGCCCCCAAAATCCTTGCTGGCCAAGTGACATGCCGTGATCTGATGCAAAAATAAACAATGTCTCATCAGCCAGGTTGTTATTTTCCAATGCCTCAAGAACACGGCCGACACCATCGTCGACGATGCTTATCTGTGAGTAGTAATTACGAAGTGTGGGAAGATCATTGGGGATCTGAAGCAGCACATCATATTCACCATCGTCTAAATCTTTTTCCTTTAGAATTGATATCCAATCAATCGCCTGCTTACTAATACCTTCCCGCGGTACAGAGAGCATTGGGCTGTCACTAAACCGATCTGCAAAACGGTTTACGGGTTCACCTTGAATCGCAGGCCAGTGGCCATATGGCGCGGGATAGGTTAAGAAGAGGAAAAAAGGTGTTTCCTTTTCCTCGCTGTATTGATCGATATACTCAATGGCTTTGTCTGTAAAAAAATCTACGGAATGTCCAGGATGTTTATATCTCTCTTCGCCATCGATGATATCATTTTCGTAAAATGACTGGACATGGCCAATCTGCATCGTTACACATTTTTTGAATAGATCAGTGGCGCTTTTTGCGTTACCTAGATGATATTTCCCAATCAAGGCTGTATCGTATCCTTCCCGGGCGAGTTTTTCAGGCAAGGTATCAAATTCATCAATGGCATTCCAGTTTTCGGGCCAATCATCTTCGTAATATTCGTCGATCCAGGTGTGAATCCCGTGTTGTGATGGCATTAATCCAGTTAGAACTGATGCCCGGCAAGGTGAACACATTGCATTGGGACAATGAGCCTCAGTAAAAAGTGTTGCACTTTGTGAAAGACGGTCTAAATTAGGAGTATAAGCCTCGGAATTTCCAGCACAGCCCATAATAGCACCAGGGTGATTATCAACATAGATCATCACAATGTTCGGTTTTTTTGTTGCCATTTATATTCCTTCAGATCCTGAAATTTTCTTTTATTACGACAGGATGTTTTCCAATACAAGGGCGCTATTATACTAACAGCCAAAATAAATTAGTTAGAATTCAGGCGTCCAATCTTCTCCCCACACTTCCTCCCACAAAAAGGGTCGCGTAGAGTTGGATTTGACAGTACCCCCCTTCCATAGATCCCAGCGCGGGTTGGAATATTTTGTAAAGAATTCCTCTACACGGGAACTGAACTTCGCTGCCACCTCGGCATAATTGGGATCTTGGGCAAGATTCACCCGTTCGTCAGGATCATTCACCAAATCATATAACTCATCCTTGAATCTATATTTTGTGTTTTCCAGACGTTTCATGAAAAGCCATTCTGATGTCCGAATTGCACGAGTCTCTTCTTGTTCCATAAAAACCTCATCTCGAAACTCCGTAGTTTCACCACGTAGCAGCGGGCCAAAACTTTGACCAAAAACAGACTCAGGAGATTCTAGTTCGCAATCTGCAAGATCAAGAATTGTCGCAAAGAGATCTGTTGTTCCTACCAGGTTATCTACCTCGAGGCCCGCTTGTGCGAACCCCGGATAACTGATCAGCAGCGGAATACTATTCGCTGAATGGTGCATATTCGAGGGCCAGGTATCCTCTCCGTGCCCCCAAAATCCGTGCTGGCCGTTCGACTTACCATGATCAGCTGTATAAATAACAAGGGGGTTTTCCAAGACATCTTTCTCTTGCAACTTCGCCAACACCTGCCCGACGCCGTCATCCACCATACTCACCTGGGCATAGAATCGCCGCATCGATGGTAAATCGTTCGGCTGCTCTGCAAGCCGCCTGTACCATGCGAAATCCTCATCAGGAAATTTCTCTTTACACATCAAGATCCAATCAATGAGTTCCGGGCTCAACCCTTCCCGTGGAACCGAATTCATCGGTAAATCTGCATACAGGTGGGAGTATCGATGGTCCGGATCCGGGACATTTGCGTAGGGGGCGGGATAAGTCAAACAAAGAAAGAAAGGCGGCTCGTTTGGGCTGGCATGTTTGTCAAGATAATCAAGCGATTTTCTGGTGAAATAATCAACTGAATGTTCGGGTGCCGTATGGCGTTGACCGTTGTCTATCATTGGGACGTCATAGAACGATTCCATCGTCCCCTTTTCCATCGCAACCCAATGCTTGAACCCGTTTTGGGGTTCATCTGCAAACCCGAGATGATATTTCCCGATCAGGGCGGTGTGATAACCCTTTTTCGCTAACTTCTCCGGCAGCGTTTCGAATTCGGCAATAGCGCTGAATCCTTCCGGCCATGTATCCATTATGTAATCATCGAGCCAGGTGTGAACTCCATGCTGTGAAGGCATAAGCCCGGTAAGCATGGATGCCCGGCAAGGGGAGCACATGGAATTGGGGCAGAATGCATTGCGAAAAAGTACACCTTTGGAAGCCAAATCATCCAGGTGAGGTGAGAAAATCTCATCGTTGCCATAGCAGCCCATCATGCTCGCAGGATGATTATCGACGAATATCAACAGGATATTTGGCTGCCTCTTATTCATGTTTTTCTCTCGAAGGGATTGGTAGGAGAAATTTCAAATCCGATATTCTACTAGGCAAAAACAGATAAGGTAAAGTATTATCAATAAAGCTGGCAAAACGGAGAATTATTTATGTCTTATACAAATACCCATCGGAGTTGGATGCCAAAATCATTTCAGGTAATGGCTAAGCCCAGGGGCTCAATCTGCAATTTGGATTGTACCTATTGTTATTTTCTATCCAAAGAGAAGATGTATCCTGATAGCTCGTTTACGATGTCGGATGAACTCTTAGAAAATTATACACGTCAATACATCCAGGCACAACAAGTGAAGCAAGTAACCTTTGCCTGGCAGGGCGGCGAACCGACATTAATGGGCCTGGATTTTTTTCGCAAAGCTGTTGAATTTCAGCACAAGTATGCCCTCCCCGGGATGAAAGTTGAAAATGCATTTCAGACCAATGGCACTCTACTGGATGATGCTTGGTGTAAATTTTTCAAAGAAAATAATTTTCTTGTCGGTATTAGCATTGACGGTCCGCCAGAGCTGCATAATAAGTATAGAAAGGATAAAGGTGGGGCAGATACCTCAAATGATGTGCTGCATGGTTTGAAATTATTAAAAGAACACAATGTTGAATTTAATATTCTCTGCTCTGTACATGATGCAAATGTTGAACACTCGTTGGAGGTTTATCAATATTTCCGGGACAAATTGGATGCGGAATTTATTCAATTCATTCCAATTGTGGAGCGGGATAACAAAACAGGTTTTCAAACTGGTAACAAAATCAGGAATCGTTCAGTAACGGGCATAAAATATGGGGCTTTCTTAATAAATATTTTCGATGAATGGGTGAGTAATGATGTCGGTACAGTGTTTGTGCAGATTTTTGATGAGGCATTGGGAAAATGGTTTGGTTCTCCAGGAGGATTGTGTGTGTTTGAGAAGACCTGCGGTCTTGGGTTGGTAATCGAGCATAATGGAGACCTGTTTTCTTGTGATCATTTTGTGGAACCGAAGTATAAACTTGGCAATATTATTGAGACTGACCTGATTGATATGGTTACTTCTCACAAGCAATTTAAGTTTGGTATGCAGAAACGCGACTCTTTACCTCAGTTTTGCCTCGATTGCGAGGTTCGTTTCGCTTGCAATGGAGGCTGTCCTAAAAACCGAGTGAAACATACCCCAAATGGTGAATATGGCTTGAATTACCTTTGTGAGGGATACCGTGCATTTTTCAATCATATTGATGAACCCATGAGAATAATGGTTGATTTGATTCGGCATAAACGCCGACCCGCTGAAATTATGAATCATAATTTAACATAAATAATAACGATTTAATAACCCTGTATTCAATAGCAGACAAAAAGGAAAGGCGCGTTGGCTCCCTATAAATCCCAATTACCCGCTCCAGATGGATCATGATCTATCCTCTAGATTGTCTACCCCCTTTTACAGGATATACAATCCGGTTCCCATAGCCTGTAATAACCATCATATAGCGGCATAAAACCTGATCCACTTCTCTGTCGCCTGTATCAACGAGAAGCGGCCGGCCGCCGAGTGAGAGGATCTTTTCTAAGGTACTGATCACAATGATGTTCCCTGGATCGATCTTACTCAGCACTTTAGGGCTAATCTGCTGGTTCCCCCTACCAAATATAAAACCCTGACCACCTATCGGTGTGACCACAACTTTGGCATTTTGGTTTTCAAGAAGCTGCAATAAGGTCTCCTCATTGGCATCTAACGTGACCTGTTTACGATTCTGGACAACATCCACACCGATCAAAGTTTTCTTTAATCCCAGGGCATTCAGTATGGGTTGTGTTGTAGTCCCTGGGCCTATGATGTAGCAGCTGTCATCCATATGATCGATGACATCCAGCGCTATCGCTTGCAGGGTTCCCTCTTCACTTGCTGGACTGGGTGATTTCCGGGCTTGGACGAGCTGTCTCTGGTACGGTACCCGCAGGTATCCAACAAGACACGGAGAAATAATGCCTTTCCGGTATGCTTCTTCATCGATGTCCATCACCTCTAATGATTGGAGCGTTTGGATTTCACCCTTGAGGTATTCGGCAGCGAGTTCTCCTGAACTGAGAGGGTTGACCCCGAAAACTGCAGAATGGATCTTGACACCCGCAGGAATCCCTAGCACGGGAACGGACTCACCCACTGCCTCACATATATCTCGTGCTGTTCCATCACCGCCTGTAAATAGAATCAGGTCTACTCCGTGTTCAAGCATATCTTGAGCGGCTCTCCGGCTATCAGCAGCCGTTGTCTTTCCGGATTCAATCTCACCAGTGACGACTGGGGAGTAACCACAATTTGCAGCTGTGTTCTCTCCCATCTCGCCAGGATAAGTGACCAGTTCTACCTGATCACCGATTGATACCTTCAGGGACCGCAACGCATCAGATGCCCGGTCTTGAGCTTCTGGGGTAGCTCCTAACTCCCGAGCTCGCAGCTGGATTAATTTGCCGTCACTCCCTTTCAACCCAACTCGTCCCCCCAGTCCAGCCACAGGGTTAATGATAAAACCTAATTTTTTCTGATTTGAAGACATCATTTAGCAACCTTGTCTTCCTTGTCAAACTCCCCAGTGATCCATCCAGCTCTTTTGTTGGAACAAAAAGAAAATTGAGCTGGTCCTCTCATGAATAACTATGGCTGACTGGCCAGCCCTCCTGCCAGCTCACCGCCGTCGATGACAAAGTATTGGCCTGTGATCCATGAGGCTTCATCAGAGGCCAGAAAGGCGAACAAGGAAGCAACATCATCTGGGCTCCCAAGTCTCTTAAGTGGCAGCTTTTCATAGAATGCCTGCTGCATTTCTGGCGTGTATTCAGCTTCCTGCATAGGAGTCATGATAAAACCCGGACAGACCGCATTTGCCCTGATAGTTGGCCCTAATTCCAATGCCATTGAGCGAGTGAGTTCAATCACACCGGATTTTGAGGCATTGTAATCACCATAATAGTGATAACCGGCTAATCCATTGGTGGAGCCCATATTGATGATCACGCCGCCTTCCCCGGCGAGCATTTGCAGGGCTGCCTGCTGAGCGACATAAAACACACCATTTAGATTGATATCAATCACTCGTTTCCATTCTTCAGGCGTGATATCAACGAAACGATGCCGGATGCTGATCCCGGCGTTGTTGATCAGGATATCCAATCCTCCCAACCGCTCGTTAAGAGCTTCAAAAGCCGCTTGGACCGACCCGGGAGACGCAACATCACATAGGATGCTCTTCTCTAAACCAGGGAATTGTCCCTCAATGCGCTGGCAGGCATCCTCATCCCTATCCATGATGATGACCCGTGAACCTTCTGTGAGGAAACGAGCTGCAGTAGAAGTGCCAATCCCGCCAGCTCCACCAGTGATGACAACCCTCTTGTCTTTCAATCCTCTCATGATAGTTGCTCCTATGTTTGTTCTCGAAATCTGATCTATCTGTTCTTATTTTGTTTTAGTTTTCTTTGGTAGGCTCGCCAGGTCACTGCCCATTTTTCAGGATTATCAAGCGTGTCATGATCATCAATACGATGAATTGTGCTGTTGTGCGGTGCTGATTTCACCAAATCAGGATTTGTGCGAGCTTCTTCAGCGATCTTGCGCAGAACTCCAACATATTCATCGATCTCATCCTTTGTATAGGATTCTGTCGGTTCAAGGGTATTTGGTTCGGGCACGACAAAAGGATGATGGCTCGTCCAGTAGTGAAGTCCAAAATCAGCAGCTCGAAGGCCGATATCTTCTGAGGATATCCCTGTATCTTCATATAATTCCTGCCAGCTGTACCGAACCTGCTCTATCCGGTGTTTCCCTTCGGCATAAGGTGCACTGACCCCAGGAATCTCTAGCATCTTCTTGAGCAGGTAGTTGTTATTTAACACTGCAACTTCTGCTACTTCCCGCAAGCCATCAGCTCCTAGGCTCATCGCCCAGGCATAAGCCTTCAACACAACCGGTGCCACACCATAGAATGAGCGAACCTTTCCAATGCTTTCGGGCCGTTCGTAATCGAGAAAGTACTTTTTACCATCAAAGCCGACCACAGGTGTAGGCAGGAACTTGGCCAATTCCTCACTCACGCCTGCTGCACCACCTCCAGGACCTCCGCAGCCATGAGGTGTAGCGAAAGTCTTATGCAGGTTGAAGTGACACATATCGAAGCCAGCATCCCGAGCCCGGGTGATGCCCAGGATCCCATTTGCATTGGCTTGATCATAAAAACTCAATCCGCCTGCTTCGTGAATGACATTGACAAAGTCAGCTATGTAAGGATTGAATATTCCAGTATCTTCCGGGTTGGCGATCATTAATCCTGCAGTCCGCTCAGACACCGCTGCTTTGAGCGCGTCAAGATCAGGATACCCATTGCTTTCTGGATAAAGTGTTATGACCTTGTATCCCGCGACTTTTGCACAGGCTGCATTGGAGGGATGTGAGAAAATGGTGGTGATCACCTCATCACGCTGATCCGCCTCTCCATTTGCCTGATGATAGGCCCGCATGATCGCTGCGCAGGTATAGATTGACTGGGAACCGGCTTGAGATTGGAAAGAAAAGCGATCCATCCCGGAAATCTCTTTGAGCACTGCCTCAAACCGATACATTATCTCCAGGATCCCCTGGACAGTTTTTTCGTCTTGTAAGGGGTGGATCTCAGCGATTCCTGGCAAGCGGGCCAGCTGCTCATTCACCTTAGGGTTGTATTTCATTGTGCATGTCCCCTGCCCTATGTCGACATTGAGATCAGCACCTAGATTTTCCTGTGAAAGGCGCAGATAATGGCGCAGAACCTGCGCTTGTGAGATCTCAGGCAGGGCAGGATGTTGTTTCCGACGCATCATCTCTGGTATTGATGCCAGGACATCACCTACTTCTTCTTTGATCTCAGCCGCTGCTCTGGGCAACAACACTCCACGCTGTCCCGGCTGGTTCAATTCAAATATGATAGGTTCGTCCCAGCGTGCCTGGTGAAAGCGGCGCAGATTGGGCTTGCCTTCAGTAATGCGATAGTTTCTGATGTCCTGGGTCATAGCACAACCTCCTTAACCGCGGCAGCCAACTTTTCAATATCTGCTTGTTTATGTAATTCAGTTACGCAGTACAGCGCACTGTTTCCCAGCTCTGGATATTCCTGACTGAGATCCTTTCCGCCGAAGATCCCGTGATCAAGGAGAGTGGTATTGATCTCAGCGACAGATTTTCCTGTGCCGTCAAAATTGACCACAAACTCCCTGAAGTAGGGAGATTCGAATGCAGGGGATTTTAAACCTTCGATCTCTGATAATTTTCTGGCAGCAAAGTGGGATTTCTGCATGATAACCTCACCGATCTCTGCCATTCCTTGGGATCCCATCAACGCAAGGTAGACTCCAGCTGTGATACCCCACAAGGCGGAGGCAGTACCAACCCATTCTTTTCCCTGCTCGCGAATCGCAAACGATGTTCTTTCATAGGCAACATCGCCAAATCCATACTCTCCAGGCACAGACGTTGGCGTGATGCCGAATAATCGGGAAGGATATTCCATCAAGTATTTTTCTTCATCGCGGGTAGCGATAAATCCGGCCTGACCGCCACCGAATTGGATATGCATGCCCAATGATTGAATATCTCCGCATACTATGTCGGCACCATACTGAGATGGCGGGGTTAAAACACCAAGTGTAATTGGGTCAGTCCCAACAATACATTCCGCGCCATATTTATGCGCTAAATCGGCGATTTTTTCGCCCAGGACCGTGATCATGCCCAGGTAAGAAGGATTCTCAAAGTAGACAGCGCCAGTTCTTTTCGAGATCGATTTCTCAATTTCACCAAGGCTGATATGCCCATTTTCATAATCAAAATCCATAATTTGAATGGATATATCCGGCAAACAGTAGTTCTTGATCATGGAAAGCTTATCAGGATTGATCGGGCCACAAATGAGAGCTTCTTTGCGATCTGTCAGACGGCACGCCATCCGGATCGAGGTCGCTGAAGCTTGAAAACCATCATATGTGGGCACATTAACAACATCCATTTCAAGCAGCTCACCCATCATGCTGGTATATTCAAAGAGGGCCTGGAACCGCCCATGATCGTCATAAGGTTCGCCGGCATAAGCTGTGAGGAACTCGCTTCGGCCATTTATCTCATCGCAAACTGCAGGAACAAAATGCTGATAACATCCAGCCCCAAGAAAATTGAGATGATCTTTGCAGGTAGCATTTTGCCCGAGGATTTTCTCTACATGCCTGATAAGATCAGGTTCAGATAAAAGAGGCTCTGGTAAATCCATCTTTCCTTTTAATCGCAGGGTTTCAGGAATATCCTCATACAACGTATCGATACTCTCGACTCCAATCTCTTCCAGCATCTGCTTTTTTATCGCAGGTTCAGAGTTAGGGATATACGGATAAACTACTGGTTTATTCTTATCCAAATTTCTACCTCCTAAATTCCATTGATACTATTT
>JAGHAU010000178.1 GCA_021161345.1 Anaerolineales bacterium | reverse complement strand
TTCCCTCAGCAAAAAATATTTATAGTTATCAAAAACCATCAATGATAATTGAAAAATTGTTGAATCAGTAAAGGTATATCAAAGATAATGGATAATCTTCTTTCAATCTTTTCTCGAGTTTCTCCCAGGCTGAGAAGTTTCTTTTTTAAACCATGGTATCAATTTTTAGCCAGGTCTTACCAAAAACACGACTGGAATTTTATGAACTATGGTTATGTTCCTTTGCCTGATCAAAATCAAGTGATCAATTTAAGGGCAGAAGACGCCAATTATCGTTATTATATTCAGCTCTATGATCATGTTGCGGGTGCCGTAGATCTCAGGGATCTAAAAGTACTGGAAGTTGGAAGCGGCCGGGGCGGTGGCGCAGATTATATCAAGCGTTATCTAAAACCTGAAATAATGGTTGGCCTGGATTTTTCAGAAAATGCAGTGCGATTTTGCAACGAGAAATATAATGTGGAAGGGCTTTCTTTCGAAGGGGGCAATGCTGAATCTCTGCCTTTTATAGATAATAGTTTTGATGTTGTGCTGAATGTCGAGTCTTCCCATTGTTACAGCTCAATGAATGCCTTTCTTGCCCAGGTTAAGCGGGTGCTTCGTGAAGGTGGGTATTTTCTAATGGCTGATTTTCGGCGGAAAGAGGCCCTGGAAGGTCTTCGAGAATCACTCAATGAATCAGGATTAACTTTGATCAAAGAGACGGACATCACTCAAAATATCCTTGAAGCCATGGAATTGGACGATGAACGCAAGACCGCGCTGATTAAAAAATCAATTCATAGATCACTGGTTGGCTTCTTCCTCCAGTTTGCTGGTACAAGTGGTTCACTGATCCATGAACGGTTTATCAGCGGAGAGACAATCTATCTGAGCTACGTATTACAAAAAGGTACGGCTTGATATTTTGCTTTATAACCAGGTTGAATTTAGCCATTAATCCGCCGGGTTATAAGTGTTATTGATAAGGATAGATAATCGATATTCGATCAGTCCCGCTCCTGCAATGTCAGGACTGCCAGCAGCAGCACCACGACTCCAAAAAGAACCAGCTGAAAAAATTTATCAAGGGTATCTACAAATAAACCTTCTGCGAGCAGATGCTGAATAATTGCATTGGCGTAATACAGCGGAGAAATAAAAGCGAAATTCTGGGTCCAGGCAGGCATTTTATCGACAGGAACGATCACTCCTGAAATTAACACGGAAATTAGAATAAGCGGAATGAAGGGGATAACCTGCCCTTCGTTCCGCGCAAAGTTCGATACAAAAATGCCCAATTCGAGGCTGATAGTTGAAAGGAGCCACATCACCAGATATAGTAAAGCCAGCATTTTTACGGAATAGTTCAGTTCAAAAAGCCAGTTAAGCTCCAGCAAAACAACCAGGCTTTGAACCGAGGATAGGATAGTATATGCCAGCAAGTAGCCCAGGATCGCATCGACCTGTGTGTAGCCGCTGATGAACATGCGCGGAAGAGTGCCGGCTGTTCTTTCCCGAACTATGACAATAGCCGTTAAAATAAAAGTAATAAAATGGACAATGAAAGCGCCGTAAGGGATCACAAAAATTGATGGGTCAAAGAATGGGCTTACGAGCACATCCATGACTATCTTAAGAAAATAGATAATCACCACCGGGAAGATGATAGAAAACGCCAGAAATCGACGATCTTCCTTTAATTGGTTTAAAGTCCGGCCAGTAACAGACAGAATTCGTTCGCTCCGGCTCATGCGCTCAGCTCCTGTTCTTCTTTATCTTTTACCAGCCGAAGCATTACCTCTTCCAATCCTTCCTCCTGGATTTCTATTCGTTTAACATTTTTGTCTAAACCGAGAGAGTGAAGTAAAGCAGGCAGAACATCAGGGTAGTTCTTTATACGATGCTCCTCCAGGTTGCCATCTCGCCAAATCCGGACCACCGCATTATTCTCCCACAAGATTTCCCGGGGAGATTTATTTAACAGGACCTGGCCTTGATGGATAATCGCCAGCTCGTCACAGTGCATGGCATCATCCATCTGATGCGTGCTGACGAGCACAGTTACTCCTTCATCAGCGAGATGCCGGAAATGCTGCCAGAACTGTTCCCGAAGCTTGGGATCGATGCCTGAAGTTGGTTCATCGAGCAAAATAACTTTGGGCTTGTTTACCAGGGCACATCCTAAAGACACCCGCTGCTTCATGCCGCCCGAAAAAGTGTGAACTGGATAGCTGGCCCGATCAGTGAGACCGACAAATTCGATTACTTCTTCTACCTTTTTTTTCAAATCCCCTGCATGGCTGGGAACCCCAAAAAAACGAATGTTCTCGCGCGGAGAAAGATCATCATAAAGAGCTGGTGTCTGGGGCATATATCCGATCTGCCTCCGTAATTCGTTCTTCTGTTTAATGGGATGCAGCCCCAAAACTGATATCTCTCCATCTGTAGGGCGAATCGCTCCCACCAATAACCGGATCAAAGTTGTTTTTCCGGCACCATTTGGACCCAGAAGGCCTAACACACGGCCTGCTTCCAATCTTAAATCTAGTTCCCGCAGGGCAGTTATTTTCTTGAATCGTTTGGTCACCCCCCGGGCGTTAATTACATAGTTCATTCTCTTATCTCCAAAGTGGGATCCAATATAACCAGCAGAATCCCGGGCAGCTAGTTCTGGGCCAAAAATAGAATCTGGATATTATTCATTTTACATCTAATAACCTCGCTGCGCTCCTGACGGGGACAGAAGACCGAGGACCGGGGACGGGATGGTCGCTGCCCACCCGGCCGGGGACAGGAGACGGGGACGGAAGCAGACGGAGCCTGCGACCGGTCAATCTGAATACTGAAGGCTGATCCCTATCTTGGTTCGATCTAAAAATGCCTACTTGATCAGGAAATAGACCAGGAATAAATCCTGTGCCTTTTTATCCACCCAATGATCCATTTCCAGACTGGCTGCTTTGTCGATCAAGGGAGCAGGCAGGAAGGGAGCGACAAGTTTATATATTTTTCCAGCCGGCATGCCCTTCAGATCGGCCATTACCTGGTTTACCGGCTGCTCTCCGGTTGAGAGCATTTCTCTGGCATCAAATTCATTTTCAACCAGCTCTTCGCCAAACCAGTCAGGTTGGGAGAAGTTATAAGCTGTGTTTTTACCCTCTGCGACCAATTCCTGGCCGACCTCTTTCCGCAGATTGTTGATCAGATCGCCAACTTTTACATCTCCAATGCTGGCAACCTGCTGCAGGGTGGTGACCCTGGCCACGGTGTTCCTCAGGACAGGATTTTTAAGTTTTTTAAACGCGGGTACATAAGATATCAGCACATCCTCTACTTGAGGATAAGCTTCGATCACCTGCAGGATCTTGGATTGGGGGGTTATCATCAACTGGTTGTTTTCCATATTATTTTCCGTAGGACAGGATCCTTTGTTCACCTTCTAGAGCTCTGTATCCAGAGACATCATGAGATACTTCAAGCGTACCTAGATATTCACCCTGATCGTTTCGCAGAGCAAAATACTCAATGTGGATCATTTTGCTTCCCATATTGATCCAGAATGGGGCCCGGCTTTGTTCTCCACTCTTAAAATCCTCGATGATCTTGTCGACAATATGTGCGCTGGCAGGAGGGTGGCAGTTTCTGACATCCCGGTTCAGGATGGCCCGGTTGCGCTGGAATATCCTCTCAGCCCCCTGGGAGAAATATTTAACCTTATCATCCTTGTCCACAAAGGTCATATCTAGCGGCAGGGTATTCAAAATGCTCAGCAATTCTTCTGCCGAGAAGCTGCCGGAATGCAACCGGATCTGGCCGCCATCTTGCTGGGCGTCATTGAGTGAGGTTTCTGCTGCAC
>JAGHAU010000254.1 GCA_021161345.1 Anaerolineales bacterium | reverse complement strand
TTCATCCCCCTACTTTCCTCCATTTAGAGGATAAATCTAAGCATTTTTTGGCTCTATCGCCAACAACGTATTACCCGCCACGGGATATGGTGAGGAACAAATCAAAGAACTGGAGCAAACCATTCAGAACGCAGATGTCGACCTGGTAGTTATTGGCACTCCCATTGACCTGGGCCGGATTAAGCCCTCCCAGCGGGTACAGTATGAGCTGCAGGAGATCGGCAAACCGACCCTGGAAGAAATTTTAAAAGAAAGATTCCCTAGATAGACAATGTCCTGATTCAGCAGATCGGCGGATAAACACATCCACCGACCTGCAATCAAAGCATCATCGGATGAATTTCAATTCAAACATTTACCTCTATCCCTGAATTGCCTATACGCATTATCAAATAAAGAAATTTGAGTTGGGTTACATGCATGTCGCCAACGAGATCTTCGAATCACACCAATTGATCGTTATTGACGAAACAGATATCGGCTTCATACCATTAAAGCGTTCATGGCGACTACATTGGCGCAAACAGATGGCGGACTCACAAAATAGCCTAGATACCTATAATATTATCTTATTCAAAGCAGGTGCTCAAGATTCCTGCATACTCCTGGCGAGAATTTTTATCCCTGTTTCAATCTGCTCTGGATTGTGGTTACTGATGCTCAGGCGAAGATAATCATTCAGGCCCTTCTGGCTAGAAAAGAGACTGCCTGGGCGGATATCAATATTATTCTTGTGGATGATATTCCGCAATTGCACCGTATCCCTTTCTGGCATATGCACCCAAAAATAGTAGCCGCCTTGAGGTTTATTGTAGTGGATTCCCGGCAGGTAGCGATCCAGCGCAGTAGACATCGCTTCCTGGCGCTGCTGAAAGATATCTTGCAGCTGCCGAATGTTTTTTGCTAAATCTCCGGATTCTATCAAGTATTGGACAATTGCGCTGGTAAAAGGGTTCAAACCACCGCCACTATCAAGCAAACCGCATTTTACAAGGCGGCTGATCATTTTTGGATGAGCCTGAATCCAGCCCAGGCGTAATCCAGGGGCAAGAATTTTTGAGAATGAATTTATGGATACCACCTGCTCTGCCTGGTCTGAATATTCAGCAAGTGGCGGAGGAGGTTCCTCTGTGTAAGACAGGAAGTGGTAAACTTCATCAGCAATCAACAAAAAATCATATTCCTGAGCCAGACTAACCAGCTTTTCCCTCCTCATCTCTGACAAGGTGGTGCTGGCCGGGTTATGGAAGGTTGGGATGGTATAGACAAATTTTGGTTGTATCTCAACCAGTAAGGCTTCCAGCGAATCAACATCCAAACCTTCTTGATCCAGGGGGACAGCATAAACATTCAAGCGATGATCAGCAAAGATTCCCAGGGCTAGAAAATAGGTAGGCTCTTCGACAATGATTGCATCTCCTGGCTGAGTAAACAGGGTGCATAGCAGATCGAGAGCAGAGGAAGCACCAGTGGTGGCAAGCAGCTAATCCGCTGCCACAGAAAACCCATATTTGGAAGAAAGGAATTCCGCCAGGGCAGATAAGAATAATCCATTGCCCTGCTCTGCTCCATATTGTAGTGTGTGGCGGTCGCCAACCTCGAAATAGCGCTCAGCTGCGTGTGCTATCATTTCCATTGGAAGCATTTCCAGGCCGGGATTCCCAGAGCCTAGGTCGATAAAACCCGGTGGTACGTCAGTCTGAACAATGGGTAGTTCCATGATAGAAGTATAAAGGATAATCTTGAAACAACCGAGTTGGGTTATATATCTCGGGATAAAATCTGACTTTCAGTCAGCTGGCTTAATTTCATCCCTGACCTCCTGTCAGACGCCTCATAATTCCCTGATCTTTAATCAGACGCCGCAAGAAAATCCCCCCTAGTTTCTCTCCTTTAGAGGACAAATCTAAGCAATTTTTGGCTATATCGGTAACTAATTCCCTACTTTCTGATCTATTTTCCTTCTAATTGCACCCTTGTTGCACCAGTAAACAATAGAAACATCCTAAAACACACCCCCATCGGTTGCATTTCTTGATTTTTCCCCTCTAAAAAGTTACAATTTTCCTGCTTTTCAAGCAACGCACCATAGCTCAATGGGGGTCCTTCGACTGCGGCTGCGCCTTCGCTCAGGATAAACTCTTGACTTCGAATTGGACAGAAGAACTGAACATTGCTTCCATGGGGCATGTCACTTGTATTTTTTGAGTTTCTCACACCATATGAGGGTTAGATATAAAATAATCCTGATGTTTTTGATCTGGTTAACATAAATCCTGAATTAACTGCACATAAATTGCACTGGGAAGAGCCAATGATAATCTGAAGCTACTATCTCATCTCATGCATTTCTAAAATTAATTCGAAATCAATACGCCCGCCTCCACCGATCAGAGTCCCCATTCATCTCTGAATTTTCCCTATGGTAAAATCTTTCCATCAAACATTATTCCTGCCACCCATAACTTTGGAAATCCTATGATACCCATTCGCGATGATAACCCCACCCACAGTGTTCCGATCATAACTTATCTTTTAATAGTAGTGAATATCCTGGTCTTTATCTTCCAGACCATGCTGGGATCGAATAATGAGTCTTTTGTGTACCAATTTTCCCTGATCCCAGCCAATGTGACCTCGTTGTTATCTATTGGTAGCCTGTTCAATATCTTTACCAGCATGTTCATGCATGCAGGTCTAGCTCATATCGGCGGCAACATGCTTTATTTGTGGATCTTCGGCGACAATGTGGAAGACCGTATGGGCAGTGGAAAATATTTTCTATTCTATATCGTTGGTGGCGTCGTCGCTTCTTTAGCCCATATTATTTCAGATCCAACCTCAATAATTCCTACCGTCGGAGCCAGCGGTGCAATCGCTGCGGTTCTGGGCGCTTACCTGGTCCTTTTCCCAAGTCAGAAAGTGCTCACATTAATTCCCCTGGGTTTTTGGCTGCGGATGACCTTGCTTCCAGCCAGTTTAGTATTAGGCGCCTGGTTTTTATTCCAACTTGCCCAAGTCGTCTTTTCCTGGGGCAGTCCTGGGGTCGGAGGAGTCGCATTCTGGGCTCATATTGGCGGATTTGTTAGTGGAGTAGTTCTGGGTTTATTGTTCAAGAAACCCGAACCGGAATATCCTGGTTACCAGTGGTAACCTCAGCCACTAAGCTTGATGAACAGAGTAAGCTGGGTTATAATTTCCCGGCATCGGGATGTGGCGCAGTCCGGTAGCGCGCGCCGTTCGGGTCGGCGAGGCCGTGGGTTCGAATCCCTCCATCCCGACACAAAAACCGCTGGTATTCACCAGCGGTTTTTTCTATTAGGGATTGAGTCCTTCCAAAGGACTCAATCCCTCTTTTTACTAGAGCAATTGTGATAATGAATCATCCCTTCCGGTAGCGGAAAGCGGCTGATAAGAGGGCTCACGTTGAGGAGTCCGCACAGCCGGTTTGGATGATGGGCGGTAGCCAGGAGCTGGTTTCACCCGGCTGGAAACAGGCGCCTTGCGGGTTGAATGAGCAAACTCTACCCGCAGCTGATCCCTGCCAAAGTAGCGTTCGCCAGCAACCGAGAACAGGCCAATGATCAAAACCCGCAGGACCCAGATCATCACAGCCACGAAGATCGGAACGACCTTGAGCAGGGTCTGACGGGCGATCACCGCATTCCCCAAAGTCTCATGGTTGACAATGGCAATCGAAACACCCCACCAGGTCAGGAGCGCATTCATGGTGGCAGCGATCAGCCAGGCGGCAAACAGGTACCAGCTTTCGGTCTGTTCCCCGATTTTGCCTTCAGGCGTGAATAAACGGGCGATCCCGGCGAAATCTATCCCGCAGAAGGCAATCGCCAGGATGGTGGCCCAGCGCACACCCCAGAAGCGTAGATTACCGAGCAGGTCGGTCAGCGCAAAATCAGTCGTGCTGTAGTTGAAGATCTCAAAAGCGGCCAGGGCGGTGATGATCAATAGACCAAAAACGACGCCTTTCTTGATCTGGACTCGTTCTGGAATAAAGGGAATACTGTTGGC
>JAGHAU010000244.1 GCA_021161345.1 Anaerolineales bacterium | reverse complement strand
TTCCTCAAGAATCCAAACAAAATAGCTGAGAGAACCACGCCTACAGGGTGGCTGTTACCAAGTAAGGCCAGGGCGATGGCATCAAAACCATAACCGGACGAAAATGCCAGAGCCAGGTTGTGGTTCACTCCCATAACCTCATTTGCACCGGCCAATCCTGCCAGACCGCCGGAGAGGACCATGGCTAAAATTGTAGTCTGCGTGATATTCATCCCGGCGTATTTTGCGCCCCTCGGATTAGCACCAACTGTTCGTAAGGTAAATCCCCAGGTAGTTTTGAATAATAACAAATAAACTAGATAGGCAACAAATAAGGCGATAAAAAAACCAATATGGAAACGGATAGGGGATTTGAAGAAGCGGAATAACTGGGCCGATTCCTCGATCGGGGCGCTCACGGGAGTAAAACCTTCGGGATTCTTAAGTGGTCCGCGGAGAAGAAACTCACTTAGGCGGAAGGCGATGTAGTTCATCATGATGGTGTTGATCACCTCATGACCACCAGTAGTTGCTTTTAATAAGCCAGGGATAAAGCCCCATAATCCGCCGCCTATGAAACCGGCCAGTAACGAGATAGGAACGTGGACGATGGCAGGAAGCCCTTTCAGGAAGATGGCTGCTGCAACGGTAGTCGCAGCCCCGATATAGAGCTGTCCTTCTACCCCGATGTTAAACAGACCAACCCGGAAACCAAGCGCAACCGCTAAGCCAGCGAAGATATAAGGGGTTGAAACGACCAGGCTATCAAAGAATGGGTTAAATGCGCGCCTGATATCCTCGGCTTCACCACCTTTGATGGCGTCGATGATCTTTCCAGGGTTTCCTACTGAGCCATAGAATAATGCTTCATAGGTCGACCAGGCTGCACTGGCACCGGTTTTTATCCCTTCCCAGAATGAAATGTCAAATGCCTGATATACCTCTACAGAAGTAACTGCTACCAGCAATCCACCCAGGATCAACCCTGTAAAGATTGCCAGAATGGTCACGGTTAATGAGCTCTTGGATATTTCCTCGAGGAAGATCTTCCCGGCATTCTTTTTCTTTGTGTCTTGTTTTTTCTCTTTCTCGCTCATAGATCCATTCCTTATTTTTCGATCTTGATTATTGAGGGATCTGTGATGGTTCAGGCTTCTACTACACCGGCCATCAGGAGTCCGATCTGTTCTTTCCTGGCCCCTTCAGCGTCTACCACAGCGATGATCTCGCCTTCGAACATGACCGCTATTCTGTCTGATAATTTCATGATTTCATCCAATTCTGTGGATACCAGCAAAATGGCGCAGCCGTCATCTCTCTTTTCTAACAAGCGGTTGTGGATATATTCGATCGATCCCACGTCAAGGCCGCGAGTTGGTTGGGCTGCGACAAGGAATTTGATAGGCCGGGAGAATTCTCGACCTACAATAACTTTCTGCTGATTACCTCCAGACAGGGATCCCACCGGGATCAATGGGCTGGGGGTGCGGACATCGAAATTGTCGATGATCATTTCTGCATTCTCAAGGACTTTATCCTCCTGGATGACCACATTTTTTGCGATGGGTTCCAGGTAATAAGTATTCAGGACCATATTATCTGCGATGGTTGCCGAGAGTACCAGTCCATCCTGCTGCCTATCTTCCGGGATATGGGCAGAGCCGATCTCGGTGATGGTTCGTGGATTTGCACGAGTGATGTCCTGTCCAGCCAAGTTCATCTTGCCCTCCACAGGATGACTTAAACCGGTGATTGCTTTAACAAGTTCTGTTTGACCATTTCCCTGGACTCCGGCAATACCAAGGATCTCGCCGCCACGTACATCAAAACTCACCTTATTCACAGCTACATGATTGAGGTCATCAAGCACCATCAGGTCTTTTACTTCAAGCACCTTGTCTTTTACTTCAGAAGGCTTCTTGTTAACTTCCAATAATACATCGCGGCCTACCATCATGGCTGCCAGATTATTTTGATTTGCATCTTTGGGGGTTGTTGTGCCAATAACTTTTCCGCCCCTAATTACAGTGATCCGGTCCGCAAAGGTCAATACTTCGCGAAGTTTATGAGTAATGAAAATGATCGATTTTCCGCTATCAACCAGAGAGCGCATGATCGTGAAGAGTTCATCCACTTCCTGGGGGGTTAATACTGCAGTTGGCTCATCGAGGATCAGAATATCCGCTTCACGATAAAGCAGTTTGATGATCTCCACTCGCTGCTGAACACCAACCGGCAGATCGCGGATATATGAGTTTGGATCTACCTCCAAACTATATTCATTAGAGATCTCGCGGATGCGGGCGGCAGGAGATTTCCGATCCAGGAAACCCCCGGCGCGAGTAGTTTCATCACCCAGCATGACGTTATCAGTCACGGTGAAAACCGGTACAAGCATGAAGTGCTGATGGACCATGCCAATGCCGTGGGAGATCGCGTCTCGGGGAGAACTGACAGAGATCTTTTCTCCATTAACAAATATCTCCCCTTCATCCGGATCATACAAACCATAGAGAATATTCATCAGGGTGGATTTTCCAGCTCCGTTTTCCCCCAGTAACGCATGAATCTCACCCTTATTCAAAGTGAGATCGATTTTATCATTGGCTAAAACGCCTGGAAAACGTTTGGTAATTCCTTTTAGCTCAAGGATTGGCTTCATATTTTCCTCGTTTTTAACTATTGAATTATTCTGGATAATGGATTTCGCAGAATTATACCATAGAGAGGCTGCGGGACTCTCGTGATATTTGTCGCGATTTGGCTTCAGTTTTGTAGTAAATTTGCCCGATTAGAGAGAAAAAAAACACAAAAAAAGGGAGTACAGCAAGCGCTGTACTCCCTTTGGTTTTCTTCGATCTTAGCGATTACTCGCCGATGTTCTCAAGGGTGATTCCCTGAGCTTCCATCATGATGCGGATGCCGTCGAAGTTCTCATCAAAGATGGGGCCAACGCCGGTCCAATCATAGAAGGACTCGTTGCAGAGGGTCTCAGCACAGGCATCGGTGCCAACATAGGCGGTGATAGCTGCGATGATCATCTGCTTCATGTCTTCGGGGAAATCCGGTGAGAAGGACATGGTGTCATTGGGGATCTCGGGGGAGATATCCAGGATGCGAACTTTCTGAACCACGTCAGGTGCTTCCTCGCGGATGGCGGCGCGGGCATCGAGTACGCGGTAGTCACCGCAGTACAGTTTACCTGCGTCATTCAAACCGCAATCAGGAATGAACTCATCGGGGATGTCGGGGGCCATATCAACGGTCCAGGAGCCTTCCGGCAGCAAGGGGGCGCTGAAGTAGGCGGTACCGAAGTCAGCTTCGCCGTTGTAAACGGCTCTGACTGCCTGCGGGTGTCCACCGGCTTCGATGGTCTCGCCAACGGTGATGCCCAGATCAGCATAAAGAGCTTGCGGATACAGGTAACCGGAGGTTGATGCGCCATCGGGGTAAGCCCAGGAGGCGCCTTCGAGATCTTCGAGGGTCTGGAAATCACTGTCGCGGGCGACGTAGAAAGCGGTCCAGTAGACGTTCCAGCCGTAGCGCTCGGAAGCCAGTCCGGGCGTAACGCCGCAGAGCTGGTTGGCAAGAGCGTATCCCATGGCTGGGATGAAAGCAACGGTGTCTGTGGGGGAAGCGCACATCTCTTCGATGGTAGCTGCGTAGGAGGTCGGAATACTGACTTCAACGTACAGACCAGCGGCGGAAAGCAAAGCCTGCTCGATCAGTTCGCCACCGGCGATCATGAAGTCAACATCCACGGACGGGACAAACAGAACCTTGATGGGTGCTTCTGCACTGCCAAGTTCACCAGCAGCAGCCATGGGGGCAACCGGCCATGAGGCATCAATTTCTGCCATCACGGTGGCGGCATCAGCAACGCCGGAGAAGTAGTCGGTCATACCGGTCCAGAAGGAACCAGCGCCAACTTCACCGGGCATCAGGTCGGAACCGTCAAAGCGCACGGAGGTGGCATCAGCAACGAGAGCGGCAACGCCTTTCTCGATGTCATCGCCATACCAGGCCAGATCGGTGTCCATATGCATGGACAGAGCGCCGCCTGCGGCTAACCATTCTTTCACAGCTTCACCATGGGTGAAGAATTCCATTGTGGCGCGGACTTCATCGCGGTCATTGAACATGGCCATGATGTCGCCTGCAACCAGATAAGGGGACCCATATGCTTCATCAATGCCGGGCAGATAGAAGAAACCGTAGTCGGTTCCTGCAACTACGCCCTCGGGGAAGAAGCTTGTGATGAAGTTGCCCTGCTTGTGGAGCCAGCATTTGGGCGGATCTTCAAACATGGGGGTGGGGGCATCACCAAAGAAGGTGGTCACGATGGCTTCGGAGCCGCCGTAAACATAGTCATCCTTCCAGAGTTCAGTCAGAACATCAAGAGCATGCATGACTTCAGGGGAACTGAATGGCAGGTCGCCCTTGACCCAAGCGTCATAGTTCTCGAGCGAGGTGGTGCGGAGCATAACTTCTTCCAGCCAGTCGGTGGCGGGCCAGCCAGTGGCGGCGCCGGACTCGATGCCTACACACCAGGGTTTGTCGCCATCAGCGACGATCTGGTCAGAGAGAGCGATCATTTCATCCCAGGTCTCGGGGATGGCATAACCAGCGGCCTCGAACTCTGCCTGGGGGTACCAAACCTGGCTCTTGGCATTGAAGCGGTGCCAAACACCGGCAACAATATCGCCATCTGGGCCAGCCATGGTTCCCATGTCCCACCAGCTCTGATTGTAATTATCAAAGGAGGACTGGGGCAGGAAGGTGGAGACGTCAACTACCTCTCCGCGGGCGACGAAGGTGCTGAGCAGCCCGGGTTGAGGGAAGTCCACAATATCGGGAGCATCGCCAGCGTCAACGCGCAGGGTGATGGTGGCCTCGAATTCCTTAGAGCCTTCATACTGAACATCAATGCCTGTGGCTTCTTCAAAGGCAGCCACGGAGGAGTCAAATTTGACAGCATCTTCATCGGTGAAGGGGCCGGTCATGCTCACCACGGTGCCAGCAAATTCGCCAGCCATGGCGCGTTCATAGTAAGTACCAGTCATCGGTTCAGCGGGTTCATCCGCTACAGGTTCATCCACGACGGGTTCAGCTGCGCCGCCGCAGGCGCCGAGAACGAGAGATCCGACGATCAAGAGGGCAATCAACACCCAAAAGAAACGTTTAGTTTTCATTCTTCTTCTCCTTACATGTTAATTGGATAAAATGGAGATACAGGGATATACTTAATCTTTGATCCTTATCACCTCCTATAAAATTCTTATTGGAATATTAGGAATTTGGGCTGAAAAATAACATATCAAGAGACTTTCACCTGCACTGAAATGAATACCGTAAAATCAACTATTTTTATTGGTCCATTAATTTAAGAACTGTCCTTCCCCCACGCCTGAAGAACAGTATTACATATCATACTCATAATTATTGAATCTAACAAGACTGATCTCCATCATTTCGGGTTAACCATTTCGGATAGCCAATTTTCAAATAATCTATTTCAAACCTTGTGCAGGGAATTTCTAAAGGATAAAATTAGTCCTATGAACGTGTCTTCTGACTATCAACAGGCGCTTGACTATATTTATGGTTTTGTGGATTTCAGCCGGACCCACCAGGAAAATCTCAGTCCGGAAAATTTTGATCTAACCCGGATGGTCAGATTCATGGATATCCTTGAATCTCCCCAGGATCAATTTCCATCCCTGCATATTGCAGGAAGCAAGGGAAAAGGATCTGTCAGTGCTTTTTGCTCCGCAGCTCTACAGGCAGCCGGTTACAAGGTTGGCCTGTATACCTCTCCTCATCTGAAAGATTTCGAGGAAAGGATTCAGGTGGATCATACACCCGTTTCAAGGGGGATCCTGGTTGAATATGTTGAAGAGATTAAGCCTGCTGTTGCATCAGTTCCTGGTTTAACCACTTTTGAAATCATGACAGGTTTGGCTTTTCTCTTTTTTGCTCGCGAGAAAGTAGATCTTGCGGTGATTGAGGTGGGTCTGGGCGGCAGATTGGATGCGACCAATATCATTACCCCAGAAGCATCGGTTATCACTTCGCTTTACCTGGATCATGTATCGATCCTGGGGGATACGTTGGATAAAATAGCGGCGGAAAAAGGGGGGATCATTAAACCAGGGGTTCCAGTTATTTGCTCTCCCCAGGAGGATCTGGCCTTAGCTGTGTTAAAAGAAATTGCGGCCAGGAATAAAGCTGACCTGATCCAAGCTGAGCTTGAATATCCATTTGAGATCATATCAAAATCGTTGGACGGTCAGGCTTTTAGCTTGAAGAATTCTGGCCAAACCAAAGAATTCCAGATACCTCTTTTGGGAAATTTCCAGGTGATCAATGCAGTGACCGCTTACGCAGCCCTGGATTCTCTGAGATCCAAAGGGTTTGTGTTAGATAATTCTGCAGTGTTTACAGGGTTTAAAGATGTGAATTGGCCGGCAAGGTTCGAGGTCCTGCGCCGCCAGCCTCCGCTGATCGTTGACTCAGCTGACAATCCAGCCTCGATGGGAAAATTAAGGGATACACTGGACGAGTATTTTCCTGATCTGCCATTGATCCTTGTTTTTGGAATATCGGAAGATAAACAGCTGAACGGAATGTATCAAGAGATTCTTCCCAGGACTTCCCATTTAATTTGCACAAGTGCTGACCACCCCCGCGCCATGGATCCTGAGGCCTTGAGCAAGAAAGCTGAAGGTTATATTTGTTCCAGGGAAACTGTTCCAAATGTGGGGGAGGCATTAACAAAAGCACTGGAACTGGCAGGAAGCGAAAAAC
>JAGHAU010000122.1 GCA_021161345.1 Anaerolineales bacterium | reverse complement strand
TGCGGCCTGACGGGAAAAAACGCAAGTAATAAGAAGTAGTAAGATCCAGAATTATTGATGTGCTTGTGGATCCGTCATGAGATTTCAAGTTCCTTAATCGACTTACTTCTTACAAAACTACTACTTACGTTCCTGTTGCCGCCTGCCTTAAACAAAAAAAGACACCCGTGTTTAACACAAGCATCCTTCAGCCACATTGCAGGGTGTTTATCCAGGAACATTGCAGATCAGCTTCGTTGACTGCTCAAGCCAAGACGATCTTGGGGATCTCCACACAGACTATTTGCCTTAACTCAGAAACCTATCATGTGAGCTGGGTGGCAACTTTTTATTCATCTCGCCTGATCCATCTATAAAATGCGCTTCGCATTCCAGATTCAAGCAACCAAATCTCATCTTCTTTTTGGACCACACGAATTATAGCTTCTGCAAAGAAATTCAGAAATAACCAGCTCACAATATCTGCTCGTTCCTTAGGGCCAATTGATGTTGAAGCTGGTTCCAATATCTTACCGTACTCAAATTTCCCGGCAGCAGTTTCTACCGGTAATATAAATCTTACTATCGCTGTTGTCTCGTCCACTATATATGGGCCATATGCGAAGGGCCGAGTAACTACTTCACCACGCGTAGCAAGCGTATCTGCCCTGTACCGTCCATTTACCAAATAGATTGAGTATCCGCCAATCGTATTCTCAATAAAATCGAATACAAACTGATGGATCTGATCTTCAGAATAATCTGCTGGTAATTTTAGGCCATCACGAATTTTTTGGATACCAATTTCCAGGATTCTGTGCTCTATTGCGTCTCGATAAAATAAATTGTCGAGTGCTTCTCGTAACCGATCTTCGCGGGAAAGCGGCATGAAGAACTCGTATATCAAGATACTAGGTGATACTTCTAACGTGTAATCTGTAAACAACCGCTTTTTCTGGTACAAGAGTTCTTTAAAGTCATCTAATCGAACCCTGAGAATCTCGGGTTTTGCAAAATATTTATCCCCTTTCTGATCTATAAGATCACTTAAACGAACGCGAATATTCTCCTGCGTCTCATCAATATCCCATCCGGCTTCAGTAGAAAGCTGTTCAATTGAAAATAGTTTTCCTGCTTGGGCATGCTCGATAAGAAAATCAAATGCTCGTCTTATGCTGTTCGTTTTATCCATAATTCAATATCATCCTATTTGTTAACCGCCTTCCGCAAGTCAGGTATCAAATGCCGGAGAAGTGGATATGTTTGTATGTCTGGTTGGTTGTAATACACTATCTATCATAATTCAAAAGTGGGAAAAACCGTAAGTTGTAAAACGTAAGACGTAAATTGATTTGATCTCAGCGACATCAACAGCCCAGCGGATTATTTCGAACCCCCAATCCATTAATCGACTTACCACTTACGAAACTACGTCTTACGTTCTTTTGACCACTCCCCTTAAACAAAGGACACCTGTGTCTAACACAAGCATCCTTCAGCCACGCCGAATGCGGAGGGGCGAACCTGCAGCCTGCCCTTCGGTGGCGGATAACGGTTTTATTCCAAACCGGCTTCATTTTGAATTAATAAATAACAGTAGAGTTTTGCGAAGCACCCTGGCGGGGCACCCGCAGCCGGGCTTGTCCTTTCCGATACTCCGTCTTCGATCTTCCGTCTTTATCCGGAAGTCATGTTAGATGGGGTCCAGGTTAAAGTATTATTTATGCAAGACTAAAAATGAAAGCAAAGCCTACGATGACATCAACTGAGTTCAGAAGAATGTGAGCAACGATTCCAATGTAAATATTCTTTTTTTTCACAGCAATTATTAGAGGCAGCATTGCAATTGTTCTTGTGATAAACATCCATGGAGTCCAAACATGATAGGCAGCAAATAAAAAACTATGGAATAGTTCTGAATATTTAACAGGTATTCGGGGCAACAAATATCCCCGGAAATATAGCTCTTCAACTGTCGGTACCACAATTACGCCGAAGATAGAAAAAATACTATAGGTAACGATAAGAGCAGTTTTTGAATAACTCCCATCTAATCCACTATCAAGGGTGGGCATCCAGAAAAACAGTTTTTCTATCAAAATATTATCAACGGGTTTCAATACCGTAAATATGGCAGCCATCAGCACTAATACTATCAGTATTCCTAAGATGGACTGCCACCAAGGAATGGGTGTACGATAGCTGATAAGCCCATCTAACGTATAACGCCCGGTTGCCTGTTTTCCCTTAAGAAGCAAATACCCAAGCTCCACTGGTACAAGAAAAATAATCGCGAGTATAAGCGCAAAACTCGATGGATATCCAAAATTTTGTACAGGTTGACGAATTAGAAAATAAAATACCCCCACTAATATGCCAGGAAACAAATGCAAAATGATGGATTGTACTATTGTATGTTTTTCTATTTGTTGTTGATTCGTCATTTTTTCTCCATTTCTTTATGCGGCGAAATATAAATTATATATCAAATGGTAGATAACTGGATAAGCACTGATTTTCCAATGATTCTGATAGCAACTCCGATGATAATCCAAAGATGCGTTTAGATATAAATCAATAATCAAAATTAAAATAATGGGTTGGAAAAATCAGCATATTTTCAAGAAGAAAGGAAACTAACTTTTAGGTTTGTTAACAGGCCCGGTAGGATACGAATAGCATGCCCCCGGGGGTACCTGTATACAACATCAGAAGCTTGTAATCAATATTCAATTATCAGTCCATCCTGGTAATCCCCTAAACTGATTACTTTCTCGTGACCGCTCCCCTTAAACAAAAAGGACACCGGTGTTTGTCACAAGCATCCTTCGGCCTCGAAGTGGGCCCGGCAGGATTTAAGAGTGAGAGTAAATACCGGTGACCTATCGCTCTCCCATATGCTCCTGCATATGAATCGGGCGATGGCGGGAGTTGATCCCTTTTCGCCTTGAATCCCGACGCCAAGGGCAGAGGACCGAGGGGCATACCTGCAGCCTGCCCTTCGGTGGCGGATAACGGCTTTATTCCAACTCGGCTACAAAATCAATCTATTAAATTAACGGTTGAGCTGAATTCTTGGCTTGTTCTGCTTTCCTGAGATTCTGGATAGCAAAAACATATTCAACCAGGATATTCTTATATTGCTCCATGAGTTTGTTTAATGCTCTATGATGGTCCATTCCTTTGGATGGGAGATCGTTTGCATACTGAGGAATCCCACCGGGTGTCATTTTCCATGTAAAGTCTTTGCCAGTCTCAACGAATCCATATTTGATTAACATGGCGCCAACCAAACCGATCAAATCTCTGATCGCATCATCCATGGATTTGTTCGATCTCTTTTCAAATTGATAGGAATACGTCATATCGGTTACCGCACGATCAGGGATTTCTTCCCGGTGAAGCCAGATCTGACCGGCATCAAGCCGTTTACTGGTATGTTCTGGTAATGAAACGAGAATTCCTGTAAATTCTCGTTTCATTTCTTCTAACTTTTCGGTGCCAAGGCTTCTGGTTACTTCTGGTTTATATCTAAAATAACTCTTCATGAGTTCGATTGACAATTCCCGGATGTATGAAGCCGTTATTCTTTTAAACTCAGGAATGAGTTTTTCGCCCTGTTCTTTAATTGAAGCGAGGACTTTTCGTTCCTGGGCAATTATTCGATCAAAATCTGTGCTGTTCATTTTTTTCTCACAGGCGTTCTCGCTACTATTAAATCAAGTCTAATTAATAATATAACCTAATAATAATGAAAATTAGGAGCAGTTTTGATAACATCATTTAGCACATGATGGTCCGATCGCAAAACACAAGGGTTCTTCATCCACAAAGTGGGGTCGGCAGGAAAAACAGTAAGGCGTAAAGCGATTAAGTCCCAGTATTCCGTTCTACCATAGCAACCTTTTTGATATTATTATCTCTCAATCGACTTACAACTTACAAAACCACTCCTTACATTCTTATTACCACCATGATTAAATCAAAAAGGATGCCCATGTTTAACACAAGCATCCTTCAGCCACGATCCTACCCTACGGTGGCGGATAACGGCTCAGTTCCTGTACGGATACACTTTTATATTTTTAAACTAACAGAAAAGTACACCAGCCCAAGATAACCTGACTATACTTGCGCCGCTGTGTTAAATGAGTCAGGTAGGCGGCTTGGACTCTGTTTGGGAGCAGGAAAAACTCGAGGCCAGAAAACTGCTTGCCGCAGGTGCCGCAGAATCCCATCTTTCCAGTGCACGCTTTGTTGGGCGTTTTTTATTGCGCAAGATTTGACGATTGATCCTTTGCACCCATAATCAGAAGCCACAAAGTAAGTCCAAATTCTGCAATAAATCCAAGCGGATAGCTTACATAAGTTATTGCATTGAAGCCTGGGAAAAGGAAGAACTGAAAAGAAGTCATCAGCCAGGTAATGCAATGAGCCATCAACACGATGCCCAAAATTTTGGGGAGGAAGCCCGACTTAAAAACCAAATAACCAAGCGGAAAGAGCCAGGCGCCATAAAATATCTGGGCGATCATGAACCCATTTTTGTATAAATACAAAAATGTCATTGCCAGGGCTTGTAGTTGATCAGCCTGGAATACTTTCAAGTAATCAGCACCATTCAAATGCAGCTGGCTGGCAAACAGAAAAAGATCGCTAAAACATTGGATAACGACACCGCCCAGGTTTAATAACAAGAACAGCAAAGCAAGGTTTTTATTAACCGGTTTTAACAACCCATATAAAGCCCAGGCCGCCAAAAGAAAGAACACAGCTCCGAGTAGATCGCTCATAATGCCGATACGAAATTGCCAATCAGAAGCCATAATATTTTGGGCACTTGCTGCGGCATCTCCGAATACAATAATTTTAGAACGACCAAACACATCTGCGAAGATGTGAATTACGAAGTAAATCAAATACAGGAATCCTGCCATTCTTGCGGTCTTTTTGTTGTATTCACCGTGAATTCTCCTACTTTTTGGAAAGCTATAATT
>JAGHAU010000168.1 GCA_021161345.1 Anaerolineales bacterium | reverse complement strand
CTAATACCTGCCATTCGGGCAGCTGTCTGGCTGCCAGTCCTGGCTGATACCAAAACGGAAATCCAGGCCGCGATCAACATCTTCCTGACTCAGCTGGCCAGCAGCTGGCTGGTTTGGTGGGCCGGGCTGCGGATGAATATTGAGCAAACAGCCAAATCCATATTCAGCACTGGATATTTCCCAAGCGTCGAATTCTCGCCCTGGATCCTGATCCTGGCGGCCGGTGGAATTGGTTTGTTGGCAAATTATATCCTGCTGCGTTCCGATCCTATCCGCGGCCGGAATCACAAATATTAATATGAGGAGACACTCATGGATACCTTAGGCATCATTCTAATCTCGACCCTGGCCCTGATCACCCTCGCAGCCAGCTTGATCTTTATCCGGGGGTTATTCCCGGTTCGGGTCAGCAAGGTCCAGACCACCCTGGAAAACAACTGGAAGAGATCTTTCTGGTTGGGATTAGTAAATACGATCCTGATCACAATCTTTGTCTTCGGTTTTGGCTCGCTGGGTAACGGCAGTCCCCTCTTTTATTTTCCGGCCTTTGCCATGTACGGAGCTTTCCTGATCGGACTCCTATTTGGCCTATCTGCCTTTATTCAAATCCTGGGAGAACGCCTGTTCCCGGACCTGGATCCGGTCAAACGCGACGTCAGAGCTGGATCGGTCTTCCTGCTCACCTCCCTGCTGCCGTTTGTGGGCTGGTTCCTGCTGTTCCCGTATGTGATCAGCCTCAGTGTTGGCGCTGTAGTGATCACACTCTTCCAGAATAGGAAAAAGAGGGAGAAGAAGGTCAAAAAAGAATAATAAGCTTAAACCAGGCTGCTGCTGATCGATCATACTCCCGGAGCTTAGAGAAGCTCCGGGAGTTGTTTTTAATCCAGTGCAACTTTCTAAAGTCTAACCTTGTATACCCCCATAGAAGAATAATTTAGCGGGAGCACATATCCCCTCCCAATTCAGATCACAAGGAGTAAGTCATGGCAGACATGTACGCGATATTCGGCAGCCTTATCCTGATCGGGATCTCATATCCGGCTTTGTTAACAGCCTGGTGGCTGCTTTTTCCAGAAAAGGTAGAAATAGCCCGGATTCGGATCTCGGAAAAACCAAAAAAGAGTTTTGGCCTTGGCATTTTAGCCGGCGCCATCGCCGCTATCCCAACGGTTATCCTTTTCACCTTACCTACCCAATTCACCCAGGTGCTGGGCTGGATCTGGTTGGTATTAGTGCTGGGCGCGGCCAGCCTGGGCGCGGCCGGTATCGCGGCTGAGATCGGTCTGCGGTTGAACTGGAGAAATGATGGAAATTTTCAATCCCTGGGCGCCTTCATCCGGGGTGCAGGGATCCTGGAGCTAGCTTCGGCTTTCCCAATCATTGGCTGGCTGCTTTTCATCCCTGTCGGAACCCTGGTGGCACTCGGCGGAGCAGTCCACGCCATTTTTAAGAAAAAAGATAAAGAAGGACCCACAGAGACGGCCGCTAAATAATGGATATCACTCGTCGAGATTTCCTTAAAGTGTTGGGTATTCTGGGCGCCGGCGCGGGAGCTGCTGCCGGCTGCTCTCCCCTGGCAAGCTACCTTCCAACCCAATCGACTGGGTATCCGGATTCCCCCCAGATATCCTCCCCGGAGTGGCGAGCCCTGAATCGGCTCAGCTTTGGACCCCGGCCTGAAGAACGTCAGCGATTGACAGAGATCGGCCTGGGTAACTATCTGGAAGAACAGCTCAGTCCTGAAAAAATATCGGATCACAAAACCAATCTACTGCTGAGCCGCATTGAGGTCCTTGAGATGGATGCCGATGCCCTCCGAAACCGGGGCGACAAGATCTTTGATAACTCTGATCCCGCCCTGGTACTGGATGATTTCCGTCAGGCAACCACCCTGCGGCAGGTGTACAGCAAAAGACAGCTGGAAGAGGTTCTCGTAGAATTCTGGACCGATCACTTTAATATCTCGGTCCAAAAAGGTGACTGCTGGTTCCTAAAAATCGTGGATGACCGCGAGGTGATCCGTAAACATGCCTTAGGAAACTTCCGGGAGTTGTTGGGCGCGTCAGCCCATTCCCCGGCCATGCTGGTTTACCTGGACAACCAGGAAAATCACAAAGACGCGCCCAACGAAAACTACGCCCGGGAACTATTGGAACTGCATTCCCTGGGCGTTCAGGGCGGTTACAGTCAGGAAGATGTGATGGAACTTGCCCGCTGCCTGACCGGCTGGCGGATTAAAGAGCATTTTTGGCGCGGTAAGCTGAAATTCGATCAGGATACCCATACACCAGGGGCTAAAACCGTGCTGGGGAAGACCATTCAACCTACCGGCAAAGGGGAAATAGATCAGGTCCTGGACATCCTGGCAAAACATCCTTCCACTGCGAAGACTATTTGCACTAAATTGGCCCGCCGCTTTCTGGCTGATGATCCACCGCGTGAGATTGTCAACAAAGCCAGCCAGATCTTCCTGGAAAGCAGGGGAGATATCAAGGCTGTGCTACGTACAATCCTGCTGGACGGTTTTCCACACATCAACACAGAAAACTCGCCACGGAAATACAAACGTCCGGTCAACTACTTGATTTCAGCTTTAAGGAGTTCCGGGGCAGATACTGATGGCGGAAGAGCTCTTCAGCGCTACCTAAAAAGTATGGGGCAGCCGCTATATGACTGGCCCACCCCGGACGGTTATCCTGATACCTCAGCCGCCTGGCAGGGCAATTTGCTCCCTCGCTGGCGATTTGCCCTTGACCTGGTCCAAAACCGGATCAAAGGGACCAAGTTCGACCTAAAATCCTACCTGGTCGACATTCAGGAAGGTGATGCAAGCTTCTTTATTGACCGGGTTGCCAATAACCTTTTGGGAGGAAGTTTGCCCCCAGGAATGGAAATTGAACTGCTCTCAACCCTGGAAGAAACCCTGGGGGGGAATCCCCTCCAGGCAGCAGAAGTGGTGATAGCAGGTGTTCTGGCATCCCCCGCCTTCCAATGGCGCTAAATTTTCAGAAAAAGGAATCTTATGAATACAGAAATAGCCATCCCTAAAAAACATCAATATCTTTTCTGGATCGTCCTGGCAGCGTTCTCGACCTTTTTTGCAGAGGTCTTTTCCGGGTCAGACATGTTCCCGTTTTTCAATGCCTGGGGAATCTTGGTCGTTGTTCCTCTCTATGGACTGCACATCATTCTATTGGGCAGCCTGGTATACCGGGCAGATAAACCCCGTTTTTCCAGCCTGATCTACGCCGGTATGCTTTTTGGTTTGTATGAAGCATATTTGACCAAAGTGCTCTGGGCTCCACCTTGGGGTGATCCGGTGATTATCGCCGGTTTTGCACCTGTAGAAACCATTGTGCTGGTCTTCTGGTGGCATGCCTGGTTTTCCTTTATCATTCCCCTCCTGGTTGCTGAAAAACTACTCACTGGTTCCACCAGTTTGGGACATAGTCTACCCGGGAAAATCGGAAAGTTTTTCAACAGCTGGAGTGGACTGGCCGCAGTCATGGCCTTCGGAGGCCTGTTCCAAAGCATCAACTCCCCTGATGTGGGAGCATCGCTGCTTTCCGGGATCTCAACCACAGCTGTTTTGGTCGGTCTGGTGCTGCTCTGGAAACGGATCACGAAAGATCGAATCTACACCATGGTAGAGCTGCTGCCGAACCGGAAGCAGTTTAAGTGGCTGTTGATCCCGACCGGGATCATGTACCTGGCGATGGGAATCCTGATCCGTCCGGATTGGTATCCTGGCCTGATCGGTCACTTGATGATCTGGATCCTGTACGGCATCACGATCTACCTGTTCTCTCAAAGTTTGAAAAAACCAGCTCCCGAGTTGGATGTTAAGGAGCTGGATACCTGGGCTCCAAAAAGATGGCTAATCCTGTCCGGGATCTTCCCCCTGGCAGCTACAGCTGGTGAAATTCTGATCGGGCAATTCTTTGAACCCCTGGCGATTATCTTCTGGTTCGGCGGGATCGCCTTTAGCATAGTGATGTTCATCAAAGCTCTCAAATTAACTTTCCCGAAAGAAAGTGGCGGCTCTCATGCCTAAAAGATCTGCTCTTTTATTGGTAATTAGTATGTTGCTAACTTCCATGTTTGCCTGTGATGGATTGGCGGAAATTGCACCAACTTCCACAAATACACCTTACGTTAAACTTGTTAATGTAGTACACAGGGGGGACCGTCGGCTGGAAATAGACATCACCGATGCAGAAAATGGAGACTACGACCAATCGATCGCTCTCGTAAAGGACGCTGGCGCAGAATCAGTAAGTTTATCGATATTCTGGGATGAGATTGAAACTTCTCCCGGCATCTTTGCCCCGGATCCCAACTGGTTGGAAATCGCAAATCTTTATTATCCAGGGCAGAATCTTCAAGTATCCCTGGTGATCTCTGTTCTGGATACTACAGCAGTTAGATTGCCATTTGACCTGGCAGGGAAATCATTTATGGATCCTGAAGTTATCAATCGGTTTAGAGTTTTGCTCGATTATATCAAGAGTCAGGTTCCGGATTTGAAACTAACTTCCCTGGCCATTGGCAATGAAATTGATGGTGTGCTGGGAAATAATTCAAAGGATTGGGAAGACTACAGAGCCTTTTTTACTCCAGCAGCAGAATATGCCCGCATGTTATGGCCAGGAGTTCCAGTAGGAACCAAGATCATGTTTGATGGGTTGATTGGACCTTCGTCTGATTCCGCCAGGAAACTCAATCAGGATACCGATGTCATAATGGTCACATATTATCCCCTAGCTGGAGATTTTACTGTAAAAGATCCCGATTCGGTTCTGGAAGCTTTTGATCAAATTGCATCAATGTACCCTGAAAACGAGATTCATATCGCAGAAATAGGCTACCCTACCAGCGAAATAAACAACAGCAGTCCCGAAAAGCAGTCAGCGTTTATTCAGAACATGTTTTTAGCCTGGGACGAACACGCTTCCCAGATTACCGTTCTGTCTTTTGCTTGGCTAACTGATCTTCCCCAGGCTTCAGTCACGGAATATGAAGAATATTACGGGTTCAATAACCCTGCTTTTACTGAGTTTTTACGGACCCTTGGATTAAGAACCTATCCCGGAAACGGTGAAGACAAAACAGGTTTCAAGGTTTTTCTAGACGAAGCCAAAGCTCGCGGCTGGTAGGGAAAAAGGAAAAGATATGTTGATCAATCAGAGATTTCCGGGCGCCGCGGCTGCCAGGGCAGCCCTGCCCCTTTTTCCCCGGCCATCAATGGCCGGGTTAAAAAACTATTCTCCACATACACGGCTTACTTTCAGTCCGTTCAACTCCGCGCCCCGGGGCGATACCCTGGTGGTGGTTTTCCTGCGCGGAGCCGCAGACGGGCTTAATATGGTTATCCCCCATGCAGATGAAGAATATCACCGCCTGCGGCCCAGCTTACGGTTGCCGCGGCCGGATGATTCCCGGGTAGCTGAAGATAAGCGCACCATTGACCTGGATGGTTTTTTCGGATTTCATCCTGCCCTCCGGCCGCTGCTGCCGGCCTGGGGTGCGGGGCAGTTGGCCTGTATTCAGGCCTGCGGCGCTCCGGACGAGTCTCGCTCCCATTTTAAAGCCATGGAACTGATGGAACGAGGTGTTAGTGAAGAAAGCGGTCCAGCAACAGGCTGGATCGGACGCCACCTGGCCAGCTTAGATACAAACAACCCTTCTCCACTCCGCGCAATTGGATTGGGGGAGCAGATCCCCCGCAGCCTGTACGGCCCCATCCCAGCCTCATCCCTGCGATCGATTGCAGATTTCCATCTGGGCGATTCAAAAGCAGCCCAGGCCCTGGCATCAGCCCTATCTGTTCTCTACGCCGGCGAAAAGGATCTGTGTGTAACGGGACAGGAAACTCTACAAATCATGGAAACGCTTGGAAAATTGGATCCAATTCACTACAGTTCATCCGGGAGCGCCTATCCAGAAAGCGATTTCGGGCACGGCTTACTGCAAATCGCTATGCTGATCAAAGCCGAAGTCGGTCTGGAAACGGCCGCCATTGACCTGGGCGGATGGGATACCCACTTCGCCCAGGGAGTGCAGGATGGTCAAATGGCAAGATTGATGGAAGACCTCAGCGCTGGCTTGGCTGCCTTCCACAGCGACCTGGAAAAACACATGTCCGGGATCACCCTGGTGGTGATGACCGAGTTCGGCCGCCGAGCTTACGAGAACGCCAGCCTTGGTACTGACCACGGCCACGGCGGATTGATGTTCGTATTGGGAGGATCTGTAAACGGCGGACAGGTGATCACCCGCTGGCCAGGCCTGAAAAAAGAGAATCTGGTTGGTCCCGGCGACCTGGCCGTGACCACCGACTATCGCGATGTACTGGGTGAGATATTCAGCAAGCGGCTCAACAGCACAGCACTGCCCGATATTTTTCCGGGGTATGAGCCGAAACCAGTGGAGGTGGTTAAATAAAGACCGGGGACTGACAAAATGGATAATCGTTAGAACGTTAAAACGTTTGAACGTTAAGGCGTTGTTGTGAATACCAATTACTGGATCGCCTTACTCCTTACGATTTACGACTTACATTTTTTACGCAACTTCCCCATCCTAAATTCGTATATAATGACAGGAAAACAGGAGTAAATGAATGTCACTTATTGGAAATATAATCTGGTTGATCTTTGGCGGGTTTTTAGCCGGCTTAGGCTACATTATCGGTGGGATCGCCCTCTGTCTTACCATTGTCGGCATCCCCTTCGGGGTTCAGGCAATCAAGATCGGGGTTGCTACCTTTGCTCCCTTTGGCAGAGATATTAGAGATTATGAAAACGCCAACAGCATGGGCAATGTCATCTTTAACATGATCTGGATCATCCTCTTTGGCTGGGAAATTGCGGTTGCCCACCTGGTGCACGGGATCATACTGGCTATCACCATCGTTGGCATACCTTTTGCCAAACAGCATTTCAAATTGATCCCCCTGGCTTTACTGCCCTTTGGCCGCGGATATAACTAAACACCTGGCTTTATAAAGTGCTTCTCCTTGCACTCCCCGCCTGCTGCAGCAGGCGGGGTTTTTGTGTTAAATAAAAAAGATGCGCGATCCTAATTAAATAGGATCACGCATCCTAGTCTAGTTCTAGTCCACACTGCCCTTCATGATAGCTTTTTTCACTTCCCCGATCGCCTGGGTGATCTGGATATCACGCGGACAGGCATCCGTGCAGTTGAAGATCGTATGACATCGGTAAACTCCAAACTGTTCGTTAAGGATTTCCAGTCGTTCCATCGCAGCCTGATCACGGCTGTCGAAAATAAATCGATGGGCATTGACAATCGCCGCAGGGCCAACGTATTTGTCATTGACCCAGAAAGATGGGCAGCTGGTGGTGCATGCACCACAGAGGATGCACTTGGTGGTGTCATCAAATCGCTCTCGCTCTTCTGGGCTCTGTAAGCGCTCCTTTTTAGGTGGCGGGTCGTCATTCACAAAATAGGGCATCACGGAGCGGTAATGGTCAAAAAACGGCTCCATATCCACGATCAGGTCTTTTTCGATCGGTAATCCCAGAATTGGTTCAATAAGAACGGTTTTGGATTTTAGATCATGGACCAGCACTTTACAAGCCAGTCGATTGACCCCATTGATCCGGATGGCATCAGATCCACAAACGCCGTGAGCGCAAGCCCTCCTGAATCCCAGGGTGCCGTCGTCTTTGCCTTTAATTCTTTCCAGCAGATCCAGAACCCGATCTGTGGGTTCAGCATCCACGGTAAAAGTATCATAGTGTTTTTTCTGGTCGTCTTCCGGGTTATAACGGAAGATCTTCAGCGTTACCTGCATGGGATTTCCTCCTAGTACGACCGGACCTTGGGCTGATAATGAGTGATAGTGACGGGTTTATAAGCCAGACG
>JAGHAU010000154.1 GCA_021161345.1 Anaerolineales bacterium | reverse complement strand
CTTATTAAGCGAACATTTAACTATTTAATCACACGTAGAATGTTATCAAGTCCGTGTATTCTAGTCAGGTTGGGTATTGGGAGGTAACGACATCTTCATGTCTTTAGTTCCCAATCCCTGACCCTAAAAATGCCGGCAGGAGGTAAAAATGAAACCTGAATCAAAGAAATATACAGCTGTAGTAGAAGGAAAAGAGATCACAATAGAAACAGGAACCCTGGCAGAACAGGCAGGCGGTGCAGTCACTGTTCAGATCGGAGAATCGATCATGCTTGGAACCGCCACCATGAGTGATAATGCTCGTGAAGGCGCAGATTTCTTCCCGCTCACCGTAAACTATGAAGAGCGCATGTATGCCAATGGCTCCATCCCGGGAAGTTTCTTCCGCCGTGAAGGACGCCCTGGAGAAGATGCCACACTGACTTGCCGCTTAATTGACCGTCCGCTCAGGCCGCTCTTCCCCAAGGATCTGCGCAACGATGTTCAATTGATCCTCTATGCTCTCTCATCTGACAACTATCCTATGGATGTTCTCGGTATCAATGCCGCATCCGCAGCGTTGGTTATCTCAGATATTCCATGGGAAGGACCCATTGGTGGAATTCGAGTAGGACGCATTGATGGAGAATTCATTGCATTTCCATCCTTTGATGAGATCAATGAATCAGATTTGGACCTGGTCATGGCTGGCAGTCGCGACGCGATTCTGACGGTAGAAAGCAACTCCAAGGAAATCTCTGAAGAAGATTTCCTGGAAGCTCTTGAATGGGGACAAAAAGCCATTCAGCCGCTGATCGATCTCCAGGAAAAAATGATCAAGGAGCTTGGTAAAGATAAGAAAAACTACGAGTCATTTATGGTCAGTGATGAGCTGAAATCCGATGTTGAAGGCAAAGCTCTGGCTTCGATCAATGAAATCCTTGAAAAGGACCTTGAAAAAGTCGAATTTCGTAAATCTTTGGATGTAGTGCGTGATGAGGTTCTGGAATCCTTTGCAGAGAATGAAGATGTTGCCACTAGCGACGTCAAAGAAGCCTTTGAAGGTGTGTTAAAATCGGCCATTCGTGAACGAATCCTGGAAACTGGAAAACGCCCTGATGGTCGCGACCTGACCACAGTCCGCGATATCTGGTGTGATGTCAACACCAGCCCGCGTGCCCACGGTACCGGTCTTTTCACCCGTGGTCAAACCCAGGTACTGACTTCGACAACCTTAGGCACCCCCCGTGATGCTCAGATCGTTGATAACCTCTCACCCAATGATTCAAAACGATACATGCATCACTACAACTTCCCACCTTTTTCAGTCGGCGAGGTTCGATTCTTGCGCGGAACTTCCCGGCGTGAAGTCGGTCACGGCGCTTTGGCTGAACGCGCATTGCTGCCTGTGATTCCTGCTGTAGAAGATTTCCCATACACTCTGCGCCTGGTATCAGAAGTGCTGTCCTCAAATGGCTCTTCCTCAATGGCTTCAGTATGCGGCTCTACTTTGTCCCTGATGGACACAGGAGTTCCTATCAAGGCCCCAGTTGCCGGTGTAGCTATGGGCCTGGTCAAAGAAGGTGATCGTTACGCGATCCTGACCGATATCCAGGGGCTGGAAGATCATATTGGAAATATGGACTTTAAAGTTGCTGGAACAGATGCCGGGATAACTGCTTTACAGATGGATATCAAGCTGAAAGGTTTAGCCTCTTCAGTGATGTCCGAAGCGCTGAAAGCAGCTAAGGAAGCCCGGACCCTGATCATGGGCAAGATGATGGAGACCATTTCCGAACCCCGTGAGGAGCTCAAACCCCATGTGCCGCGTATCGAATCTGTCCGGGTCCCTGTGGACAAAATTGGTGCTATCATCGGCCCAGGTGGAAAAACCATTCGTGATATCCAGGAAACCACTGGCGCTAAAATCGATATCAATGATGAAGGTATTGTGTTCATTGCCTCTGATAATGGTGAGAGCGCTCGGATGGCACGAGAACGAATTGAAGGCCTGACAGCAACCCCTGAAATTGGCCGGATTTATACTGGCCGTGTGGCTGGCATCAAGACCTTTGGCGCGTTTGTCGAGATTCTTCCGGGAAGAGATGGCCTGGTGCACATTTCCCAGCTGGATTCCAGCCATGTCAAGAACGTTGAAGATGTGGTTTCGTTTGGTGATGAGATCACTGTAATGGTGACTGACATCACCAAAGACGGCAAGATCCGCCTTTCCAGGCAGGCAGTGTTGGAAGGTTGGTCCCTGGAAGAAGCCCAGCAGGCAGATCGCAAGAAATAAAGATAGTTGTTAAAAAACATAAAAATCCGGTTGGGAAGCCAGCCGGATTTTTTAAATCAGGCAGTTTAAACTTCCAGGTAAGGTTCTTCTCCGTCTGTAGTCTGAATATGTATAAAATATTTATATAAACCGGCCAAAATTGCAATCTGAGCAGTCCCATTCAGCCTAAATTTGGTAAAATGTGGAAGTGAAATTGTTGTTCAATAAAGTTTGAAATAAGGAGTAATTCGCATGAGTAAAAAAGAGATTGGCATTAAACCTTTGGGCGCCCGCGTTGTCATTCAGCCTCTCGAGGAAGATAATAGAACTGACAGTGGTTTGTATATCCCCGATACTGCAAAAGAAAAACCCCAGACCGGTACGGTTGTAGCTGTTGGCGATAGCACCGAAGACGTAAAGATTACAGTAAAAGTTGGCGATAAAGTCCTCTTCCCGAAATACACTGGCACCGAGATCAAGCTGGGTGGTGAAGACTACAATATCATGGACTTTGAAAAAGTTCTGGCAGTGCTCGATTGATCTGACAGATGACAGAAACTTCAGAGAAAGTCCTCCAATGTTTAATCATCGGTTCAGGACCGGCTGGTTTATCTGCGGCACTATATGCTGCCCGGGCAGACTTGGCTCCTGTTGTCCTCTCTGGTATGGATCTGGGCGGTCAGGTCTCAAAAACTGATACTATTGAAAACTATCCAGGTTTTGTGGATGGTATCGAAGGTCCTGATCTAGTAGAAATATTTCAAAAACAGGCAGAGCGGTTTGGCGCGGAAATCGTTTTTGATTCCGCAACCGAAGTTGATCTATCTCAGCGGCCGTTCAAGGTAACCACCTACGGTGGAGAATACCTGGCCGAGACACTGATCATCTCCACAGGCGCTTTAGTTCGTGAATTGGGCGTGCCTGGGGAGACCGAGTTTACTGGACGGGGAGTATCCTACTGCGCAACCTGCGACGGGCATTTCTTCAAGGAGAAGGACCTGATCGTGGTTGGCGGCGGAGATAGTGCCCTGAAGGAAGGTATCTTCCTGACCCGCTTTGCGAAATCAGTTACCATTGTGCATCGCAGGGATGAACTCAGAGCAGGTTCATACCTGGCCAATAAAGCCAAGAACAATCCCAAGATCGATTTCATCTGGGACACCAATGTAACCGAGATCATAGGCGAAGGCACGGTTAACGCCGTCCGCTTGAAGAATAAAAAGACTGGCGAAGAAGTTGTTCATGATACAGATGGCATATTCATCTTTATCGGCCATGATCCCAACACTGAAATGTTCAAAGACCGTTTGGATATTGATGAGAACGGATACCTGATCATGGATAAGCAGATGCATACCAACTTACCCGGCGTTTTTGCTGCTGGCGAGGTGGGAGATCCTCATTTTCAACAGGTGATCATTTCCGCTGGTATGGGAGCTGCTGCCGCGATGGAAGTTGTGGAGTTTTTAGAAAGTGAGGATGCCTGATCCTGAAGGGTCAATAGCATCCAATCAATAACTTGTTATCAAGACAAATAAATAGACTCAGGAAATTTTTCCTGAGTCTATTTTTGTTATGTCTCTTTGAACATAAGGCTTCATCTTCGGAAACCTTATCCTAGTAGTATTTTTATTGAGCCTCTTCCAATTCCCTCATTGAATTAAAAGCGGCGATGCTGACTTCCAGGATATCCAGGGAGGGTTCATTGGTTGTCAGGTGCTGAAGCGCCAAATTGGGTCTTATAAGCATTCTTACAAAGGGGCGGTGCAGGTTCTTTGCTGTCCACTGCAAATATTCATAAGCCACACCAGCCAGAACCGGAAGCAGCAGGATTCGGCTTGCCAGTCGCCATAGTAAGGACATTGGACCCAGGGCGGTAAAGAGCAGCACTGAAAACAAGACCACGATCAGCAAAAAGGCTGTTCCGCATCGGGGATGCTCCATGCTGAAATCTTTCACCTTTTCTGGAACCAATTCAGCATTGGCTTCAAAGGCATTGATCACTTTATGCTCAGCGCCGTGGTAGGAGAAGACACGTTTGACATCTTCCATTTGACCGATGCCCCACATGTAGGCGATCAGGAAGATCAGGCGGACAAGTCCTTCCAGCAGGTTGCCAAGCCAGGGTTTCCAGCTCAGATATCGTTCCACTGCCTGTCCAACGCCGGCAGGGATCAGGAAAAAGATCAGGATGGCGATGCCCATGGAGAGGGCAAAGGTAAAGAACAGGGCAGGGCCTTCGATCTTCTCATCTTCACCGGTTTGGGTATTGGCAGAGATGGTCAGAGCTTTCATACCCAGGATCAAGGCATCATTCAAGCCGATCAGCCCCCGTAAAAAGGGGATCTTCATGATCTTGCTCTGATAGATCTTGTTCAGCTTCTCTGTGTGAATGGTGATCTCGCCTTCTGGATTGCGCATAGCGATTGCAGCGAATTTCTTGCCACGCATCATCACACCTTCGATGACTGCCTGGCCGCCGTAGTTGGGTAGTTTTGTAGTTGTTTGGGTTTCAGAACTCATAAGTTATAGATTGAAGAAAAAGTGAACCAGGGCTTCAATTCCTTTATAGAATGTGGGTAAATGGATTTTTTCATTGGGGCCGTGCATATTATCGCTTGGCAGCCCAAAACCAATATTCACTGAATCGACACCAAGCGTTTGTTGAATATGGACTACGACTGGCACACTGCCGCCTTCCCGTTTGAAGATCGGTCGTTTGCCCCAGGTTTTTTCCGCAGCCTGGACATAGGCGTCAATCCATTTTGATTTGCGGTCGCTCAAGGATGGAAAATCCTTGGACATTTGAGTCAGCTCCCAGGTCACTGTATCAGGAGCGTTCTCTGTCAGGTAGGTCTTGAACTGTTCATAGACTTCGACAGGATCCTGGTCCGCGACCAGACGGCAGGATACTTTGGCCATCGCGTAAGCCGGCAGGACTGTTTTCTGACCTTCCCCAATAAAGCCTGAGTACAGGCCGTTGATCTCCAGAGTGGGGCGGGCGCCGGTGCGTTCGACTGCTGTGAAACCCTCTTCGCCGAACAAAGCTTTTACGCCGCCTTGTTCCAGATAGAATTCATCACCGATCGGAAGTTTGCTGAGTTCTTCTCTTTCGTCATCATCGAGAGGTTTGACCCGGTCATAGAAGCCCGGAAGGGTCACGCGGCCTTTCTTATCATGCAATCCGGCAAGTAGATCGGCCATTACCTGGGCTGGGTTATGGATCGCTCCGCCAAATGAGCCTGAGTGCATGTCCTGTTTGGGACCCTGGACCCGCAGCTCAAAGTAGGCAATCCCTCGCAAGGCGTAGGTGACTGTGGGCATATCGGGGGCCTGCATACCGGTATCCGGATTCAGGAAAAAGTCACAGGCCAGCAGATCCTGGTTTTCTTTAATGAAGGTTTCAATATAGGAACCACCTATCTCCTCTTCGCCTTCGATCAGGAATTTGACATTGACTGGTAAATCTCCAGTCTGGCGAATGGCGTCTATGGCGCTGAAACAGGCAATGATCTGGCCTTTCATATCAGTTGCGCCGCGGGCATAGAGATTTTCACCTTTTTCGGTGGGTATGAAAGGATCTGAATCCCATTCATCTACAGGGTCTTCCGGCTGAACGTCATAATGGCCGTAAATCAATACGGTGGGTTTGTCCTTACCGGCAGACAGGTCTTCTGCATAGACGATTGGATGGCGCGGGGTGGGGAAGATCTCTACCCGGTCCATATCCAGGGCGGTTAATTCGGCCTTGAGCCATTCAGCTGCTTTTCTGATGTCACCGGCGCGTTCTGGATCTGTTGAAACGGATGGAATGGAAATGATCTGCTTCATTTTATCTAGCGATTGGGGGTTATGTTCCTGGGCGTAAGCCAGGGCTTTTTGGCGGTGTTCGGACATTATTATTCCTCCGTAATAATTAATCGAGGTGATTACACAGGGTAGATTTTACCGCAGTCGCTGGATTATGGGTACGAGAGCGGGGGAGGGTCTTTGTTGAATTGGTCACAGAATTCCTTGAGGAACCCAGCAAGCTTGGTCCCTATGGTGCCAAGGGGATTGCAGAGATCGTTCTGGTTCCAACTGCTCCTGCTATTCTGAATGCGGTCACAGACACAATTAGAATACGTTTCACAAAGATCCCCTTAACGTCTGAAGAAGTTCTGGGAAAATTATCAGAAAAGAAGTGACTTTTATTTGCCTTAGACGAGTTCAGGAAGACGTGTATAATAGCAAAACAATCAAAACATACCAGGATACAATATGCAACTATATCAAGAATACCTTAAACCTCAAACGATAGCTGAAGCTGTAGATTTTCTAACATCAGCAAAAGGCTCCACCGCCATTGTATCTGGCGGCACCGACCTGCTGCTGGATATCAAACAGGGCCGGCATGATCCGGTTGACCAGATGATCGATGTCTCTGGAATCAAGGAAATGGGCCAAATCAGTTTGGAAGATGATTTCATTTACCTCGGCGCCGCTATGACCCATAAACAGATCATCAAAGCCCCCTTGCTCCAGGAACATGCTCGTTGTGTGGTGGAAGGCTGCGGCTTGATTGGCGGCCCTCAGGTCAGGAATGTTGCTACCATCGGGGGCAACGTCTCTCATGCCCTGCCTGCTGGAGACGGCACAATCTCCCTCCTTGTCCTGGATACCGAGGTCGAGATCGCCTCTCCGGAAGGAGCGGCCTGGCAGCCCCTGATCGAGATTTTTGCCGGCCCGGGTAAGGTTAATTTTGACCGGGCCAACAATTTGGTGACCGGGTTCAGGTTTAAATCGAAAGGGGAGGGGGAAGGATCAGCTTTTCACAGGGTGATGCGTCCCCAGGGTGTGGCGATCGCCATCCTGAATATGGCAGCCTGGGTAAAATTGGATGAAAGTGGAAACCTTGACAAAGTTCGAGTTTCCTGTGGTCCTGCTGGTCCAAAACCGTTTAGAGCTGTAAAAACTGAAGCATATCTATCTGGAAAAACCTGGAGCGACTCAGTATTACAGGAAGCCTCGAAAATCCTGGCTGAAGAAGTCAGTTTGAGGACGAGCAAACATCGGGCGACCAAAGAATATCGCCATCAACTTTTACCGGTGCTACTCCGGAAGGTAATGGATACAGCTATTGAGAGGGCCAGGTTGTAACCAGCCTTGAAGGGAGAATAACTATGATTACATTAAATTTTATTGTCAACGATCAAAAACATGAATTGGAAATTGAAGCAGATGAGATGCTGGCTGATGTGCTCCGGTATCGCTTGGGATTAACCGGCACAAAGATCAGCTGCGGCGAAGCGGAATGCGGCGTTTGCACGGTATTGGTGGATGGAGAGCCAATCTTGTCCTGCAATTACCCAGCATTGAAAGCTGAAGGTAAAAATATTACTACCATTGAGGGTCTGGCGAAGGATGAAGATCTTCATCCTGTTCAGGAAGCTTTTGTGAAACACGGCGCGGTGCAGTGCGGATTCTGCACCCCGGGCCAGATCATGACTGCGACTGCCTTGTTGAATGAGAATCCGGATCCAACAGATGGGGATATTGAATATGCCTTGAATGATACCCTCTGCCGCTGCGGCACCTACCCCATGATCACCAACGCCATCCATGCAGCAGCGGACAAGATCAACAGCGGGAAGCCCATAGAATATCCCGAATTTGATTTTGGCGGCGGAATGGAAGTTGTCGGCCAGGTAGTTCCCCGACCTGAAGCCAATAAAAAAGTCACAGGCGAAGCCGTTTACACAGATGATATCAGCTTCCCGGATATGCTATTTGGCGCGACATTGAGAGCTGGTATTCCTCACGGACGAGTGAAAAAATTGGACATCACTAAAGCTAAAGCCTTGCCAGGTGTTCAGGCCGTTTTAACCGCTGATGATATTCCCGGCAGAGTCAATCATGGATTGATCATCCAGGACTGGCCAGCATTGATCGGAGTGGGTGAGACCGCCCGTTATGTGGGAGATGCAATAGCGATCGTTGCTGCTGACACCGAGGACATAGCCCGGCAGGCGCTGGATCTGATCGATTTTGAGATCGAACCCCTGCCCATGGTGACCAATGCTGTAGACGCAAAAGCTGATGATGCTCCACTGGTCCATGAAAGCGGCAATTTGCTTAAACACATCAAGGTTGATAAGGGTGATATTAAAAAGGGTTTTGAAGAAGCTGATGTGATCTTCGAGGATACTTATTTTACTCCTTCCTACGATCATGCTTTTATGGAACCAGAGTGCAGTATTGGACGACCTTTGGACAACGGTCAGATTGAGGTTTATGTTGGATCCCAGATCCCTTATGCGGATCGGGACCAGGTAGCGGAAGCATTGGGCTTGCCCTATGATAAGGTTCGTGTACGAGGCCCATTGGTCGGCGGCGGCTTCGGTGGTAAAGAGGATATCGTAGGTCAAATCCATGCCGCTATGTTAGCCCAGGTGACGGGAAAACCGGTCAAGATCCTTTATGACCGCCATGAAAGCCTGCTGGTCCACCCCAAACGCCATGCCACCCAGATCAATGTCAAACTAGGTTTGAAGAAAGACGGGACTTTGACAGCAGCCCAGACAGAGCTTTATGGAGATACTGGAGCTTATGCTTCATTGGGTGCCAAGGTGATGGGCCGGGCAACGACCCACTCGACCGGTCCTTATATTGTTCCCAATGTAAAGATCGATTGTTATGCCATGTATACCAACAATCCACCCTCAGGTGCATTCCGCGGGTTTGGCGCTTTACAGGCCGCCTTTGCGATCGAGTGCCTGATGGACCAGGTAGCTGAGGAGTTAGGTATCGAGCGGGTGGAATTGAGAAGAAAGAATGCTCTTAGAGTTGGATCAGTTACAAATACTGGTCAGCATCTTACTGAGAGTGTTGGCTTGCTCGAGTGTATTGAAAAAACCGAGAAGGAAATGCTGGCCTACACAGGTGGGGAGGATCCCTTTTTAGCGCGGGAAGTTGAGGGAGAACCCAATAAACGCAGGGCCTGGGGATTTGCGGTTACTTTTAAGAACACCGGTTTGGGTGAAGGTGCGCCTGATAACGCATCAGCTGAGATCGAACTGCTGGAAGATGGCATCGTGGAAACCCGAATTTCTTCTGCGGAAATAGGACAGGGGTTGGTAACAGTTTTACAAATGATTACAGCAGAAGAATTGAACCTCCCGATCGACCAGGTCAGGGTCTATCTTTCGGATACCGATCTGACTCCGGACGGTGGGCCAACAACAGGCTCCCGCCAGACCTATATCTCAGGCAACGCAACCAAATTTGCGGCCAGGACATTGAAGAATACCATGTTGTCCACGCTGTCAGAGAAGTTCAATCTGCCACCAGAGAAGATCACCTTTGATAAAGGTGTGATCCAGGCCAATGGCCAGGAATTGACCTTCGCTGAAGTAGGCCAGATCATGCGGGAAGAGGGACGAGAACCGAAGCTGATCTATGATTATAAATCGCCCAAGACAACTCCACTGGGAGAAGCAGGGGATAAACACTTTGCTTATTCCTTCGCAGCCCAGGCAATCGAAGTGGAAGTGGACCTGGAAACCGGGGAAGTCTCTGTCACCAAGGCAGTTGGCGCTACTGATGTTGGCAAGGCTATCAATCCTCTGGGCTTGCAGGGTCAGGTTGAAGGCGGCCTGATCATGGGCATCGGCCATGCCTTGACCGAAGAATTCATCGTCGAGGATGGTCAAGTAGTTACCGACTATCTATCGCGCTACCGCATGCCATCCATTCACCATGTTCCGGATGAAATCAAAGTAATTATCGTTGAGGATCCCACAACGGATGGTCCTTACGGAGGAAAAGGAGTGGGAGAGATTTCGACTATGCCGGTTCCTCCTGCAATTGTTAATGCGGTTTATAACGCTTGCGGTGTCCGCTTCCATACCATTCCGATCGATCAGGATTGGCTGGCAGGGGAGATCAAAAAGAAGAAATAACCTTTAAGGAGAAATGGCAGGGACAGGATAGGATTATTTGCCTATTCTTTCCCTGCGGGCCTCATGGTACAATCTTAGAAACGTGGATCGGTGGTCGCTGGTGGTTATGGATTAACCCCGGCGGCGCCAGAGATATCCTGGCGAAAAGTACTACCGTCCTTTCGATCTAGAGTCGCCGATCCCATGAATAGAAGAGATTTTATTATAGTTAACCAATTGATTCTCTCCACGCATCACCAAAATGCCTTGTACAAATGTTTCACAGGATAGTTTCCTGTGAAATTTTTATTTAAGCACAGAAACTATGTTGATAGAACTGCCTTATTCACTACCAGGGAAAATATTCCGCAGCCCCATGCCGTTCAGCCGCTTTGATAAGGTGGGGGTCTGGTCTTCTTTCCTGGAGCAGGAGATAGATCTGGTGGTGGTATTAACTGAACAGCAGGAATACCTGGTTTACGCGGGAAAAGACCTACCCGCTTTTTATCGTTCCCATGGTATGGAAACCCTGCATATCCCTGTGCCAGATTTTGGTATTCCGGCTGATCTGGAGAGTTGGCAAGATGGTTTGGAGGCTGTTGTAACAGCTTCTAAAAACGGGAAGAAAGTTGTTATTCACTGCCTGGCGGGGATTGGGAGAACAGGTATTTTCCTGGCTTGCCTTGCGAAGGAGATAATGGAGCTGGAAGGGATGGATGCCATACGTTGGGTAAGGGACTCTGTTCAGGGAGCGATGGAAAACAGTGACCAGGAAAAGTTTGTCATTAATTATCAAATGGATTAGTACGGTCAGTTTAATCAGAAGGAGATTCAGATGATCATCAAAAATGGAAAATTGATTACTTGGGAAGAAGAGAATCGGATCCTGGACGACAGCCAACTGTTGATCCAGGATGGAAAGATCAAAGAGATCGGGCCGGATCTGGTTAGTAAAAATCCGGAAGAGGAAGTTATCGATGCCCGAGGCCAGTATGTTATGCCCGGTAATATCTGCGCCCATACTCATTTTTATGGCGCTTTCGCCCGCGGGATGGGAATTCCTGGCGATGCCCCCAAGGATTTTCCCGAGATCCTGGAAAAACTATGGTGGCCGCTGGATATGGCGCTTGATGAAGAAGGGGTTCGTTATTCCGCTCTGGTATTTGCTGTTGATGCCATCAAAAACGGCACCACAACTCTTTTTGACCACCATGCTTCCCCAAACTTTATCGATGGGTCGCTGGATGTGATCGCTGATGTGCTGCTGGACGCAGGATTACGGGGAGTGTTATGTTACGAGGTCACGGATAGAAATGGTCCGGAAGGTGCTAAGAAAGGTATTGAGGAAAATGCTCGCTTTATCAAAAAAGCCACCGGGATCAATACCCTGGGTGCTGCTTTTGGACTTCACGCCAGTCTGACTGTAAACGATGATACCTTGGAAGCAAGCCGGGATGCGATCGGAGAAAATGCCGGTTTCCACGTTCACGTTGGTGAACACCAGTCAGACGAATACGACAGTTTAAAGCGAGGCGGGCTGCGTGTAGTCGACCGTCTCAAGAAATTTGGGATCCTTGGTCCCAGGACCATCGTCGCCCATGGTGTCCATATCGACCAGGCTGAAGCGGTTCAGCTGGCAGAGAGTGGAACCTGGCTGACCCATCAACCTCGCTCTAATATGAATAATGCTGTTGGGGTTGCAGAGATTGAACACTTCCTTCGGCTTGGCATCAAGGTAGGGATTGGTACGGATGGTTTTTACCATGCCATGTGGGAAGAATGGAAAACCGCATATTTCCTGCACAAGATTCACCGCCTGGATCCCCGTAGGATGAGCGCGATGGATATCGTCCAGATGGGCATCTATAATAATGCTGCTTTAGCGAATTTGTATCTTCCGGAAGCTGAGTTGGGTGTGATCAAGCCGGGAGCAGCGGCAGACTTGATTTTTGTGGATTTCCATCCTTTTACCCCGCTGAGCACAGGGAATCTTCCCTGGCAGATCATTTTTGGTATTCAGGAAAGTATGATAACCTCCACAATGGTGGCAGGAAAATTCTTGATGAAAGATAAAGAATTGCTGACTTTGGATGAAGAGAAAATCGCCGCCGAATCCCGGGCTATTGCGCCTGAGATCTGGAAGCGGTATGAAGGTTATGTGGGAAAGTATTCCTAAGGAAGTATCATCTAGAAGGAAATAATAAGAGAGGTCTAAATGTCTGACAAACCAATAATCGCCATTCTGGGAGGAACCGGACATGAAGGGACCGGTCTGGCGCTGCGCTGGGCTTCGAATGGTTATGATGTCATAATTGGTTCCCGGCAGGAGGATAAAGCTCTAAAAGCAACCGGTGAGATCAACGAGATCCTAGGAAAAGAATTGGTTCGCGGCATGGAAAACGGCGCTGCAGCCCGCGAGGCGGATATCAACGTGCTTACCGTGGTAGCCGCAGCTCACGAGGCAGCGCTAACTGGATTAAAAGATGATCTGCAGGGAAAGATCCTGGTTGATGCTACAGCCAGGATCAAATTTCCAAATCCTAAACCTCCGGCTCCTCCATCTGCGGCGCGATTGGCCCAGGACCTGCTCGGGGAAGGGGTCAGGGTTGTGGCCGCTTTCCAGAATATCCCTGCCAGTGCCCTAAAAAATCTGGAAAAAGATCTGGACAGCGATGTGTTGGTCTGTGCGGATAATAGAGAAGACGCTGATCAGGTCAGTGAGTTGATCCGGGAAGCAGGCATGAATGCCTTTTATGTGGGCGATCTCGATCTTGCCATCACGCTGGAAGGAATTACAGCAGTGCTGGTTTATTTGAATAAATTCAATGATATCAAACACGCCAGCATAAAGATTGTAGGATCCTGAGAAGTCCTGTGATTTCAAAACCTGGCAGTGCCCTGACTTTGGCCACTCTGGCAAATTTTCCCATGATCCAAGATGGGGATAATCTGGCCGATATCATACTTGCCACCCTTAAGGTCGATCAGATTAACCTTAAGAATGGTGACGTACTTGTAATCGCCCAAAAAGTGATCTCAAAAGCAGAAGGGCGCAGGGTTGGTCTGCAAACCGTACAAGTCTCAGCAGAGGCGCAAGCGCTGGCGGATAAAACAGATAAGGATCCCCGGATTGTGGAGTTGATCCTCATGGAAAGCAACAAAGTCCTGCGCCATCGGCCAGGATTGATCGTAGTGGAGCACAAACTTGGATTTGTGTGCGCCAATGCCGGAATTGATCGTTCGAATGTTAAGCAGGACGAAGATTCAGGAGATGAAAACGTTCTGCTTCTCCCGAAAGATCCGGATCGATCTGCCCGGGAAGTACGCCTGGTTTTAGAAAAGGCCACTGAGCAGAGGATTGGGGTTCTGGTCATAGATTCCCATGGTCGAGCCTGGCGCAACGGAACTGTTGGGATTTCGATTGGATTTTCTGGTCTTCCTGGGGTTGTGGATTTACGGGGAGATCCAGATTTATTTGGTTATGAACTGAAAGCAACCCAAATTGCCGCGGTCGATGAGCTTGCTGCTGCTGCCTCATTAATGATGGGTCAGGCGGATGAGGGCCTTCCTATTGTCCATGTCCGCGGATTCCCTTATCCGCTTAGGGAAGGTGCCTTTTCGGAAATTCCGCGAGATTTAGATAGTGATTTATTTCGCTGATAGTTTTGTTTATAATGAAGTTTATATGGCAATTAAGGTGAACGCTGAATGAAAATTGTAGCTCTGGCTGGTGGAGTTGGTGGTGCAAAATTAGCGGATGGGATCTATCGGTTGATCCCTAAAGTAGAATTGACTGTGATCGTCAATACTGGGGATGATTTTACGCATTTTGGATTAAATATCTCCCCTGATCCGGATACAGTTTGCTATAACCTGGCGGGAATGGAAAACCCCGAGACCGTGTGGGGCAGAGGATCTGAACAGTGGGAAACAATGGATTTGGTCAAAAAACTGGGAGGTCCGGATTGGTTTTCCCTGGGGAACAGGGACCTGGCCACTCATCTGGAGCGGACCCGACGATTGAATGAAGGGGAACCGCTCTCAAAAATCACTTGCGATTTTTGTGAAACTTGGGGAATCTCTGCCAGTGTTCTGCCAATGACCGATGATTTGGTTCCAACATTAGTGAAAACTGACCAGGGTTTACTGCCTTTCCAGGAATATTTCGTTAAGCTGGGCACAAAACCTGAGGTCAATGGATTCATTTTCCAGGATGTTGAGAGCGCCAAACCTGCTCCGGGCGTCTTATCCGAGATTGAAAAGGCTGATCTGGTAGTGATCTGTCCTTCAAATCCCTGGGTAAGCATTGCCCCGATTTTATCAGTTCCAGGAATAATGGAAGCATTAAAAAGAAAGATCGTCCTGGCAGTTTCTCCGATCATAGGCGGTGAAGCAGTTAGAGGTCCGGCAGCAAAGATGTACGAGGAAATGGGCCTCCAGCCTTCTGCTCTATCAGTTGCAGAGGGATATGATGACTTGATCACTGGTTTTATCCTTGATCAGAAAGACCAGGCTTTGATCAAGGATATCGTATCCAGTTTTGATGGGCAAATCTGGATCCTGCAAGCTGATACCTGGATGAAGAACCGTCAGGATCGCATCCGCCTGGCGGGTGAAGTAGTGATATTCGGCAATCAATTGATCAAGGAGGTTTAAGGATGGCTTTATGGGCAATCGTACCTGTTAAGCCGCTTCGCAGGGGGAAATCTCGTCTGTCAAAAGTGATATCTGCTGAAGAAAGGGCAGATTTAAATCATTATTTGCTGGAACATACGATCCAGGTCCTGTCTACGATAGACGAGATAGAGAATATTCTGGTAATCAGTAGGGATACTGAAGCGCTGGCCTTGGCCCGTGATTTGGGAGCAAGGACAGTTCAGGAATATGGTAGTCCAGGTCTGAATACGGCATTGACCCGGGCGGTGGAAATTGCCAGATCCTACGGAACCTGCGGAATCTTGATCATCCCTGCTGATCTGCCTCGCCTGGATGCAGAGGATATCCGCAAAATTCTAGTTCATCGGAAAAACCCGCCTGTTGTGGTGATCGCACCTGACAGGAAGAAGGAAGGCACCAATGCCTTATTTATCAGTCCACCGGATTTGATTGAATTTAAGTATGGCATTGGATCGTTCAAGAAACACAGTAAAGCAGCCAAGGACGCAGGAGCACGCCTGGAGATCTGTGATCTGGCATCTCTGGAATTGGATCTTGATGAACCTGAAGATCTGGCGCTGATCGAAGCGGAGTTGAGAAAAAACGATTAATGGTATTCTTATTTATTGCTATGGAGGAAAACTATGACTAAACCGGCTGCACTATACTTGCAGGATGCCCACGATCTTAGGGAAGGTCTCGAGTATGTTCGTTATGCCGAGGAAAAAGGCTTTGACGCTGTCTGGCAGGCTGAATCCCGCCTTGTAAGAGATGCTATTGTTCCCATGGCAGCTTATGCGGCCGTTACAGAGAGGATCAAGATCGGATCAGGAGTGATCAACAACTGGACCCGCAATATCGGTCTGCTGGCCTCAACCTTCCTGACCCTGGATGACCTTGCGCCTGACCGGATGATCTGTGGTATTGGTGCCTGGTGGGACCCCCTGGCTGAAAATGTCGGAATCGATCGCCGCAAACCGCTGACAGCTATGCGAGAAACCGTGGAGGTTATGCGCCGATTATTGAACATGGAAAATGTGACTTTTGATGGAGAATTTGTACATGTTCAGGGCATTGAACTGGATGTTGTTCACGGAAATACCAACCCCCGCAATGTGCCGATCATGATTGGCGCGACTGGTCCAAAGATGCTTCAGCTCGCTGGAGAGATCTGCGACGGCGTGGTCATGAATTATTGTGTTCCAGTGGAATATAATAAAATGGCCATGGAAAATATTGAAATTGGCGCCAAGAAAGCCGGGAAAACGATTGATGATATAGATCGCCCCCAACTGGTGGTCTGTTCAGTTTCAGAAGATTATGACGCCGCAATGGATTCAACCCGGCAGCTGCTAACCCAGTACCTGGCACAGCAGCCTCATATTGCTATTGCGTCCGGGGTCTCGAATGATGTTGTAGCAGAGATCCAGTCGATCCTGGGGTGGCCGGCTACTCATGAGCAGATCCAGGCTGCCAAGCATCTTGTAACTGATGACCTGATCCATCGCATTACCGCATCAGGAACACCTGACGTGGCCCGGGAAAAAGTAGATCAGTATCGGGCAGAAGGATGCACGGTACCTATTTTGTACCCGGTTGGAGGAGAAGTAAAACTGCTAGTGGATACTTTTGCTGCGAATTAACTAACCTGATTTGCCCATGCCCTGGAGTCGACTTATTTTTCCAGGGCTAATTGCATGAGGAAATTGATTATGATCACTGAATACCATCGCCCCGATAGCATTGAAGAACTGTTATCCCTGGTTTCTAGAAAATCTCCCCGAACGATCGTGTTGGGAGGCGGTTTGTATATAAATGAGATTATTAAAGAACCAATTGCGGTAGCTGATCTGCAGAAGTTGGGTATGACTGCTATTATGAGCAAGGGAAATATCCTTCAGTTAGGGGCGGCAGTCACACTCCAGGCTATGCTTGATCCAGATCTAATTCCAGCTGCTCTGAAAAAGGCAATAAAACACCAGGAAACCTACAATCGGCGCCAGGTAGCAACCCTGGCTGGCTCCCTGGTTGCTGCTAATGGTCGTTCAGCAGTAGGAGGAGTATTTTTAGCCCTTGATGCGGAATTGGTTTTCAGTAAAGCAAAGGCTAAAATTGAAAAGGTCAGGCTGGGGGATTTCCTGCCAGTTCGGGAAGACAAATTGGCTGGCCGGGTGATCACTGAGATCAGCATCCCCGCGATTGTCGGGGTTTCTTATCAATATGTTGCCAGATCTCCAGCTGATTTGCCTATTGTTGGTGCCGCAGTTGCTCAATGGCCTTCAGGGAGGACTCGGGTTGTATTGATTGGTTATGGCGACCAGCCAGTGATGGTACTGGATGGCCCGGAAGCCGATGGAGCGGTAGAAGCTGCTAAAGATGCATATTCAGATGCGGATGATCAATGGGCCAGTGCTGCCTATCGTTCAGACACGGCAGGGATTCTTGTGAAGCGCTGTTTAGAAGAGATAGCTGAGAACGGTTAAGGATTAATCATCATGATTGATATCGAACTGACCATAAATAATCAGGACTACCAGCTTAATATTCATCCTGGCGAAAGGTTATATTATGTGCTGCGGAAATTAGGTTACAGAAGCGTTAAATTTGGCGATGAACATGGATTATCCGGTGCGGATACGATCCTGCTCGACGGAAAACCTGTCAATGCCTATTTAATGCTGGCAGCGCAGGCTGATGGACATGATATTGAGACTATAGAGATGATGGGGGAACATCCCAAGCAGGGATGGAAAAAAGGCAAGGGACTTCATATTCTGCAGCAGGAATTTGTCAAAACCGGCGCTATCCAATGTGGTTACTGTACACCAGCCCAGATCCTGGCATCTAAAGAGCTGTTAAGCCGGGAACAGAATCCAACCGAAGAGCAGGTCAGAGATACCCTTTCTGGTGTTTTATGCCGCTGTACTGGTTATCTAAAACCTGTTGAAGCTGTTCTCCGGGCAGCCGCCCGGCTGAGAGGTGAAGAAGTACCGCCTATCGAAGATCCAATTCAAGTCCCGCCGGAATGGATGGGCAAAGATATTCATGATTCCATTCCACCCACCCGGACGATCGAGGTTGATGGATCGACACTAACTGCAGAAAGGGTGATCACTGAATTGAAAGTGAGCAACAGCCCGGACACCTGGCGCCAGGTTGGAAAACCCAAGGAAAAAGTGGATGCAGTAAAACTTGTGCAGGGAAAACCTGCTTTTGCAGCTGATTTTGAGCGCAGGGATATGTTATATGCCAAAGTGCTCTTCAGCCCCCATGCTCATGCCAGAATTAAATCAATTAACACGGCCAAAGCCCTGGAGATCCCTGGAGTGCGGTGCGTGTTAACCCACAAGGATTTGCCCCGTGTGCCGTATTCCACTGCGGGCCAATCCGATCCGATTCCAGGTCCGCTGGATTGCTACTCCCTTGATAATAAGGTGCGTTTTGTGGGAGACCGGGTAGCATTTGTCGCGGCGGAATCTGAAGAGATTGCCCAAATGGCAGTCGAGGCAATCGATGTGGAATACGAGATCCTGGATGCGATCCTGGATACCAGGGAATCCATGCAGCCTGGCGCACCGATAATTCATGATCAGGATGATTATGTCAATTTCGCGGATTCTGATCCTACGAAAAATCTGGCCGCAGAGATTCGGATCGATATTGGTGATATTGAAGAAGGATTTAAACAGGCAGACGAGATCTTCGAGGCAGAATATGAGGTTCCAAAGGTCCAACAGGCCCATATTGAACCCCATGCTGTAGTGACATATTGGGATGAGGATGACCGCCTTGTCATACGGACCAGCACCCAGGTCCCATTCCATGTCCGCAGGATGATCGCACCTGTTCTGGATCTGCCGGTAAAACGGATCCGTGTTATTAAACCCCGGGTCGGAGGGGCATTTGGCGGCAAACAGGAGATGTTAATTGAAGATGTCGCAGCTCACCTGACTATTGTCACCGGACAGCCTGTCCAATACGTATACACCCGGGAAGAAGAATTTATTGCTTCACGTTCACGCCATCCTATGCGAATTAAGCTGAAAACCGGGGTCAAGAAAGATGGAACGATGACTGCCAATGCTATGTATGCGTTAAGTGATACTGGCGCCAACGGCGCTCACGCATTGACGGTTACTGGAAATACTACGAAAGCAATGGCATTGTATGTGGGAGATGGTAAGTTCCGTGAATCTCCCAATATCCGCTTTTATGCTGATGTAGTCTATACCAATACACCGCCTTCTGGTGCTTACCGCGGCTATGGTGTGCCCCAGGGGTATTGGCCTGTTGAACGCCATATGGAATTTATCGCCCATGAAATGGGGTTGGATCCGCTGGAGTTCCGATTGAAGAATTCTCTGCATGCAGGAGAGATCCATCCCTTCAGTGTTGCCTGGAGCGAGGGTAGAGAGCCGTTCCCGGAGATGATCCAAACCAACGGGCTTGTTGAATGTGTCAATAAAGGCAAAGAAGCTATTGATTGGGATAAGAAGCGGGCGGATAAAGGGTGGAATGATGTACCTGGAAAGCCGCACTTGAAACGCGGTTTAGGGGTTGCTCTGGTCATGCAGGGAACGGCAATTCCATACCTGGACATGGGAGGCGCAAGTATCAAACTAAATGATGACGGTTCGTTCAACTTGCTGGTAGGCGCAACGGATCTCGGAACAGGATCGGATACCGTTCTGGCCCAGATGGCCGCTGAGATTTTGGGTGTGAATCTGGATGACATTATCGTTTACTCTTCAGATACGGATTTTACACCCTTTGACAAGGGCGCTTACGCTTCCAGCACAACTTATATATCCGGAGCTGCAGTTGTTGATGCAGCGAATAAAGTGGCCGACAAGATCAGGGAAAGGGCTGTGATGGTTCTGGAATCCCGCCTGGAAGGGACAAAATTTAAGGCCAGTGAGATAGAATTGGCTGACTGCTGTGCAATTGCACCAGATGGGCATGCAGTCTCCATGGCAGATGTGGCCCTTCATTCACTCCACCATGCCAACCAGGAACAGATCATGGCCGTGGGATCCTACGTGTCTCCAGTTTCTCCTCCACCGTTTGCGGCCCAGTTCGCTGAAGTGACTGTGGATATTGAAACCGGACAGGTTGTAGTGGATCACCTGGTGATGGCCGTGGATGGAGGGATTATCATCAATCCTGTGACTGCCTCTGGCCAGATCGAAGGTGGAATGACTCAGGCCCTTGGCTACGCCGTTTCAGAAGAGATGGTTTATGATGAGAAGGGCAGGGCTCGCGAGAAGGATTTCAGGGATTACCATATCTTTGAAGCGCACGAAATGCCAATCCTGGAAACGATATTTATCGAAACTTATGAGCCTTCCCACCCTTTCGGAGCAAAGGCTGTAGCTGAGATTCCTATGGATGGGGTCGCTCCAGCAGTTGGGAATGCTGTATTTAACGCCTGTGGTGCAAATGTCCTCACTAACCCGGTGACTCCAGAGAAGATCTGGAAGGAATTACGAGGAAACTAGACCTGCCAGCCAGGATAGAATGAATGCCCAGGAGCGAGTTATCCTGGGCATTTTCACTACTATAATACACGTGGCGGAAGGCATGAAGGGGGCCAATCTGTTATAATTTAGTAGTTATCAACCAGTTGAAAATAAGGGGCAGAAAGTCCTCTTTTTTAGAAAAATGGGTTGGTTTTGATTATGGAAATGATTACCTACGTGATTGGACACGTTAATCCAGATACTGATTCAATCGCTTCTGCAATTGGATATGCTTGGTTGCTTCAGGAGCGGGATGGGATCAATGCCGTTCCTGCCAGAGCCGGTACGACCAATCCCCAGACAACCTGGGTGCTGGACCGGTTGGATTTGGAAGCCCCCTGTTTATTAACGGATGTCTCTCCCCGATTTGAAGCTGTCGCCCGGCGTATGGACACTACTTTGCCAGATGAGCCGCTCAGGAATGCCTGGGAAATCGCCAGCCGGACGGGGGGTGTTGCTGCAATTGTGAATGAAGATGGAACTCCTTACGGCTTGATCACTGGGATAACTTTGTTTTCATTCCTGTCCGAGCTGGTTGTTCCCCATGCAGACGGCCAGGATATGCGTATCGCAGAACTGCTGGAGATGCCCTGCCATGAAGCCGCCGATACTGGTGTACCCCAATTCAAAGCGGGCAGCCGTATCCGGGATGCGGTGAACAGGATCCTCAGGCAGGAGAGGAATTATTTCATTGTAGTAGATGATGATGGGCAATATGTAGGACTATCCCGACAGCGGGATATCCTCAATCCCCCCCGGGTGCAGGTTGTCCTGGTGGATCATAATGAAAAAGAACAGGCTGTTGGGGCGCTGGAAGAAGCGGAATTGCTTGAGATCATTGATCACCATCGGCTTGGCAATCCATTTACAAGAGCACCGATCCGATTTACCACTGAAGTTGTAGGCAGCACCAGCACAATTATCGCTGAGCGTATCCTGGAAGCTGGTTTGAGTGCTCCTGCTAAGATTGCTGGAATTCTTCTGGCCGGCATCTTTTCTGATACTTTGTTTTTTACCTCCCCAACTACTACTGAACGTGACAGAAATGCTGCTGAAAGGTTGGGACGCCGGGCTTTTTCTGCCAAAAGTCCCTTGAAGGGAGAATCATTAAAAACTTACGGGGAAGCGGTGATCAAAGCAGGAGCAGGTATCTCCACCCGGGATCCGGATGAGATTGTTACATCAGATACAAAAACCTATACTTCTGGCGAGTTGAATTTTGGAATTGCCCAAGCGGAAGTAACTGATCTGGTGCAGGTGGATAAACACCTGCCTGAACTGAAAGAAGCTTTGGAACGGCTGCAGGTAAACCGGGCTCTTGACTTCACGATCCTGATGGTTACCGATGTTGTTCAGGGATCTAGCCGGTTGGTTATCAGTAACCCTCCCTCCACATTTGATGATTTGCCTTATCCCGCCAGTTCGGATGGAACCCGGTTCGCAAAAGGTGTGGTTTCCAGGAAGAAACAGCTTCTCCCTGTCATACTAAGTTTACTGGAAACCTGATCTGTAACAAAGGCTAGGAAATGAGTGAGGTTTTATCAGCTTTAGCTGAATTACCAATAATAGGAACAGCAGCAGCCCTCTGCACGATCATCAGGACCAAGGGCTCGACGCCCCGCAAAGAAGGCTGCAAGATGCTTGTTTATACAAGTGGATCCATCGTTGGGACGATAGGCGGTGGCGAAGTAGAGGGCAGGGTAATCAAGGAAGCGCTAGATTCGATCCAAACCGGAGAAAGGAAGATCCGTACTTACGATCTGATAAATCCGGAGAAAGGCGATCCGGGAATCTGCGGAGGGACTTTGGAGGTATTCATAGATCCATTAACACAGCCGGAAGACCTGATCGTCGTTGGCGGTGGTCATGTGGGAAAAGCAGTTGTTTATCTGGCAAAATGGCTGGGATTTCGGGTGATCCTGAGTGATGACCGGGAAGAATTCTGTTCATCTGCCTATGTGCCTGGAGCAGATGAATATGTTCACTGTTCCCTGGAAGATTTATCCTCAAAAATAGAATTTTCTCCTGAAACGGTGATAATAATGGCAACCCGGAACAATCATGTGGATGTTCGGGGACTTCCAGAACTGCTGGCTGCTCCGTCTGCCTATATTGGTGTGATCAGCTCCCGAAGGAGATGGAAGCTCACGGTGGAACAGTTGCTGGAGACTGGAATTAAGAAAAAAGACTTGGATAGGATCCATGCCCCCATTGGCCTGGATCTCAAAGCTGAAACCCCAGAGGAAATTGCCCTCAGCATCATGGCGGAGGTTTTACAGGTAATTCGGGGTGGATCTGGAAAAGGTCTGTCATAATATCAATTGGATTAATCATAAAGATTTGACGAAGAAGGGTTTATGTGGCAAGAGTATATCAACGCAACTTCTATAGAACAGGTACTCTCTCTGCTTGCTGCTGATAAAAATCAGGCCAGGATCATTGCTGGTGGAACGGATCTGGTGCTGGAAATGCGCCAGGATTTTCACCCGGAAGTTAAAACTTTGATAGATATTTCCAGGGTTGAATCACTGGATAAGATTTCCCTCGATGAAGATAGCTTTATCCATATTGGTGCCGGAGTTACCCATAATCAATGTGTCGATTCTATGGTCATCCGCGAAGGAGCTCTTCCATTGGCAATGGCGTCCTGGGAAGTGGGCGCTCCCCAAATCAGGAATAGAGGAACGATTGTTGGCAACCTGGTGACAGCATCACCGGCGAATGATACCATCGTACCTCTGGTGGCTTTGAATGCAGAATTGAAAATTCGATCCCTTAAGGGAGAACGTCAAGTCGCTCTCAGTGATTTTTATACTGGTGTCCGGAAACATGTGCTCCAACCAGATGAAATGGTTACAGAGATCATCGTTCCCCGTATGGGTGCTGATCAGCGAGGTGAATACCTTAAGTTGGGTCTCCGAAAGGCCCAGGCGATCTCTCTCGTAAATATGGCAGTACTGCTGGGATTAGATGAAGGAAAGATCACTTCTGCCAGAATCACCCTGGGCGCTGTGGCGCCAACGATCATCCATGCTTCCGCCGCTGAAGAATTCCTGGTTGGAAAAGCGCTGTCCGATGGTGTTATCGATCATGCCGCTGATCTTGCCAGACAAGCAGCTCGGCCTATTGATGATATTCGAAGTTCAGCTGATTACAGGCAGGAAATCACCCGGGTGTTGGTGAAGAGAGGTCTTTTACATATATTGGCTGGTGAAGAAGGTGGAAGGCTGCCGGATTCTCCAGTCTTGTTGGTGAGTAAAGAAACCGATAAAGAAAAACCAGCTCTGGATGATAAACCATTGATCCCGGACAAAAACCCCATCATTACCCGTATCAATGGTGTGGAATTTACGTTTAATAAAGGGCACAGGGGAACTCTCCTTCATCTGATACGGGATTTTGCTCAACTGACTGGAACAAAGGTTGGCTGCGAAGAAGGGGAATGTGGAGCCTGCACGGTTTATTTGGATGGTAGGGCAGTTATGTCCTGTCTGGTGCCAGCTCCCCGGGCACATATGGCTGAGATTATCACCATTGAAGATTTGGGGACGGAAGAGAACCTTCATCCCGTCCAGGAATCGTTTATTGAACATGGAGCAGTCCAATGCGGCTACTGCACTCCTGGTTTTATAATGTCCGCAGCGAAACTTCTAGAAGAAATTCCTCATCCGTCGGAAGATGAGATCAAAACAGCGATCTCTGGTAACCTTTGCCGCTGCACTGGTTATTACAAGATCCTTCAGGCAATCGAGGAAGCTAGTCAAAAAGAAGGTGCTTAATGGGACGACATCAATATCAAAGAGACGTTCAGGATGAACCTGCGAGTGTTCACCCGGTCTGGCGGGGGATAGGTTTTTTACTGCTGGGAGTGATTGCTATCATGTCCTATGCTGGAGCAAATTTGCTGGTAGAAGCAAATAAAACCAAGGGCTGGATAACTGTTCCGACAGATATTCGGGGAGGAGTCGGTTGGGCTCCTGATTTATATGCCGAATTGATCGTTATGTTTTTCTTGATGATGATCGGATTTGGCCTGATCACTATTATTTACTCGATTATTTATAAGATCTCCCGCCCACGGGACCTTTTCAGACTGCTCAAATAAGGTCTTCGATCGAGAATGAAATTACCAGGTGCGGTTTTTTTTTTCAAGTCAGATAGATGAGTAAGTGTATTCTATAAATGTTGGTTCATTATGCCGTTCAATTTTCGTTTATATTTGATTGATTTTTATTACAGCCTGTTTCGTTCCAAGGGAACACCTGCCAGATTATCGACAAAAAGGGTGTTCCTTTTGTTATTCTTGTTTTTCTGTTATCCGATCTGGAATATCTATATCCGGATCGGTTATGCTCTGGATAAGCTCTTTTTTCCCCAATATAGAGAAAATAAATCCCCGGATCCAATTTTCATAATCGGTAATTACCGGTCAGGTTCAACATTTCTCCATCGTTTATTATTGAGGGATGAACAGTTTACCTGCTTAAAAGCCTGGGAAATCTATTTTGCTCCTGCCTTGGTCCATCGAAGTTTGATCCGTTCTATTCTCAAGGTAAGTAAGCTAGTCGGCAGCCCTATTCAGAAAGCTGTTGCCTCATTTGACGGCATGATGAATGAACTTTACACCATGCATAAAACCGGTTTATATACTTATGAGCAGGATTCCCAACTTTTTTACCATACCTGGTCATCCTATAACATTTTTGCGGTATCTCCATTTCCTGAATTGGCTCGAAGATATATATATTATGATCAGGAAGTGCCTCACCTGGAACGGAAGAAACAATTTGGTTATTACAAAGAAGTGTTAAACCGGCATATGTATCTCCATCCTGATCAACGGTACCTTGCAAAAAACCCAGATTTCTCCCCAGCTGTAGAAACACTGCTGGAAACCTTTCCAAATGCGAAATTCATCAATCTGGTACGTCCACCAGAACAGATGATTCCTTCTTCAATTAATCTATGGGCTCATAATTGGCGAGCGTATGGAACCCCAGAAGAGGAATTTCCTCAGATTGATGTCATCAAAGAACACGCCAGTCATTGGTACTGTTATCCACATCAGGCCTTAGCTGATCTGCCACCTGATCGGTATCAGGTTGTTTTTTTTGAGAATCTAGTTGGGGACCCCGAAGCTGAAGTAAACAGGATTTACAAACAGATGGGATTGGAGCTTTCAGATGAATTCCAATCGATCCTTAATGATGTAACTGTAGAATCCAGAAACTATACTGAATTTGGGAATTATTCATTGGAAAGAATGGGATTAGATATTGAATCCCTCAAAAGGGAATTTTCCCCGGAACTAAAAATCTACCAGAATAATGTACCGAAGGGTGAAAAAATAGCTGTGAAGATCAAAGGATAATATATGGAACGAACTGTACCTTCTACTGCTTCAGAAGAAGTTGAACTTTACCAGCGGACATATTATTCTCTGCTCCGGACATCGGATACTGTTCAGATCCGCTCCATCGAGGAAGTTCACGCGGGAATGAACTCAGTGCTCCATCAACATGCCAGGCACCAGGAACCGGACATGATGGCTTTTATATACGCTCTCTTGAGGCTTCCGGAATGCGTTCGGGATACCAAGGAGATTGTCCTGGGTCAAACGGGATCTGTTTTTGAGGAAGCTGGTCTTGGTAATGTTTGGGATTGGGAGCAGGTTAGCGGTAAAGCCCGCCGCCGCCGCTGTTTTTATAATCCTGATAAGAATATCCTGGCTTGTATCATCGCCAGCCGCTCAGACATAGATGATGTCATTCCCATGATCACAGCCTATCAGATCGAATGGAATAAGATCCATCAGCTGATGCAGTATCTGCCGGATGATATTGATCTGACCCAGGTCCATAAACATCACGATGCCTGGTATAACCTGGCAGAAGCATTAATGATGTCTGTCAGCGATCTGACGCGCTGGCGTTCCGTTTGTGGAGATGATTTTGCCGATTGGGTCGAAAAGATCAAGTCTCGCGAACTTAATTTCCAGGTGCGGTTGTTAAATGGCTCTTTGATCGAATATAACCGGGCAACAAATGACTGGTGGAAAGTGATTTCCGGGCGTGTGCCAGATCTCTTAGATCGGCCGGTTTATTTTATTTCAAGCAATACCCACAGCTTTGCAAATCTGCTGTCGGGATTTGCTTTGAAGAATCAAAAGGAGATCAACCAGTACCTGGTTGATGCTGGTCAGGAAGAATTGCTTGAGGAATGGAACCAGATCCAGGCTCGCGAGGTTCCTTCCAGCCAGGAAAATTTCCTATATTACGCTCTAAAGAAATATATCCAGGAACCAGGAAGCGAGAAGATCGTCAAACGTCGGGTGGATCATGAAAAATCCTCCGGCATTCATCGAATTTCCAGTGAACATTCCTTTGACGTCGCCGCCCAGGTTTTTGACCTTTCAAAACTAAAACAGAATTGGCTGGATCCCAGGATCACAAGCGGACTGGCTGATCTCGACTTTCTGACTCGAAGCGATGCTTTGATCCTGAACATAGACTACCCTTTGGGATTGGCAGCCTATAACTTATTAATGAAAGTCGCGGAAAACGCAGGAAGCATTCTCGGGGTGTATACCCTCGGGAAAGCCGCTACGCTCAATGGTGTAGTGGGAGATGTAATGATCCCCTATGTGGTGTATGATGAACACTCCCGGAATACTTACTTGTGTCCCCGGGCTTTTGAGGCCAGGGACGTAAGGCCTTACCTGGTCTACGGAACGGTACTGGATAATCAAAAAGCTGTCACAGTCAAGGGAACTTTCCTCCAAAACCCATCCTATATGGATGTTTTCTACCGGGAAGGATACACAGGGATTGAAATGGAAGCCGGTCCTTATTTGTCGGCTGTGTTTGAAATGTTCCGCCCCTACCGCCATCCTGTGGATGAGATCGTAAACCTTGACAGGGTACCGTTTGACCTGGGAATTCTCCATTATGCTTCAGATCGGCCGCTCAGTAAAGGAAAAAACTTGGGTGCAGGTACGCTGTCATATTATGGCATGGATCCGACCTATGCTTGCTCCCTGGCAATCATCAGGCGGATATTTGAACTGGAACAAAAACGACTGCAATAAAGTTAAGCTGATAACGTATCAACATGGAAGAAAAGAAATGAGCCAAATAGGAAAATCACAACCAAGAATTGATGCCCTCGACAAAGTACTGGGAAAAGCAAATTACTCCGGTGATCTAACCATGCCGAATATGCTTAATATGAAGATCCTTTTCGCCGGACGTCCCCACGCGATAGTTAAATCAATTGATATCTCGAAGGCCGCAAGAATGGACGGAGTTGCGCTGGTGTTAACTTCAGCCGATGTTCCTGTGAATGAATATGGACTGCAAATTCCTGATCAACCGGTCCTTTGTGGACCAGATTCAGATATACCCTTTGCCGATCGTGTTCGATTTGTCGGCGATCAGGTTGCCGCAGTTATTGCAGAAACAGAGGAAATTGCGGCTGCTGCTTGTTATCTGATCGAGGTGGAATATGAAGATTTGCCCTTGTTGTTAGATCCTTATGAATCAGCCCAGAAAGGTTCGATGCTGCTTCATCCTGATAAAGAAGATAATGTATATAAATCCCTGCGTATCCGCAAAGGGGATCTTGAAGCGGGTTTTAAAGCCGCAGACCTGGTTGTAGAAGGTGAGTACCATACTCCAGTCCAGGAACATGCATATCTGGAGCCGGAAGCTGGCCTGGCGTTTATTGATGATCAGGACAGGGTAACTATCGCAGCAGCTGGGCAATGGTCCTTTGATGAACAAAAACAGATTGCCCATTCTCTAGGTCTTGAAAGGGATCAGGTGCGTATCATTCATCCGGCCATCGGGGGCGCCTTTGGTGGGCGCGAGGATCTGTCTATCCAGGTGGTTTTAGGTCTGGCAGTGTATCGCTTGAGGGAAGAAGGGATCCTTCGTCCCGTTAAAATTGTCTGGAGCCGCGAAGAATCAATTATCGGCCACCATAAAAGGCATGCCTATCATATCAAAACCCGCTGGGGAGCGACTCGCGATGGGATGATCACTGCTGCTGAGGTGGATATCGTCGCAGATGGCGGTGCTTATATGTATACTTCCAACAAAGTGCTTGCCAATGCTTTGATTGCCTCCACCAGCGTTTACGATATTCCGAATGTGAAGGTTGACGCCCAGGTAGTAGCAACCAATAAAGTACCTGGCGGCGCTTTTCGCGGATTTGGTGGACCCCAGGGTGCATTTGCAGCAGAAAGTCAGATGAATAAACTGGCTGAGCAGCTGGATATGGATCCGGTAGAACTGCGAGTAAAAAATGCCATGAATAAAGATTCCCTAACCTCAGTGCAGAGCCCTTTACCAGGTGTTGCAAATATAACTGAAGTGTTGGAACGTTGTGCGCATGAATCCTTCTGGGTGAAGGAAGATGGCAGCTGGCATAAAAAACCTCTCAGATCTGAAGAAGAAAATCATATCCTGAAGCGCGGTTTTGGTAACGCTTGCGGGATCAAGAATATAGGCTTTTCTATGGGCTACCAGGAAAATTCCTGGGCAACAATTGAATTGTATGGTGATGCAGAGATCGAAAAAGTGATCGTACGCCATGCTGCCGCAGAAGTCGGACAAGGCACTCACACTGCGATCGTGCAAATGACAGCCGATGCCGTAGGCGTACCGGTTGAAATGGTTGAGATCATCAGCGCTGATACAGCTGAGACCAAAGATTCAGGAAGTGTGTCTGCTTCAAGGATGACCTTCATGGGCGGCAACAGTGTTTACGAAGCTGCTGAAATAGCTCTTGAAAAATGGGAAATTGAAGAAAGGCCGGCGATAGCAACTCACCAATACCTGGCGCCAAAAACGACTAATTTTGATCCAGAAACCGGTGCTTCTTTTCCAAATGTCGCTTATGGTTATGTAGCCCAGGCAGTGGAATTAGTTGTAGATACCGAGACAGGTCAGATCAGTGTGGAGAAGATCTATTCCACCCATGATGTTGGCAAGGCTATCAATCCTGACCAAGTGGTGGGTCAAATAGAAGGTTGTGTCATTCAAGCTCTTGGTTATGTTATTACAGAGAATTTTGTTGAGGAAGATGGTTATGTGAAAACAGATAAACTGTCAACATACCTTATTCCTACTGTGCAAGATGTACCCAGGAT
>JAGHAU010000232.1 GCA_021161345.1 Anaerolineales bacterium | reverse complement strand
CTTTTAAAGATACGTTAATTCAGAAGGCTGACGAATATCCATTCCTGGATCCCTTTGCTGCAAAATTCCAATACCAGGATGGCAGTGTAGCTTTCCATGGTGAGGTTAAGAAGAACTTCAGTCAGGGAGTAGGGGCTGGCTTATCAGGAACTATAGAAATATTGGCGGAAAAAGCCGCTTTGGATGGCAAGGATATATTTAGTTCTGTTCGGGATGCATTGGATCCAGTGATAGAGGAATATCAAGGCAAACTTGATCGCTTCAATTTCAGCGCAATCCTGCCGGATTTTTTCTCGTAGATCAGTGAAATTATGAAAAATGGGCTTTTGGAAATCAATCAAGTATTAGGTGTCTGGGGCAGTAGTTTGTGTTCCAACCAGGGTGAATTAATTGAGAGCGCGCCTCCGACAGGATTTAACAAAACAACCCTGGAGGATATCGGCCGGAAAGCCGTTGATCTGTTATCCTCGGCAGAGAAGTCTGTTACTGGTTTAACAGAAGCTGTTATCTATTATTCGGAAAAGATAATGTTCCTGATTGATCTCGAGCAAGCCATCCTGATTGTGTTCTGCACACCGAGTGTGAATATCTCGATGTTGAGGATGACTGTTAACGTGATAACTACCCGGTGGCAATCTGATAAAAAAGTCCAAAAGAGGCTGCAGGCTGCTGTCGTAGATTGAATCTAGAGTAGAATTTACACAACTGCCTCGTTCAGAACCTGTGATTTATTTTGTTTTTGAGGAGTACTAATATGGCCGAAGTTTTAAGGGGAAACCTTGCCCAACTTTCATTGTTGGATATTCTAAAAATGCTCAGCGCAGGGAACCGGAGTGGTCGGCTGGATATCCGTCAAGGGGCGAAATCAGGAGAGATCTATCTCCAGTACGGAAATCTGGTACACGCTGTGAGCGGCACTCATCTAGGAGAACAGGTTGTCTATACATTAATGGGTTGGTTGGAAGGTGATTTCAGTTTTACACCGGATGTCGAGGCGCCTGAACAATCTATCAGTGTATCCACTGAACAGATCCTGCTGGAAGCGGCTCGACAGGCTGATCAATGGGGAGATATTAAAGAGGTGCTCTCCAGCACTGATGCCGTGTTCAAAATATCAGCTTCGGGATCTACAAATACTGTCAGTCTGAAGCCCATTGAATGGCAAGTATTAGCCCAAATCAACGGGGAGCGCTCAGTGATTGAGATTGCTGACCTGCTGGACCTGCATGAGTTTGAAGTAGCAAAGATTATTTTTGGTTTGACCACAGCCGGACTTCTTTATGAAGTGACTGACTCGATGAATGCTTTCCGGGAAATTGTTGACGAATCTTTTTTTGAACAATTAATGGTGAATTTTACTGAGGTGATCGGTCCGATTGGTCCAATCATCGTTGAAGATGAAATTAAGCTGCTGGGTGAGGATCGGGAAGCATTTCCACAGAGCAAGGCTGCTGAATTGGTCGAGAGAGTTAGCCTGGAGATCAGTGACAGTGTCAAAAGAGCGCAATTCCAGAAACAGATGGTTGCTGTCTTGAGAGGCTAACCGGAAGGAGGAATAAAGATGGAACTTAAGAATATACGTAAATTTATGATCGTATTTGGATCTGTTGTAATGGTATTGGTAGTGACTGCTTTTTTCAGTGCCTCAAACCTGAACCGGGCTACGTCATTAACAATTGATCTGATTGGTTTGCAGGAAGTCAACCAGGCATCCATAAATATTGCGGTTACCCTGGATGAAGAGCGTATATCCATTGGTCAATACCAGCTCTCCGGTGATGAGGATTTATTAAGCAGAATGGAGATCGCCCAGGCTGATTATGATAAGAACTGGGATGTGATAGTGGCAAACCTGGGAACAGTACAGGCACAAGCTGTTGCCGATCTTGAAGGCGCCCGAGCAACCTATAGGGGTATGCTGGATGAATTGATTCTGGAATATCAATCCAATCCGAATGACAATAGATCCGGAGAAATATTACGCGATGCAATTAACTACTACCTTCAGAACGTTAATCCCAGATTTAACAGCTTGGTTGAACCTCAGCTTGAAGAATTAGCCCGTTTAACGGAAATAGAGAGGGCCAATGTCCAGAGAAACTCCTTTGTAGCCCAAACTGTGCTGGTTCTCAGTGTTCTGGTGGGTATTGCATCCATTGTAGTAGTTTTGAGTGCATTGATTTTCAGCACAAGATTAATGAACTCCATGACATCGATTATCGATGCCACCAATGCCATCAGCCGGGGTGACCTTGATGTGCCGATTGACGTCACGCAAGGTGGCGAAATTGGAGATATGGCTCAGGCTATTGAACGAATGCGCACCAGCTTAAAAGCTGCTATCGAGCGTCTCCGGCGCTAGACTGCTGGCTTATCTGAGGAGAAGAAATATCGTCAATACACCAGGAATTTACTGCAATATCCAAATCAATGATGTGTTGGCAGGGAAGAGAGGGACAATAATATGAATCAAGGATTGCATGTACCCGAAGAGCTGTTAAATCAGATCGAGTATATTTTAACTCATCTGGCTGAAAAAGCTCATACGGACAGCATTGTTCTGGCGGATATCAGCGGCCAGGTAATTTCAATCAATGGCATTATGGATGAGGGCACGCCGGATGTGGTGGCAGCCCTTGCGGCAGGTGATGTAGCCGCCATGGCAGAATTATCAAAACGTATTGGAGAGAGTGACCCCCATGGGTCATTTTTCCATGAAGGTGAGTCAAAGAGCATCTACCTGCACAATATTGCCGGCAGTTTTATTCTGATCGTTATTTACAGGGCTGAGACTCCTATCGGATTGGTCCGCTTGTTTGCCAAACGTGCTGTGGAACAGCTGATACCCATTACCGAAGAATTTGAAAAGATCGTCGGTCCACCATCTTCTTATACGCCAGATGGTTTTAGCAAAGGTATCACTCAGGAATTGAACGATACCTTCCTGGAAGACTAAAGGACCACCATTACAAGTATGTTTATAAATTGGAAATTAAGAGAAATTAATCTAAAGATCGTATATTACGGCCCCTCATTGAGTGGAAAAACCTCTTCGTTGGAATATATCCATTCCCGGACGCATCCGGATCGTAGAGGTGAATTGATCTCGCTGAAAACACGCGAAGACCGCACTCTCTATTTCGATTATATGCAGTTTCAGATGGGAGAGATCGGCGGACTGAAACCCCGATTCAATATTTACACAGTACCTGGTCAGGTTTACTACCGCGGCACCCGCAAGCTGGTATTAAAAGGTGTGGATGGCATCGTCTTCGTGGCAGACTCACAGATCAACCGGCTGGACGAAAACTTGGAAGCCATCAAAGATCTTAATGAGGACCTGAAAGAACTCGGTTTTGAACCTAAAGATATTCCATTTGTCCTGCAGTGCAATAAACGGGATCTGCCGGAAATTGTGCCGGTTCATACACTCAAGGAACATTTAGGCCTGAACGGGATCCCCACTTATGAAAGTGTTGCAGTGGATGGTGTGGGTGTCCTGGATGGTTTGAAGTCGATCGTGAACAATGTGGTTACCAATGCTAGAGGAAAAATCAATCCAGATCTTGCCTAGGAGACCTAAGTGACTGATAAAGTTCCCCTGGAAAGGGGAAAAGCACCGCTCACGTTTGATGAGATCTTACAGGAAATGAATGCTGATGGGGGTTTTATCCGCTCTGTCTTGGCTACTTCAGATGGTTTTTCAATTGCCTCAGCGCCAACCAGTCCGGACCACGAATTAGCCAGCGCCATGATTGCTTTACTGCAGCAGGTAAGTGCGGAAACCCAGGATAACCTGGGTCTTGCGCCGGTGGATGAAGTAACTATCCGGACTGAAGAACACAGCTACCTGGTATGCCGAACTATCCCTACTGGAGGAGAGAATTTATCGCTTTGTGCGATCGTCCCCCCGGGACGGGCCTACCGCAGGGCGACCAACCGGGCTGTGAGAAAGATCCACCAGATTATTGAAGAATAATCCAATCAGAAATTCCAATTGAATCCTCGGATACAAAAAGCGGTCAGGATATAATCCTGACCGCTTTAGTATTACCCTTTCCTCCTGGATCAGGTTAAGGCAAGTAGCCATCCGTAAGGTCAAAGGTGCTCATGATGCGGTCTATGATTTCCAAATCAAAGTCTGCATTAATGGATGAAACCTGGACCTGAACCAGAACAAGATAGGCGGTAGGAGCAGCAATGGGTCGGACACCTATAACAATAACATCAGCGTCTCTGCCGCAATCCCAGTATTCATAGGCGCCTTCGTAAACAGGGTCTTCATAGGTTTCCCGCCATTCCCAGGTGCAGTTGTCCTCATAAATGTACCTGATACCTTCCAGCAGCTGGATATATCAACGGACTTATTTCATTGAAAATGATGAGTGATCCCGTATTAACCGGATTCCAAAATCAAGAATATCCAAGTATGATATAAATACTCACACATACAAGAATTGAAGAAAAACCGGAAACGATTCCACCCTTGAATGAAGAAAATCTCCCACGTGGGAGAGAAATAGGGTTTATTGTTAATTTTGGAGGGTACGATGGCTGATGAAAAATTTGATCAGATAAAAAAACTTCTAAGAAGTTCTAAATCAGAAGAGATCCATCAAGGATTGGTGATGGTCCGGGAGAGTTTGCCCACGATCAACGAAGAAGCTGCCCGTCCCCTGTTTGAGATGGTCTCTACCCTTTTTCATATTGACATTTTGGATCACCCGGAACATGCCTATGTCCTGGATGAAGCGGTCAGCCTGGTGGCGGATTTTGGTGAGTTTGTTATTCCGATCTTGCTCGATGACCTTGATGCCGGGGACATGAAAGCTCAGCTAACAATCGGGCATGCTTTCGGACGAGTCGGCGAACCTGCCCTGGAGCCGCTGCTGGAATCCTTTAAATGTGAAGAAAGCGAAGAATGCCGGATATTCCTGGTTTATGCCATGGGCAAGATACGCTCACCACGAGTGCTGGAAGCCTTTGAGCATGTCCTCCTGGCTGCCAAATCAGAGAACCTGGAACTGCGCGATACAGCCATTCGAGCCCTGGGCAGTTTCGTTGAATTGATTGATCCTGCTGACCTTCCCGCTGATTATAAAAAGAATATGCTGGAAGCGATCCGGGTGAACCTGGCTGATTCCAGCGCCGGAGTGCGTTCTAAGGCCATCCGCAGCTACGGAAAATTGGCCCGTCATGGACATCTGACCGAAGAGGAGAAACAAGCCTGCAAAACAACCTGTGAATTATTGCTAGGTGTAGACGATCAATATGACTGGGACCGGGCTTATATCGTCCGCAAGGAAGCCCAGCAAGCGCTGGACTGCCTGGAAGGGTGTGAGGAAGAGTAAGGTAAGATGTAAGACGTAAGTAGATTAAGACCCAGAAATTCAAATCTCTGAGCGGAGGCCTTAAACGAAGCCGAAAGACCGTAGTCGAAGAGGAGAAACACTAAGGGCGACGCAGCGCGTCGCCCTTATTTGTTTTCTGTCATTGCGAGAAGGGAGATTGCTCCCGACAGCCTGCCCAGCGAGAAGCGAAGGGAAGCAATCTCGCCTTGGAAAACAGTATATTTCTTTAACCACGGTAGGCGCTCCTGCGACGGGAAATTCACGCGAAAGGAAAAATTTCATGGCTCCCGTAAATTGGGATTGCTTTGTTAGTCGCTCCGCTCCTGCCTCGCACGAAAATGTCATTGCG
>JAGHAU010000113.1 GCA_021161345.1 Anaerolineales bacterium | reverse complement strand
GTTCAGTACTCTGGGCGCGATTTCCCTGGCAACCTTGATCCTGTTATCTACTATCGGGTTTGAACTCAGGTCCGTAGTGGGAAATTTCTCGCAAATGATGTATGAATTGGTCACGCTGATCACCAATTGGATGGTCTTTTTTAATCAAATCAGCGATATCATCACTCCCCTCTTCCGAGTGGGCGCAAAATTACTTTCTCCCGTTTGGCTCTATATCACAGTATTTGGCCTGAGCGGGATCACTGCAGCCTGGACGATAGCATTTTACCGTTCCAGGGGCATGCAGAAGGAGATTGGCTAATGAAAAAACTAACTCGTATCCTAATCTTGGTACTGGTATTAACCGCAGTGCTCATCCCAACAACCGCCACCGCTTCCGGATTCAGTGACGACAAAGTCATTTTTGGAGGCAACTTCACTCTGGATTCAGGTGAAACCCTCAATGGTGATCTGGTGGTTTTCGGAGGGAATGTCATCCTGGAAACCTCCTCAACAGTAAATGGGGACACGGTCGTCATGGGCGGAAATGTCACCTCCAACGGAACGATCAACGGCAACCTGGTTGCCCTGGGAGGGATCGTAGAACTCCAGGAAGAAGCCAGGGTGATTGGTAATCTGACCGTCCTGGGCAGCAGTTTTGAACAGGCATCAGGGGCTTACGTCAGCGGGACTATTGTCACAGAAGAAAATGTTCCTTTTGATTTCAATTTACCTAGCGGTATTGGCCTGTTTGAAGGAGATTTCCCCAATTTTCAATTTCGGGAACTTCCGTTTGTTTCCGCTTCCTGGTTCTTCTTCCAGATCTTGATCTGGACCGGGCTGGCGATATTGATCGCGCTCTTCATTCAAAATCAAGCGCCAGTCATCAATCGGGCCGCGTTTGGTCAACCAGTTATGTCAATCGTGGTTGGATTAGGGATTGCCTTTATTGCCCCCTTGGTGCTGATTGCATTGATCCTGACCATCCTGCTCAGTCCAGTCAGCTTGCTGGGTATCCTGGCCTTATTAGCTGCCTGGGTAGTCGGACTGGTATCTTTGAGTATCGAGATCGGCAGAAAACTAGCTGTTGCGCTGGACCAAAACTGGGCAACCCCCATCCTGGCCGGAGTCGGGATGTTCATTCTCTCACTCTTGTTCAATGGCTTCCAGCATATTGTGCCCTGTGTTGGTTTCTTACCTAAATTCATCCTGGGGTTGTGGGTAACAGGCGCTGTTGTGCTGACCCGCTTTGGCACGAAGGAATATCCAGATTCAGATACCACAGTGATTCCCCCGACTGTTGAAGCCGTGAAATCTGAGCCGATCCCTGATGCGTTCCTGTCAGAAGTGGCTGGAAAGGATCTGGTAGACGAGGTCGAGGTCAATGCTACTAAGGCAGCTATCGAGTTAGCAGAAAACGAGGGGATTGACTTGAACAAAATCAAGGGCACCGGCGCAGAAAGGAGAATTACCCTCAATGATGTGCGCAAGGCTGCCAAAGAATAGAAAAACTGATACTGATCGTGGTAAAAGCCCGGGGTTCTCCCGGGCTTTTTTATATGTCAAGATAAATGAATATACTCTTAATGATCTAATTAAAAATCAAGATCTTTTTCGTCTGATCACCCAAGCGGCAATTCCAAATGATATTGCCCCAAATCCAAGGATTATCTCCAGCACCCGGAAAGGATCGATCGCGGGTATCCTCTCTAATTTATGGATCTCTTCATCCGGAACAAATTCCATAGTTGGCGGCACCGGAACAGGAGGGCTGGTAATGTCGGGAGTAAATGTTTGGCTGGGCAGTACAAGTTCTTCTACATCCGCTTCCTCCTGCCATTCATCAACCTGGTTGGCAGCGGTATCTGTGGATCTTTCTTCAGTGCTTTTGCTTTCGGCTTCCTGAGAAAAACCAACTGATTCTCCCTCTTCGACAGCTTCGGCTGCAACCGCTGGAGCTTCTTCTTCCTGGGGAGCTCCGGCTTCAGTTTCAGCCACAGCCCGATCAGCTTCCATGTCTCCTTCAGCTTCCATCAGAGCTGGTTCTTCCAGAGCTTCAACCATTGAGTCAGAAACCGCTTCCAACATAACTTCTTTAGGAGCAGCTGGTGCCATGGCCCCAATCATGAAGAACCTCCCAAAATCCAATACCAGAACACCGATCAATAAAAACGTCATCAGGGCTGAAACAAGCCGATAGCCCCTGGCCGGCCGAAGACGGGTTTTTGCCCCAACCATCACCGGGGTTAGAATGAAATTACGGGGAATTTTTAATTTTGGGGTCTGCTGCAAGATTTTTTTCGTCTGGCTCATTTCTTCCAGGGCAAGCTGAAGAACAGGTTCTTGTTTCAGCCTTTCTTCAATCTTATTTAATTCCCGCGGATTCAATTCCCCATCCAGATAGGAAGATAATTGAATCCAATCCCTGTTGGATATCTTCATTCCTTTATACCTCACCTACATGACGTAATCCCTGGGGTAAAAGTTCCTTAAAACCCTGCAGGCAGTCTTTGAGGTTATTTCGTGCCCGGGCCAGGCGGCTCTTGACCGTACCCAAAGGACGATCGGTGACCTCTGCCGCCGTGGCATAATCCAGTCCCTGTATATCAACCAGGACCACAATGGTCCGGAATTCATATTCCAAGCGATCTAAACAGTATTGGATCGCTTCTGATAGTTCCCTGCGCATTAATGTATCTTCAGGCTTTTCAGATGGATCCTCCAACCAGCTTGCGGATTCCATTTCATCCCCATCATCCCCTTCCGGATATAAGGGAACTACCGGTTTCCGCTTTCTCCGGCGGTATTCGTCATAACAGGCATTACTGACAATACGCAGCAGCCAACTCTTAAACGACCCTCCCCGGTAAGTATGCAGTTTTTTATAGGCTGAGATAAAAGCTTCCTGGGTTGCATCGGCAGCAGCATCTGGTTCCCCGATGATCCTGTAGGCCTGGTTGTATACCAGTGATTGGAAAGATAAGATGATCTGGTTAAAAGACTCCAAATCACCTGCCAAAGACTTTTTGATTTGATCTTGAAGATCCATCATTCAAACCAATCCAGTATTTATTGCGGTGGCAGAATTTATAAAATACTGCTAATTACGGGAATATACTTTCTCAAGACCGGATTTGCTTAAGGAGTTTTTGATAAGCTTCTGCATTAGAAGGACCTAAGCTAATGATCTCTTCAATGACTTCAACCGCATCATCCCTTCGACCACTATCCAACAGCAACTCACCCAATTTATCCAACTCGCTTATTGCCAGCTCCTGCTGTCCAAGGTGTTTAAAAAGGTCAACCAGGCGCCGGACAATATAATCCTCACCTGTAATCTCTTCTTTTAAGGCAGCCAGGTAGCCATAAATTGTTTCCGACTCAGTAGAGATATCATACTGCTCCACAAAACGGCCAATTTCCTTCTCAGCAGCGGGTTTATGCCCTAAACGATAATTCAAATCTACGAGGGAGACACTCGCTTTCTGGTTTTGGGGTGAAAACTCACAGATATCGGTGTATGTATCGATTGCAGATTCCCAATCCAGGCGCTGGACATCAATATCAGCCACACGATGAAGAAGTTTGAGTTGTATTCCTCCTGCATCAGATGTGGTCCTCGCCAGGTTCAGGGCTTTCGAATAAGCTGCTCGAGCGCTATCCAATTCTGCCAGAGGGAAGAAAACCTCGGCCAAGTTAATATATTCGGTAATGGCTTCTTCTTTTTTCCCGTACTCTTCCAGCAGGTCGATCTGCCGTTGACGGACCTCAATATTCATCGGCTGGATATTAATGACTTTTTTCAGCATCGCTAAAGCACGTTCAGTTTTTCCCTGGACTGCGTAAACATCTGCCACAACAAGATATTTAGTTACAGCTCCGGAAATCTTGCCCTGCTCCATGAGCAGATCACCAATAGTGGCATGCAGGGGTAGGAAGCTGGGCGCATTCTGTAAAGCAAAAAATGCTTTTTCCATGGCTGCGCCGTAATAACCTTCTGCAGCCAGATCGATGATATCCCTGTGAACGCCCATAATCTGGCTTCTACGATCATCCAGCAGCGCATCCATCTGGGGCAGCAACATACCGTCTTCCGATCTTCCTTTGGACCGAAGGTCAGTTAAGACTTCCCGCCAATCGGATCGCAGCAGTAATTCTTCGACATGTTTGCTCATTTCAATATAAGCTTCATCCCCTTCCCGCTGTTCAAGGTCATCCATCATCACTTCGTAGAGATGGATCAAATCTTCCACATTCTCTTTATCAGCCAGGGATGTATCGGCGATGCGCAGCGCTTCCAGGTATTCCTTGCTAGCTTCAGCCCATTGTTCTGAGCTACTGTACTGATTTGCCAGCAATAAACGAGAGGCCAGGGCAAAATTCTCGTGAGGTACTGACTTGATCAGGGACCGAGTTGCGCTCTCAACTCTGCCAAGTTTGGTATATAGAAAACCTAACAGAAAATATGCTGCCGGGTTAGTGTAGCCATCATCAATAGCAGATTTAATATGATCGGCAGCTTCTTTTTCATTTCCGGTTGAATAATGTTCAATTGCCTGGGAGACATGGAGTTTTAACAGACTGTCATCTGTCAGGTCCGATCCGCCTTCCAGGTTCCAGCTTAACCCTTCGTCCAGCTCAGCATTCCGCTGATGATTACCATCTTTTTCAAAGATTTGTTCCTCAAACAGGGCTTCGGCAAGGATTATCATGGCCTTGTCTACGGCTTCGACTATCGGATTTTCATAGACCGTGGGCTTAGCTGGTTCCGGTGCTTCCAGTTGAGCTACATCAAGTTTTATTTCCTCTGCCTGATCTGTCAAGACCGGTTCGGGCAGCGGTAGTTGGCGACCCTGGTTAAGGATCTCTCTGGCTCGAAGTGCGATAATATTTTCTGGTGAACACTGCAGGGCACGGTCGATGGATTCTGTCGCTTTTTCCGTATTGCCTGAAAGCTGCAGTAAACCTGCAGTGTTTATGTACTCGCTAACTGCCAGTTTTTTCTTGCCAAGTCTTTCGTATACCATACCCAGCCGGGCATGGGCTTTTATATTATGAAGATCGATCTCAACAACCCGTTTCCAATTCTCAATTGCCTTCTGAATATCTTCATTCTGTAGATGTGATTCTGCCGCACGCAAAGCTGATTTAACCGCTTCATTCGGTTGAGCGAGCGCTTCATAGATCAAGAACATTTTCTCGTATGGGGCCGGGTCTTCAGCATTCAATTCGATCGCTTTGCTGTAAGACTTGAGCGCTTCGTGATACTCATGCATTTCAAAGTATGCCAGGCCGACATTGGTCAAAGCTTTGAAGTTTTCAGGCTCTATTTCGAGAGCCTGTTGATAATAAGTTGCTGCATCATTCCACTTCTGATCCCAAGCAGCGGAATTGCCTTTTGATATCAGATTTTGGGGCTCTTGCATTTGATCAGTCATTAATTTCTCGCTTCATCAATCTTCATCGTATTTCACCAATGAACCCCAATTTTGACCATACTGGGCATCTGTCGTAAGGGGAATCTCTAAAGAGTATACATCTTCCATGGCAGATTGTACAAGCTTAATAGTTTTGTAAACTTCCTTTTCTGGAACCTCAAGCACTAGTTCATCGTGCACCTGTAGCAGAATTTTTCCTGCCAACTCTGATTTCTCCAGTTCTTCTGCGACAGAGATCATAGCAAGCTTCATGATATCCGCTGCTGTACCCTGTATCGGGGCATTAATGGCTTCCCTTTCTTCACGCCGACGCAGATTATTATCTGTAGTAGTTGCCAGCCTGGGAAAATATCTCCTTCTTCCCAGCATTGTTTCAACATAACCGACCTCTTTGGCCTGGAGCTTGATATTGTCCAGGTAGGATTTAATTCCGGGAAAACGCTGGAAATATGTCTCGACAAAGGTCTCAGCCTCTCCCAATGTCAGGTCTGTTGTTTGGGTCAGTCCGAACGAGCTCATGCCATAGATCAAACCGAAGTTGATTGCCTTGGCCTCCCGGCGCTGCTCGGAACTCACTTCCTCTAGAGGAATATCATAGATCGCCGCTGCTGTTGTGGTATGAATATCCCGCCCTTCCCGGAAAGCTTCCAGCATGGCTTGATCCTGGGCCATATGAGCCGCCACTCTGAGTTCAATCTGTGAATAATCCACTGCCACCAGAGTCATACCAGGGCTTGCTATAAATGCTTCTCTCACTTGTTTGCCCAACTCGGTCCGAACAGGTATGTTCTGCAGATTTGGGTTGGTAGAAGCGATCCGTCCTGTAACAGATCCGGTCTGGTTATAAGAGGTATGAACCCTTTTGGTAGCAGGATTGACCTGTGCCTGCAGAGCATCCACATAGGTAGATTTTAATTTTGAATACTCCCGATATTGAAGGACCCAGGCAGGAACTTGATGTTCTTTCTTCAAAAACACCAGTACGTCTGCCGCGGTTGAATAATAGCCGCTGGCTGTTTTGCTGCTCCGCCCCGGAGGAGATAGTTTTAATGTCTGGAATAATGCTTCAGAAAGCTGTTTGGGGGAATTGAGGTTGAAGGCATGACCTACACCCTTAAAGATTTTCTCCTTAAGCTGATCCAATTCGGTTTCCAATCGGATGGACATTTCAGCCAGGAAGGCGGTATCAAACCCTATGCCTTCCATTTCCATACCAGCCAAGATTGAGACCAGAGGCATTTCAATGTTCCGATACAGATCAGTGCTTCCAGTATCTTTCAAGCCCTGCAGCAGGACTGGGTGGAGCATTAGCACCATTACGGCGTCCTCAACCGCATATCGGGCCGCATCCTGAATGGTGACTTCAGCCATAGTGATCTGGGATTTGCCTTTGCCTATCAGAGTTTCGATTTCACTCATCGATCGATCAAGTCGCACCCAGGCCAGCTTTTTTAACCCCAAATTCCTGGATGAGGGATTGATCAGCCATTCAGCAATCATGCTGTCAAAACTTAGCGGCTGAACCATCAGTCCGGCTCTAGCTAATAGCACATAGTCATATTTCAGGTTATGACCCAGTTTAGGGATTGCTGGGTTTGTCAAAGGTCCCTTCAATACATCCAGGACCTGATCCAGAAGCAGCTGCTCCCCTTCATTATGCCCTACCGGGACATAGTATCCACCATCCTCGGAGACTGCCAGTGAAATCCCAACCAGTTTGGCCTGCATCTGGTCTTTGGAAGTGGTTTCAGTGTCAAAAGCGATCTGCGAAGCTTTGGAAAGGACTTCTCCTAATTTCTTTAACTGGGCCTCGGTAGTTACGATCTCGACTTTGATGGACCCGGGATCATCGGTTGTCGCTAAGAATTCCGAGGTTTTTCCTTCCGTTTTAGTAAAGAGGCTCATCTGGCCTTCGGAGACCGTTTTCCCATAGATATCCTCAACAACAGCCAATCTATTCAACAGAGAGTCAAACTCCAGTTCCCTGAACAGATCCCTGACCATGAGAGGATCAAATTGATCAGGTTTGGCTTGGTCCAGATCGATCTCTACTCCCAGGTCGCTGACAATTGTGGCCAGCTTTTGGCTCAAATAGGCATCTTCTTTTCCTTCCACCAGTTTCGTTTGGAATCGACCGCCTATGTCATCAATATGATCATAAATACTATCAAGGGTTTGATATTTTTCTAGAAGTTTTACAGCTGTCTTCTTCCCCACACCATAGACACCGGGAATATTATCGGAGCGATCCCCAATGATGGCTTTAAAATCCACTACCTGTTCCGGCCAGACACCCATTGATTCTTTCACATCTTCCCTGAAATAATCCTTGGCGTCGCTGAGCGATTTGCCGGGCAGGTTAACTGTGATGCGATCGTTCACCAGCTGCAGCAGATCCCGGTCTCCAGTGATGATCTTTACAGCCAAGCCCTTGTCTACAGCCCAATTTGCCAGACTTCCCAGGACATCATCCGCCTCATACCCTTTCAGTTCAGCACGGGGAATATTAAAAGTATCTACCAACTTCCTGATCCGTTCGATCTGGACCCGAAGATCGTCGGGCATTTTTTCCCGGGTTGCCTTGTAATCTGGGAATAACTCGTCCCTGAAGGTTTTTCCAGTATCGAAGACTACCGCTAAATAATCGGGCCTTTCCTGTTCCAGCAAACGCAGTAAAACACTGGTAAAACCATAGATTCCAGCTGTGGGTTCACCCTTGCTGGTGAGCCACCTGGCCGAGTTGGTTCCACCGCTGGTAAGGGCAAAATAAGTTCGATATGCCAGGGCATGTCCATCAATTAAATAGAGGGTAGAGGTCATATGATATCCAGATTTATTTTCCAGTAAAATAGCCCCTCAGGAATGGGGATAATATAGTTTTTCCTGGATTTATAATAACATTTTCATTATATCCCATCTGCTCTTATTCTTG